>NZ_LMPY01000078.1:0-282500 GCF_001424445.1 Methylobacterium sp. Leaf361 | reverse complement strand
CCCGGCCTGCTCACGCCGGCCCGGATCATCGACCGGTTCGAGCAGGTGAACGGACCGCATCCCGGCTTCCGGCGCAACCACGCCAAGGGGATGTGCGTCGCGGGCCGCTTCACGGGCAACGGCGCGGGCGCGCGCCTCTCGAAGGCGGGCGTGTTCGCGGCGGGACGCGTGACGCCGGTCGAGGGGCGGGTGGCGCTGGCCGGCGGCCAGCCCTACGCGGCCGACGCCGCCGCCACCGTGCGCAGCCTCGCCCTGCGCTTCCGGCTGCCGGACGGCGAAGAGTGGCGCACCGGCATGAACAACATCCCGGTCTTTCCGGTGCGCACACCCGAGGCCTTCTACGCGCAGCTCCTCGCGGCCAAGCCCGATCCGGCCACCGGCAAGCCGGATCCGGAGCGCCTGAAGGCCTTCTTCGCGGACCATCCGGAGAGCGCGAAGGCCGCCGCGCTGATCAAGGCGCGGACCGTGACCGCGGGCTTCGCCGACAGCACCTACTGGAGCCTCAACGCCTTCCGGTTCGTCGCCGCGGACGGCGCCGCCCGGCCGGTGCGCTGGGCCCTCGTCCCAGACCCGGCGCCGGCGGTCGAGGCCGCGCCGGGCGGCGCGAACGCCCTGTTCGACGCGCTCGCCGTGCAGCTGGCCCAGGGCCCCCGGCACTGGCACCTGATCGTCACGCTCGGCCAGGCCGGCGACCCGACCGCCGACGCGACGCGGCCCTGGCCGGCCGACCGCGAGACGGTGGATGTCGGCACCCTGACGCTCACGGAGGCGACACCGGAGGCCGCCGCCAGCTGCCGCGACGTCAACTTCGATCCGCTGGTGCTGCCGGACGGCATCGCGCCGAGCGACGACCCGCTGCTGAGCGCCCGGTCGGCCGCCTACGCGCGATCCGTCACCCGCCGGTCCGGCGAGGCCAAGACCCCGAGTGGCGTCACCGGCGCCGCGATCCACGGAGCCGCCCTGTGACCGAGCCCGACCGCTTCGACCGGCCCGCCCGCCTGCTCCACTGGACCATGGCGGCGCTGATCCTGGCCATGCTGCTGATCGGCGTCGCCATGGTGGCGTCGCTCGCCGAGTACGGAGCCCTCGTGGCCCTGCACCGGCCGCTCGGGATCCTGATTCTGGTCCTCGCCGGGCTCCGACTCGCCTATCGCTGGCGCCACGCGCCGCCGCCCCTGCCGGCCGATCTTCCGAGTTGGCAGAAGCGCGCGGCTCACGCCTCGCACATCCTGCTCTACGGCCTGATCCTGGCCATGCCGCTGATCGGCTGGGCGATGCTGTCGGCGGCGCGCTACCCCGTCATCCTCGCCGGTTCGGTCGTCCTGCCGCCGATCCTGCCGCAGGACCCGATGCTGTACGCGGCCCTGCGCCGGCTCCACACCGCGCTGGCCTACGGGCTGTTCGCCCTGATCCTCGCGCATCTGGCGGCGGCGCTGCTGCACGCGCTGATCCGTCGGGACGGGGTCTTCGCCAGCATGGCGCCCTGGCGGTCGACACCGGCGAGGACCACCGAGGCGCCGAAACGACCCTCTCGTTCTCTTGAAAGTCTGATCCGTTCTCCATAAAGAACGCTCGCCCGCCTCGGTCGGACGGGGCGGGCGATCTCTGCGTGGAGGACGAGGCGATGTCAGAGGGATTAGCGGCCCGTACCGTTGCGGCGGCCAACGGCGTGGCCCAGGACGTGGCCTTCGGTGCGGTGATCGCGCCGATCCACCTGTCGACAACCTTCAAGTTCCCGGCCTTCGAGCAGCCCGGCCCCTACGATTACTCGCGTCTGGGCAACCCGACCCGGGACGCGCTGGCCGACACGATCGCCAAGCTCGAGGGCGGCGCCCGCGCCGTCCTGGTGGCGAGCGGCATGGCAGCCCTCGACCTCGCCCTGTCGAGCCTGCGGCCCGGCGATCTCCTGGTCGCGCCGCACGATTGCTACGGCGGGACGCACCGCCTGCTCAGCTTCCGCGCGGACCGGGGGCATTACCGCGTCGCCTTCGTCGACCAGACCGATCCGGACGCGCTGGCGGCGGCGCTCGCCGCGGGGCCGAAGGTCGTGCTGATCGAGACGCCCAGCAACCCGCTGATGCGCGTGGTCGATGTCCGACGCATCACCGCGGACGCGAAGGCGGCCGGGGCGCTGGCGGTGGTGGACAACACCTTCCTGTCGCCCGCCCTGCAGCAGCCGATCGCCCTGGGGGCAGACCTCGTCGTCCACTCCACCACCAAGTTCCTGAACGGCCATTCCGACGTGATCGGCGGGGCCGTGATCGCCGCCGACAAGGCGATGGGCGAGGACCTCGCCGCCTGGGCGAACACGATCGGCGTCACCGGCTCGCCCCTCGACGCCTACCTGACGCTCCGCGGCCTGCGCACCCTGTTCGTCCGGGTGGAGCAGCAGCAGCGCAACGCAGCGGCCCTGGCGGCCTTCCTCGACGCCCATCCGGCGGTGGCCCGGGTCCACTATCCGGGCCTGCCGACGCATCCGGGGCACGCCCTGGCCAAGGCGCAGCAGGCGGGCTTCGGGGCGATGCTGAGCTTCGAGCTGGCCGGCGGCCGCGACGCGGTGAGGACCTTCGTGGAGGCCCTGCGGGTGTTCACGCTGGCCGAGTCGCTCGGCGGCGTCGAGAGCCTGATCGCCCATCCGCCGACCATGACGCACGCGGCGATGGACCCGGAGGCCCGCGCCATCGCGGGCATCACCGACGGGCTGCTGCGCCTGTCGGTCGGCCTGGAGGCGGAGGCCGACCTGCTGGCCGACCTGTCGCGGGCCTTCCGGGCCCTGGATGGCTGAGCCGGCCGGTCACTCCTCCTCGACCACGCTGAACCCGGACTCGTCCTCGACCACCCGGAAACGGGCGAGCTGCACGGTCCGGGAGCGCTCGGCCGCCTCGTCGCGGCACTTGTCGAGATGGGCGGCGCGGTTGACCACCTGCAGGTTCGGCGCGCCCCAGTAGCCGAGGAGCTCTGGCCAGGGCGCGTCGCGGTGCTCGCGCCAGACCCGGTAGAGTGGCAGCAGGTGGTCGACCTCGGCCGTCCTCAGCAGGCGCTTGCCGGTGGTGGTGCAGCGGTGGCGCTGGCGGAGCTTGAGCGCCCGGACCTGGGCGTGCGGCGCGATCCAGAACTTCCAGGCCGCGACACAAGCCGCGTGCCAGCCGGCATTGGTGTTGGGCGCGCCGCGCGCCCAGAGATCCCGGTGCCAGCCGAACCGGTAGACTGGCTGGCCGCAGATGCAGCAGGCGCCCCGCCCGCGGGCGAAGGCCGGATCGCGGAATGGCGCGGGCGGCGTGCGGAAGCTCCCGGCCCGCCCCTCGGCCCCGATCTGCCACGCCCAGCCCTCGGGCGTGCCGGAGCGGGCCGCCAGCGCCCGGGCGAGCCGGTCGGCCCGGAGGATGTGGTTGCGCCAGTAGCTCTCGACGGCGAGCCGCGGCGTCGGCGGGATCAGGGGCCGCGCGAGGGCGTGCTGCAGGACCGGCGCCGGGAAGATGGCCGGCAGGGCCTTCTCTAGCCGCGCCCGGGCCTGCACGTTGCGGAGGGTGCGCCAGCTCGATGTGGTCATGGTGGACCGGTGGTAACCCGGCCGGCGCCGCGCCGCGACGGCGCCGCTGCAACAGCTCGCCGGTCCCGCGCGGCCGCCCCTCAGGGTTAAGAAAATGTTACCCGTGAAACATCGCGCCGTCCGACAGATCCGGCGCCGCCGCGCCGGCCCGGCTCAGAGATCCACCGCCATCGACAGCAGGTAGGTGCGCGGCGCGCCCTGGAAGAAGGTGCCGAACGAGGCGACCCCGGTCCAGTACCGCGCGTCGGTCACGTTGAGGATGCTGGCCCGGAAGGTCGTCGGCCGCTCGGCGACGCGGGTCGTGTAGCGCAGGCCGAGGTCGAGGCGCGCCCAGTCCGGCAGGGCCTGGGTGTTCGCGAGGTCGACGAACTGCCGCCCGGTATAGATGACCGCGCCGTTGAGGGTCAGGCCGGGCAGCCCGGGCAGGTCCCACTCGGCCCCCAGGCTCGCCTGGACCTCCGGCACGCCGATCGGCCGGTGCCCGCGATTGGCGGCGAGCGCCGTCCGGACGAGGCGTCCGTCGAGCAGGGTCACGCCGCCGACCACCCGCACCTCCGGGGTAAGCTCGCCGAACAGGCTCAACTCGAGCCCGCCGACGCGCTGCTCGCCGGTCGCCGCGAAGCGCCCCTGCGGGCCGAGCTCGCCCGCGGGCTTGGTGATCCGGAAGGCGCCGAGCGTGGCGCCGAACCGGCCGAGATCGAGCTTCACCCCCGCCTCCACCTGTCGGGCCACGTAGGGAGCCAGGATCGTTCCGGAATTGGTCGCCACCGCCGGGGCCACGTCGCCGCGGCTCAGGCCCTCGATATAGTTGCCGTAGAGCGAGACCGAGTCCCAGGGCCGCACCACGAGGCCGACCATCGGGGTCGTGGCGCTCTTGTCGTAGGACGAGGTGAGCGTGCCGACATTCGATAGGTAGTTGTGCGCCTCCACGCGCTGGCGGCGCACGCCCAGGGTCAGCAGGATCCGCTCGTCGAGGGCCGACAGCGTGTCGGCCACCGCGATCCCCGACAGGGTGCTGTCGGACAGGCGGGGCCGGCCGATGCCGTAGATCGGCGCGATGTACGGGACGAGGGCCGGCGCGTAGAGGTTCGACAGGTAGGCGCCCCGGCCGGGCGAGAACCGCCGTCCCGTCGCCTCGTCGTACACGGAGCCCTGCACCGTCAGGGCGTGCCGGATGAAGCCGGTCTCGAACCGGGCCCGGACGCCGCCGTCGTAGGTGAGCCGGTCGACGCCCAGCGCGTAGAATTGCGGCGTGCTGGTCGTGTCGCCGCGGCCGTTGAGGATCGTCGGCGCCGACTGGAAGTAGCGCTCCACGCCGGTCTGCCCGCCGCCGACATCCGCGAACAGCGTGACTTGATCGGTCAGGTCGTACTCGGTGCGCAGCAGACCGCCGCGATCGTCGACGTCCGAGTATTCCCAGGGCTGGGTCAGGTTCAGGCGGCCGTCGGGCGCCCGCGGCACGGGCACGCCGGCCCGCAGGAGGAACGGGCGCAGTGGCGCGTTGAAGCGGTCGGTCTGTGCCAGCAGGTAGAGCCACGCGCGGAACCGGTCACCCTGGTAGTCGAGGGCCAGGGCCCCGACGCCGGTCGTCTCGGTCTGGCGGTCGAAGGGCGTGGCGCCGCCGTGCAGGCTGCCGACGACGCGGGCGCCCCACTCCCGGCCCGGCCCCCAGCGGCGGGCGACGTCGACCTGGCTGCCGCCCCAGGCGGACGAGCCGTAATCCAGCGTGACGCGAGTGAGGTCCGCGCCGGCGCGCTTGGGGACGATGTTGACCACGCCGCCGACCGCGCCGTTCGGCGACACCCCCGTGAGGGCGGCGGACGGGCCCTTCAGGACCTCAATGCGCTCCACGTAGTCGGTGAAGATGCGGAAGCTCGGGGCGATGCCGTAGAGCCCGTCGAAGGCGACCTCGCCGCTGGTGTTCTCGTTCGAGGGGAAGCCCCGGATGGAGAAGGAGTCGAACGGCGCCCCCGTGGTCTGCGTGGCGCGCACCGACGGGTCGAGGACCAGAGTCTCGGACACCGTCCGCGCCTGCCGGTCCCGGATGAGCGTGTCGGTGTAGCTGGCGATGCTGAAGGGCGCCTTCTGGGTCTCGGTATCGCCCAGAAGGCCGAGGCGCCCGCCCCGCGCCACCTGACCGCCGGCATAGGCCGGGACTGGGCCGCGCGGCGCGGCCGCGCTCGCGACCGAGAGCTCGTCGAGCTGGACGTCCCGGCCGGCCCCGGCCTCCTCGGCGCGGGCGGCGTGCGGCCCGGAACCGACGATGCCCAGCAGGACGGCCATCGGGAGAACCGGCCGGGCCGCGCGCCGCCGGCGCCGGTTCCGCGCGGAAACAGGTACTGAAAAGTCGTGGGACTGCATTGTCGTGACGATGGCTCCGAATCACGGAGCAAGGCAGCAAATATCTCTACATGTGTCAAAAATACATTTGGAGTAATTACAACTCTACAATGCGATTGCATCGCTGATCGACCATTGTCGATATTTATTGTCGTATATACATAGATGTATTTCAGGACGTCGTGTTTATCAATGACGCGACCATCTTCGCGCGATCGGGGCGGCGATTTCACGGAGGGCCGGGCCGCAGCTCGGCCGAGACGCACGGCTGGGATCATCGGTCCGGACGAGGCCGCCGAGGCCGGACCCGGCCGCGATTTCTCGTGGATCGTGCGCGGCCGGTCGGGCCGCCGGGGCGTTCGACCGCGCGACCACCGGATCCCGACGGGCCCGCGGGAGCGCCGACCGGCGGCCGCGGCGCCGCGATCGGGGCGCCCGGTTGCCAGGGTTGCCCACCCCGCCTAGACGGGCCCGGCGCGAAACGTGCCTGTCACCCCTCCTCTTGTGCAGAGGTCTTCTCCCGTGATCACCGGTCCGTGCCTCATCGTCCAGCCGATCCACGCGGCGGGCCTCGATCGGTTGCGCGCGGCCGGCCTGGAGCCGCGCCCGGCGAGCGGGACCGATCCCGAGACGCTGGCGCGCGAGGTCGCCGACTGCGTCGCCGTCATCACCCGCAACACCGGCTTCCCGGCCCGCGCCATCGCGGCGGCGCCGGCCCTGCGGGTGATCGGGGTGCACGGCACCGGCACCGACCACGTCGCCACGGCCGAGGCGACCGGGGCCGGGATCGTGGTGGTGAACACGCCCGGCGCCAACGCCGTCTCGGTGGCCGAGCAGACGCTGGCGCTGATCTTCGCCCTGGCCAAGGCCCTGCCGGAGGCCGACCGCTCGGTCCGGGCCGGCGACGACAGCTTCAAGTTCACCGCCCGGCTGATCGAGCTCGCCGGCCTGACACTGGGCCTCGTCGGCTTCGGGGCGATCGGGCAGGCGACCGCCCGGCTCGGCGCCGCCCTGGGCCTGCGGGTGCTGGCCTACGGCCCGAGCCGCCCGGACGCGGACTTCGCCAACGCCGGCGCCCTGCGGGCCGCCTCGGTCGACGCGCTCCTGGCGGAATCCGACATCGTCTCCCTGCACGTGCCGCTGACCCCGGGCACACGCGGCCTGATCGGCCGGGACCAGCTCGCCCGGATGAAGCGGGAGGCCTTCCTGATCAACACCAGCCGCGGCGGCCTGATCGACGAGGCGGCCCTGGTGGAGGCGCTGGCGGCGGGCACGATCGCGGGCGCCGGGCTCGACGTCTTCGCCCAGGAGCCGCTGCCGGTCGACCACCCGCTGGCCCGCCAGCCCCGGGCGATCCTGACACCCCATGTCGGCGGCTCCACCGGGGCGGCCCTGATCCGCACCGCCGAGACCGCCGCGACCCGCGTGGTCGACGTCCTCGCCGGCCGGCGGCCGGGCGGGCTGGTCAACCCGGCCGTCTGGGAGCGGCGCCGCGGGGTGTGAGGGTCCCCCTCTCCCGCGCGGGAGAGGGTTGGGGTGAGGGACAAGAGGCTTCGGGATCAAGCACCCGATCGACGCGATTCGAGGGGGAGCCTCGTCCGGTGAGGTCTCACCCCTCACCCTGTCCCTCTCCCGCACGGGAGAGGGGACCCGCGGCCGATCCTGACGGCGCGGCGGTCGTGGCCGGCCCGGTTCACGGTGTTTCGTCCGGACCGCGACCGCCCGCCGCGCGCCGTGTCATGCAATCGTCGCAGACGGGCCGGAAAGCCACCCGCTGCATCCGAGGCCAGAGAGGGCTCCATGGACTTCCACCGTCGCTTCACGGTCCTGATGTGCGCCCCGGCCTTCTACCCCGACGATCTCGAGGGCGCGCGCGTCAACCAGATCGTGGCGGCCGTGGAGCAGCGCGGCTTCGAGGTGGTGCGCGCCCGGCGCGTCGAGGACGCGGCCATCGCGGTCCAGACCGACGCGGCGGTCGGCTGCCTCGTGGTCGACTGGGGCAAGCGCGGCCTCGACGGCAAGGCCGCCGCCCTCATCGACATGATGCGCCGGCGCGGCCTGGAGATGCCGATCGTCATCATGGTCCGCCGCAAGCGGCTGGAGGACATCCCGGTCGAGCTCCTCGACTTCATCGACGGCTACATCTTCCTCGCCGAGGAGACGCCGGAATTCATCGCCCGCGGCCTCGTCAGCCGGGTCACGCAGTACGCCGAGACCCTCAAGACCCCGTTCTTCGGCGCGCTCGTCGACTACGCCGAGAAGGGCAACCAGCTCTGGACCTGCCCGGGCCACAACGGCGGCATCTTCTACAACCGGTCGCCGATCGGCCGGATCTTCGTGGAGCACCTCGGCGAGGCGATCTTCCGCGACGACCTCGACAACTCGGTCCTCGACCTCGGCGACCTCCTGACCCACGAGGGTCCGGCGCTGAAGGCCCAGAAGGAGGCCGCCAAGATCTTCGGGGCGGAGAAGACCTACTTCGTCCTCAACGGCACCTCGGCCTCCAACAAGATCGTCCTGTCCTCCCTGGTGGCCGAGGACGACCTCGTCCTGTTCGACCGCAACAACCACAAGGCGGCCCACCACGGCGCCCTGTTCCTGGGCGGCGGCATCCCGATCTTCCTGGAGACCGACCGCAACGCCTACGGGCTGATCGGGCCGATCTTCCACGAGGCCCTGGACGAGACCCGGATCCGGGAGAAGATCCGCCGCAACCCGCTGGTGACCGACCCGGAGGCGTGGCGCCGGGAGCGGCCGTTCCGCGTCGCGGTGATCGAGCAGTGCACCTACGACGGCACGATCTACGACGCCCAGGAGATCCTGGAGAAGATCGGCCACCTCTGCGACTACATCCTGTTCGACGAGGCCTGGGCGGGCTTCATGAAGTTCCACCCGCTCTACGCAAGGCGCTTCGCCATGGGGCTGACCGGCCTCGACGAGACCTCGCCGGGCATCGTCGCCACGCAATCGACCCACAAGCAGCTCGCGAGCTTCTCCCAGGCCTCGCAGATCCACACCCGCGACGGCCACATCCGCGGCCAGACCCGGCGGGTCGAGCACAAGCGGCTCAACGAGAGCTTCCTGGTCCACGCCTCGACCTCGCCCTTCTACCCGCTCTTCGCCTCCCTCGACGTCGGCGCCCAGATGATGAAGGGGCGCTCGGGCATGATCCTGTGGGACGACACGATCCGGCTCGGGATCGAGTGGCGCAAGAAGGTCCGGGCGATCCGGCGCGAGTTCGAGGAGAACGAGCGCGATCCCGCGCGGCGCTGGTTCTTCGACCCCTTCGTGCCGGACGTGACGGTGAACGCCGACGGCGCCGAGGTGCCGTGGGAGAGCGTGCCGACGGACGAGCTCGCCGCGACGCCGCGCCACTGGGAGCTGAAGCCGGGCGCGCGCTGGCACGGCTTCACCCACGTGGCGCCGGGCTACGCCATCACCGACCCGAACAAGCTCACCGTGCTGACCCCCGGCTTCGACCGGCACACGGGGGCCTACGCCCAGCACGGCGTGCCGGCGCCGATCGTGGCGCAATACCTGCGTGAGAACCGGATCGTCGCCGAGAAGAACGACCTGAACTCGCTGCTCTTCCTGCTGACCCCGGGGGTGGAATCCTCCAAGGCCGGCACGCTGATCTCGGGCCTCGTCGCCTTCAAGCGGCTCCACGACGACAACGTCCCGCTGGAGGAGGCCATGCCGGAATTCGTCAACCGCCGGCCGAACCGCTACCGCGGCGTGCGCCTGCGCGACCTCTGCGGCGAGTTCCACGCGTTCCACCGGGAGGCCGGCACCTCGACGCTGCAGCGGCGGCAATTCGCTCCCGAGCACCTGCCCGAGATGGTGATGCCGCCCAAGCGGGCCGCCCAGCTGCTGACGCGCAACAAGGTCGACTACGTGCCGATCGCCGAGGCCGAGGGGCGGATCGCCACCACGCTGATGCTGGTCTACCCGCCGGGCATCGGCACGGTGCTGCCCGGCGAGCGCCTGGACGACCGGGCCAAGCCCATGCTCGACTATTTCAAGATGTTCGAGGCCTCGGCCAACCTGTTCCCGGGCTTCGAGGCCGAGATCCAGGGCGTCTACCGCGAGGTCGACCCGGACGGGCGGATCCGCTTCCACACCTACGTGGCGCGGGAGGGGGCCTGATGGAGATCGAGGTCGAGACGCCCGGCCCGGTCCCGGCCCGGTCCTGCCCCGACATCGTCATCCGCCCGTCCTCGGACGCCGATGTCGAGGCCATGGTGGCGATCTACGAGCACCACATCAGCCGGGGCGTCGGCGATGTCGGCGTCGCCGAGGAGGACCGGCTGCTCCCCGACGACCTGAAGCGGCGGCGCAAGACCATGCGCAAGAAGCGTCTGCCGCACCTCGTGGCGGACCGCGACGGCGCGGTGGCGGGCTACGCCTACGCGGTGCCGTTCCGGAAGCGGCCCGCCTACCGCTACACCCTCAAGCACTCGATCTACGTGCATCCCGACCACCTGCACGCGGGGATCGGCCGGCGGCTGCTGCCGGCCCTGATCGAGGCCTGCGCGGCGGGCGGCTACCGCCAGATGATCGGCTACATCGACGCCGAGAACGCGGCCTCCCTGCGGCTCCACGAGGCCTGCGGGTTCGAGCGGGTCGGCTACCTGCGGGCGGTGGGCTTCAAGTACGGCCATTGGTCGGACAGCGTCATGGTCCAGCGGGCGCTGGGCACCGGGTCGGAGGACCGGCCGGGGTAGCGGGCCGGGACCGGGCGGCCTCCGACGCCCGGCCGCCGTCTTCGCGAGCGCAGCGAAGCGATCCAGTAGCGCCACGCTCACGGAGGGCGCGCTGCCCTGGGTCGCTTCGCTGCGCTCGCGATGACGGAGCGCGCGACGTCCGAAGGATCCGAACCGAGCCAACCTCAGTGGCCGGCGGCCGGGTTCGGCGTGGCGACGAGGTCGACCTCGACGCCGACCTCGAGCGCCACCCACTGGCCCGAGGCCCAGGCCCCCTGCCCGACGCCGAACTCGGTGCGGACCAGACCGACGCGCCCCGCGGCGTGCGCGGCGCCGCCCTCGAGGGTCAGGTGGAACGGCAGCGTCACGGGCCGGCTCGTGCCGCGGATCGTCAGTGTGCCGACGGCCGCGTAGTCGCCCTGCCCCTTGTCGACGAAGCGGGTCACCTCGAAGCGCGCCTCGCTTCCCGCCTTGACGTCGAACCAGTCCTTCTGCGGCAGGGCCTCGTCGCGCTGGACGTCCCCGGTCCGCGCGCTGGCGAGGTCGACCAGCACGAGCGCGTGCCCCGCCTCGGGCTTGGCGGGGTCGAAATCGATGTCGGCCTTGAACCGCTCGAACCGCCCGGTGAACGGGACGCCGACCTGCACGCCGGAGAACCGGATCGCGCTCCTGGCCGGATCCACCGCCCAATCGGCGGCGGCGGCCGGCAGGGTGACGGCCTGGAGAACCGCCAGCAGGCAGAGGTGACGCGCGTTCATCGGGTCGGCTCCACATTGGGGGCAGTCGACGCCCGGCGCCCCGGCAGCATGCGGCGCAGCACGTCGTCGCGCAGGAGGAGGTGGTGGCGCAGGGCCGCCGCTACGTGGACGGCGAGAAGGGCCGCCAGGAACCACGCCCCCAGGGCGTGGACCCGCTTCAGGACGGCCTCGGCGGAGCCCGGGTCGGGGACGATGGCCGCCAGCGGCAGGTGCGGCCAGGGCACGATCCCGTACAGCACCGTCGGGATGTTGAACGGCGACAGCGAAACCACGGCCCAGCCGGTCAGGGGCAGCCCGACGAGCAGCAGGTACAGCAGGTGATGGGCTGCCGCGGCCGCCCGGCGCTCCCGCGCCGGCATCCCGGCCGGGTGCGGCGGCGGCCGGTGGGTCTGGCGCCAGAGGACCCGCAGGGCCGTCAGCGCCAGCACGGTGATCCCGACCGACTTGTGCCACTGGTAGAGCTGGAACTGGCGCAGCGGCGCCAGGGCCGCGTGCGTCATGGTCAGGCCGAGGCCGATCAGGACGAGCACGCCCAGCGCGCTCGCCCAGTGCAGCAGGATCGCCACGGCGGAGTACCGCCGCGCGGAAACCCCTCGCGCCATGGCGGATTCTCCCAGGTCAGTCCTGCTTCTCGAAGGCGCCCGCGATGGTGAGGTGTAACTCGTCGCCGATCAGCGGCACGTAGGTCTTCACCCCGAACTCGGAGCGCTTGAGCGTGCCGGTGGCCTCGAAGCCGACCGTGTACTTCTTGCTCAGCGGGTTCACGCCGGCGCCGACCAGGGTGACGTCGAGGGTCACCGGCTTGGTCACGCCGTGGAGCGTCAGGTCGCCCGTCACCTTCGCGTGGTCCTTGCCGGCCGGCACGACCTTGGTGGACACGAAGGTCATGTCGGGGAACTTGGCGGCGTCGAGCCACTGGTCGCCCTTGAGCTCGTCGGTGAGCTTGGCGCTGGTGGTCGTCACCGAGGCGACCGGGATCTTCACCGAGAGCTTGGCGGCGGCCGGGCTCTTCGGCTGCAGCTCCAGCGTGCCGGACACGTCCGAGAAGCCGCCGGCGTAGTTCGAGAAGCCCATGTGGGAGACGCGCCAGCCGACCTGGGTGTGGCCGGGATCGACCGCGTAGGTGCCGGCCTGGATCTGGGCCGGGTCGCGGGTCGGTGGGGTCTGGGCCAGCGCGGGGGTGGCGACCGGGGCGGCGACCAGCAGGGCCAGCAGGCCGGAGGCGAGAATCGACTTCAAGGGTGTCTCCTGCAGAGCAGACGGCCGAGCGCGATTCGCTGCGCCGCAGCCGCCGTGTAGACCCGTTCACGGCACCGGTTGAGCCTGCTATCCGGAACCCCATGGTTGCGAGAACGGAAACCTTCCGGGGCGGGCTCGACGACGTGCGGGCCTTCTGCGCCGTCGTGGATCTCGGCACGGTGACGGCCGCGGCCGCGACGCTGCAGGAGACCAAGGGCAGCGTCAGCCGTCGGATCTCCCGCTTGGAGCGGGCTCTGGGCGTCCGGCTGATGGCCCGGACCTCCCGGGCGGTCTCGCCGACCGCCGAGGGCCTCGCCTTCTACGCCAAGGCCCAGGAGAGCCTGACGCTCCTCGACGAGGCGACCGAGACCGCCCGCGACGCCCGCACGGTGCCGGCCGGGCACCTGCGGATCACGACCTCGATCGATTTCGGGATCGAGGTGATGCCCGAGATCGTCGCGAGCTTCCGGGCCGCCTACCCGCAGATCACCGTCGAGATGCTCAACACCGACGCGCGCCTCGACCTCGCGGCCAACCGGATCGACCTCGCCCTGCGGCTGGGCGGCGCGGAGGAGACCGGCTACCGCGCGATGGTCCTCGCGACCCTGGCGCTCGCCCTCTACGCCGCCCCCGCCTACCTGGAGCGCCGCCCGGCCCCGACGGACCTCGCGGGCCTGCGCGACCACGACCTGATCCTCGCCCGGGAACGGATCGGCACGGCCGGGCTCACCCTCTCCGACGGGCAGGGCCGCACGGAGCCGCTCTCGCTGAGCCCGGCGATCCGGGTCAGCGACTTCGCGACCGCGCTCCGCCTCACCCTCGCGGGTGCCGGGATCGGCCATCTCCCGAGCCTCGTGGCCGCCCGGGCCGTGGAGGCCGGGCAGATCGTGCGCGTGCTCGGGCCCTGGGCGACCCGCAGCAGCACCTTGCGCGCCGTCACCCTGGCCGGGCGCGAGCTGCCGGCCCGCGTCCAGGTCTTCCGCGAGCATGTCCGGACCGTCCTGGCCTCGCGTGGATGCCCCCGCGACAGCGCGGGATCAGACGGCGAATACAGATAAATAGATTTCTTTATCTGTATATGCGCTCTACAGCGGCCCAACTCGATAAATTCTTACCGGATATCGTAGCGCCCGGTTGAGAGGCTGCGCGCATGCTGCGACGCGGCGGCAAGCTCGGCCGCACGGCCAGGGCCCCGAGGGTCCGGCCCGCAGCGCGTCACGTCTGGATCTCGGTCATGTCCCTCCGCAGCCGGTGCCTGCGCGCCCTCGTGTTCGCCGGGATCCTGGCGCTGATCGGGACGACCATCGGTCTCGGGACGGCCCGGGCCTCGCTGCCGGCCACGACGCGGATCGTGCTGCAGAAGGCGGGCCGGTACATGCCGATCGACCTGTACCTGCGCCGCGGCGACACCATCGCCCTGCGCAACGGCGACGCGCGCCTGACCCACCACGCCTTCATCGAGGCGGACCGGTTCTCGTTCGACGCCGGCACTCAGGAGCCCGGCACCGAGACGCGGTTGACCCTGGCCGAGCCGGGCGATTTCGTCATCCAGTGCGGCATTCATCCGAAGATGAAGCTCACCCTCCACGTCGAGTAGGCCTTCGGGAGCCCTTCAGCCGTCGCGGCCGAATCCGAGACCGCGGATGATGTCGCCGATGGGATCGATCTTCTGCGACGGTGCGGCCGCCGGCGCGGGCTGCGGCGCCGCGGCGGTGACGGTCGGCCGGTCGGATTCGGCGGTGCGGACGAGGGCGGCGTGGCGGAGGCGGGCCGCCCGGTGGACGCCGCGCTCCGTCCCCTTCGCGCGGTGCGCCGCGGTCCTGCGCGGCGGCCCGGCCGGGCGCGCCATCTCGGCGGGGAGCGGGGCAGCCGGCATCGCGGTGTCCGGGACCGTCGCCGCGACCCGCGGCGCCGGGGCGGCTGCCAGGGCACCCGTGGTCTCCGGCGCGGCGAGCTTGGCCGGAGGGTCGACCCAGGCGCTCCGCGTGACCGGTGCAGCGGAAGGCTTCGAGACCGGCGCGGCGTCTGTCACGGCAGGACGCGCGGGACGCGTCTGCACCTCGTAATTGCCCGGATGCAGAATATGCGCGGCCGCCACCAGCCCGAATACGGCAACGGCAGTCGTCCCAAGTGTGGAGCGATAGTGTTCCATGGCGGAAAAACGTACCGCCAAGCTCCGGGTTCCGCGCGGTCGAGACGTCGGGGCGCGGTCCGCGCGGCGGGTCGGCCGGCGGAAAGAAAAAAGGCCACTCCCGAAGGAGCGGCCCGAAGTCTAGGGAGGAAACGCCCAAGAAGGGCAGCGGGATCGCGACGCCATCGCCATCCCGCAGTGCAAAGATAGGATACCGCATTGCGGCATGCAATGGATCGGGCGCCGCGGAGGCATGCATATGTACCCGGGTCCGACCACACACCCATGCGAGTTCCGCATGGCGCCGCGCCGGCCCACGAGCGGGCCAGGATCACGGGACGCGATACCCTTCGGGCGGACCTGAAACCGGGTCCCGCGCGGCGGGTCTAGGCGCCGCCGGACCGGCCGTCCTGGCCGATCAGGCGCTCGACCTCGGCTTCCGCGACGGCGCGCGCCGCGTGCTCGGAGGTGTGCGGGCGGTACGACCCCCGGACCAGCTTGCCGCGGTCGCGGATCGCCCAGGTGAAGTGACCGGGATCATGCCGGCTCGGCCTGACCTCGACCGTGTAGAGATGCCCGCCCGTCGCACCCATGCCGAGAATGTGCGGAGGCGTCCGGCGCCGGGACAGGGGGTGCGACCGTGCGCGGCAGCCCCGTCCTCCGGACCGCCGCAGCCCGCGCTGAAGCCGCCCTAGCGTCCCGGCCGGCGCCGGCCCTGGGCAGGTCCGCGCGGTCTCGGGCCGCCCGCCGCCCGGTCGTCGCCCGGCCTCCCGTCGCTCTGACCCGGGCCCTCGAACCGCCCCTCGGTCCGGGTCCCGAGCCAGACCACGTGCTTCGGGCCGCTGCCCCGGCCGCTCGCGTGGACGCGATGCTCGTCGACCGCGAAGCCGGAGCGCTGCAGGCGGCTCTTGAACTTCCGGTCCGGGGCGCCCGACCAGACGCCCAGGATGCCGCCCGGCCGCAGGGCCCAGCGGGCGCGCTTCAGCCCCCAATTGTCGTAGAGCCGGTCGTTCGCCTTGCGCATCAGCCCCTCCGGGCCGTTGTCGACGTCGAGCAGGATCGCGTCGTAGCGCTCCGGTCCGGCCTGGATCAGGCGGTTGACGTCGGCCTCCTGCAGGTCGACCCGCGGATCGTCCAGGCAGCCGGCGAAGACGTGGGCGAGCGGCCCCCGGGCCCAGGCGACCACGGCGGGCACCAGCTCGGCGACCACCACCTGCGCCTGCGGCCCGAGGCCATCGAGCGCCGCCCGCAGGGTGAAGCCCATGCCGAGGCCGCCGATCAGGACCCGGGCGCGGGGCCGGTCCTGGAGCCGCGCGCAGGTCATCGCCGCGAGCGCCACCTCCGAGCCGCTGCGCCGGTTGTTCATCAGCTCGATCGTGTCGGCCATGATGGCAAACTCGTCGCCGCGCCGCATCAGGCGCAGGTCGGTGCCGCCGCCGGGCACGGATCCGGTATCGAGATGAACCCAGGGTATCACGCGCGCGTCCTCGTTTGCCGGCGCCCTGTCGTGCGGGCGACGGAGGGATCGCGGCGGGAGCGGGGCGGCGCGCGGGCCCGGCCGTGCGCGCCGCGCACCCCCGCCCGGCACCGCGCCTTGCCGCGACCGATTCCGGCGGCGTATCAGCACCTATGGCCAAGCGCATCAAGTCGAGACCGCAGGAGCGGGGCTCCGTTCTGTTCGATATCGTCTTCGCGGACGGGTCCCGGGCCTCGAACCGGCGCGTGCCGGCCGAGATCCTCGGCGGCCTCGACGGCGACGAGCCCGCCCGGCAGCTTATCGCCGAGCAGGAGGAGGAGATCGCCCGCAAGGCCGGGCGGCCGGGGCGCGCGATCGAGAGCCTGACCCGCTCGCCGATCGTCAAGCCGAAGCCGGTCGCCTGACCGCGTCGGCCCGGAGCGGTCCGGAACGGCCGAGACCGGCCCTCAGGCGTTCTCGGCCAGCCGGCGCGCGACCTCCTCGCGCAGGGCCTCGTTCATCGCGGCGAACCGGGCCTGCATGCGCGTCCGCAGCCACGGGAACAGGCCGGGGGCGAGCAGGCCCGCGACGGTCTCGGCCTGGACGAGGCGGACGCCGTCGGCGGTCTCGGTGATCCGGATCTCGTGCTCGCCGATGAGCAGGGGCGGCGTCGGGATGCCGCCGCGCCACGTGAGCCGCCGGCCGGGCTCCCAGCAGGTCACCGTCACCTGGCGCGCCCGGAAGGCGCGGCCGTTCAGGGTCCGCTCCAGGCGCCAGCGCGCGCCCTCGCGCAGGCGGCCCTCGGCCTTGCGGATGTACGGGTTCCAGGCCGGGTAGGAATCGAGGTCCGTCAGCACGGACCAGACCAGTCCGGCCCGCGCGGGGATCGCGATCTCCGTGCTGCTGATCCGAGCGCCCGTCATCCGTCCCTCCCGGCGATCCGGCGACCGTTCGCGCCGGCCGCTCCCGCTTTCCGAGAACGCGCACCGCCCGCTCCGCGGTCCAGACCGCGGCGCAGACGGCGGTTCAGCCGGCGAATCCAGCGCGCGGCTCAGACCGCGCCCTCGACCACCTCCAGCGCCCGCAGGATGGCGAAGCCGATCCACTCGGCCTCGGCCTCCGCGTCGGCGGGGAGCAGCGCCACGGTCTCGACCCCCGGCTCGTCCTCGGGCCCGACCACGATGCGGATGACGTCGCCCTCGACCGCCGACGGGTCGTGGATCAGGCCGACCCGGTGGCCGGCCCCCGTGCCGAAGACGCGCAGGGGCGCCTGGGCCGGATCGGGCTCCGGCGCCGGGTTGCGGGGGACGCCGAAGGCGGGGCGGATGACGTTGTCGTCGGACATGCGGGAACCCGGTCTCCGTTCGTGCGCGGCCGGCGGCGCGGCTCATTCCGGCCCGGTCCGGGGGCCGGCGAGGCCCGCCGTCGCCAGCACGGCGTCGGCCAGAACCTCCAGGCCGGCCCCGGCCCAGGCCGGCGTGATGCTCTCGGCCTCGTTGTGGCTGATCCCGCCGTGGCAGGGGCAGAACACCAGGGCCGCCGGCACCGCGCGGGCGCAGTAGACGGCGTCGTGGTAGATCGCGGTCGGCATCCGCGTCCAGGCATGGCCCCGCGCCTCGGCCGCCGCCTGGACGCGGTCCACCAGGACCGGGTCGAACGGGGTCGGGGGGGCGCGCCAGAACTCCGCGACCTGGACGGTGACGCTGCGCTCCGCCGCCAGGGCGTCGGCCCGGGCCCGGATCCGCGCCCCCATCGCCTCTAGCTGCGCGGTGTCGCCGTGGCGGGTGTCGAGGCTGAACCAGACCCGGCCGGGCGTGATGTTGCGGCTCGCCGGCTCCGCCCGCAGCACGCCGACGGTGGCGCGGCCGCGCTCCCCGCCGGCGCCGACCGCCGCCTCCGCGATGCCCTCGAGCGACGCGATCAGCGCCGCCGCGGCCATCATCGCGTCGCGCCGGCCCGCCATGGGGCTGCCGGCATGGGCCTCCTCGCCCAGCACGGTGATCTCGTACCAGATCTGGGCGAGGGCCCGGTCGACCACTCCGACGGTGAGCCCGGCCTCCTCCAGGCGCTTGCCCTGCTCGATGTGAAGCTCGAAATAGGCGCCGATCTCCCGCAGGGCGGCCGGGTCCGCCGTCCCCTGCCAGCCGATGCGCCGCAGCTCGTCGCCGAAGGCGTGGCCCGCGAGGTCCCGGGTCGCCAGGATGTCGGCCTCCGGGACGATGCCCATGGCGACGCCGCTGCCGCTCATCGGTGGCGCGAAGCGCGCGCCCTCCTCGTTGCACCAGTTGATCAGCAGGAGCGGGGCCTCGATCTCGATCCCGGCCTCGTGCAGGGCGCGCATGATCTCCAGCCCGGCGAGGACGCCCAGCGGCCCGTCGAACTTGCCCCCGGTGGGCTGGGTGTCGAGGTGGCTGCCGACGGCGACCGGCTTCCGGCCCGGATCGCGCCCGGGCCGGTGGAAGACCATGGTGCCGACCCGGTCCACGGTGAGCGTCAGCCCCGCCGCCTCGCCCCAGCGCTGGAACAGGGCGCGCCCCTCGGCGTCGCGGTCGGTCAGGGCCTGCCGGTCGTTGCCGCCGTTGGGCAGCGCGCCGATCCGGGCGAGCTCCATCAGGCTGTCCCAGAGCCGCTCCCGCGAGAGCGGGAGGTTGGTGCGGTTCACCGTGCGGTCCATGGCGTCTCTGCTGCTGGCCTCCCGGCGGGATGCCTACCGGAAGGTGCAGGTTACGGCGCAGCGGCAACCCGCACCAGGGCGGGCCCGGCGCGAGCCACGGGCTTCGCGGGCCGGCGGCGCCCGATGGCGCCCGACGGTGGAGCGATCCACGGGCCGAAGTGCGGATTTCCGCCGGATCGCGGCGTCTACCGATCATTTGTGATCGAACTGTCCTCGCGGCGGCGCTGTGAATCCGGTCTTTGCGCCGCACCGGAGCGGCCCTGCATTGTCGAGAACGGGATTGTCCGGAACCGAAGTCTTGATCATCCGCAATGCAACCCGGTGGCGGGGGGCCGCGACGCCGTGTCAAAAGCCGTTCGCGCAGCCGATACTGGACTTCAGGCTCGCGGACAGCATGTGTTGCGGATCAGTCTGTCCGCCATCGTACAATCGTCGATTGTAGCCAGTTCGGAGGGGATTCCATGGTGCTGGCTTCCACGACAGCCTCGGCCCTGCAGGCCGCCGGATTCATCGGGATCTGGGACACGGACGTCCGGGCCGGCCGGTCGATGCTGGATTCGGGCGCGGCCTCGCTGATGGCGGGGGATCCGGGACTCGCCGGGACGCCGCTGCCGCTGGACGCGGCCCTCGGCCGGATCCACCCGGCCGACCGGGACTGGGTGTTCGGCCGGATCCGCCACGTCCGCCAGACCGGCGGCCCGGTCTCCCTCGAGTTCCGCGTCGTGACCGGGGCGGGCGAGATCCGCTGGATCCTCAACCGCGGCTGCCTGACGCCCGATTCGGACGGCCTGCTGCGCGGGCGCGGCGCCTACATCGACGTCACGGACCTCCACCGGCACGGGATCCAGTCCGGGGCCATGAACGGAGCCGTGAACAGCCCTATGAACGGCGTCACGCACGGCACCACCGACGGGGCGGACCTGAACGCCGCGGCCGACCACGGCATCCAGATCCACGCGGCGCTGGAGCGCCACGGCGACCCCTATCTCCGCTCGGTCTCGGGGATGCTGCTCCACGGGATCGGCCGCGCGCTGGCGCGGCGCGACCCCTGACACGCCCCCCGGGAAGAGGCCCTGGGAAGAGCTCTCGGGAAGAGCCCCGGCGGCTCAGGTCCGCCAGGGATGGGCCGGCAGCTCGGTCCGGCCGATGGCCTTGGCGCCGGCCTCCGCGACGGTGTGGTCGTTCTCGACCGTCGAGCCGCTGACCCCGATGGCGCCCGACATGACGCCGTCGGCGTCGACGATCGGGATCCCGCCCGGGAAGGTGATCAGCCCGTCGTTGGAGTGCTCGATCCCGTAGAGCGGCCCGCCCGGCTGCGACAGCTGGCCGATCTGGCCGGTCATCATGCCGAAGAACACCGAGGTCTTGGCCTTCTTCTGGGCGATGTCGATCGACCCGACCCAGGCATCGTCCATGCGGTGGAACGCCTTGAGGTTCCCGCCGGAATCGACCACCGCGATGCACATCTGGGTGCCGAGCTCCACGGCCTTGGCGCGGGCGGCCGCGATCGCCTTCTCGGCCTGCTCGATCGTCACGTGCATGGGACACTCCCGTTCGCGTTGTTGGCGCGACAGCCTGTGGCGGTTTGAAGCGGCCGATGCAAGATCGACCGCAGATCGGCATCACGCTCGACTGGCGCGCTCGGCCCTTTGCTCAGGCCTCACGTTCCCGGGCGGCGCGGATCCGCTCTAGGAGGTCGGTCGCGAGCGCCGCGCAGGCGGCGGAATCCGGGCAGGGCCGCTTCCACACCACCCGCCCGTCGCGCAGCGCGATCCCCGCCTCGGCGGCCATCGCGGTCAGCGGCCGGTCGGGCCGCAGGTCGGCCGCGACGCCCTGCGGCCCGCCCCGGAGCCGGGCGACGCCCAGCGCGCAGCAGGACGCGCGCAGCCGCGCGAGGTCGAACAGCGCGAGCACCGAAGCGGGGGCCGCGCCGAACCGGTCCTCGACCTCGCCGGCGAGCGCCTCGATCGCCTCGGGCTCGCGGAGGCGCAGCAGGCGCGTGTAGAGGCTGAGGCGGATCTCCGGCTCGGGGACGTAGTCCTCGGGGATCCGGCTCGGCAGGCCGAACTCGATCTCGGGGCTCCAGTCCTCGGCGCGCTCACCCTTGGCGGCGGTGAGCGCCAGCTGCAGCAGGTGCTGGTAGAGGCCGAGCCCGACGAGCTTGGCGTGCCCCGCCTGATCCTCGCCGACGAGGTCGCCGGCGCCGCGCAGGTCGAGGTCCCGGGCGCTGACCGCGAAGCCGGCGCCGAGGCGGTCGAGGGCCTCCAGGGCGCGCAGGCGCTGCAGCGCCGCCGCCGGCGGGGGCGCGGCCGGGTCGCTGAGCAGGTGGACGGTGCCGCGGCGCTGGCCGCGGCCGACGCGGCCCCGGAGCTGGTGGAGCTGTGCCAGCCCGAACCGGGCGGCCTCCCAGACCAGCATGGTGTTGGCCCGCGGCACGTCGAGGCCGCTCTCCACGATCGCGGTGGCGAGCAGGACGTCGCCGTCGCCCTCCGCGAACCGGACCATGACCTCGTCCATGGCGGAGGGCTTGAGGTCCCCGTGCGCCACCAGGATGTCGAGGCCCGGCACGAGGGCGCGCAGGCGCTCGGCCATGGGGCCGATGTCCTCGATCCGCGGGCAGACCACGAAGCTCTGGCCGCCCCGGCGGTGCTCGCGGACGAGGGCCTCGCGGACCGCCTCGGCGTCGAAGGGTGCCACCACGGTCCGGACCGGCTGGCGCAGAGCCGGCGGCGTGGCGAGCACGCTGAGGCTCTGGAGGCCGACGAGCGCCGCCTGGAGGGTGCGGGGGATCGGCGTCGCGGTGAGCGTGAGCACGTGGCCGCCATCCGCGAGGCGGCGCAGGTCGGCCTTCATCTTCGCGCCGAAGCGCTGCTCCTCGTCGATCACGGTCAGGCCGAGATCCGCGAACGCCACCCCGCTGCCGGCGAGCGCGTGGGTGCCGACCACCAGCCGGATCGAGCCGTCGGCGAGCCCCGCCCTGACGCGCTTGGCCTCGGGCGGCGCCACGAGGCGCGAGAGCTGCGCCACCTCGACGCCGAACCGCCCGAAGCGGCGGCGCAGCGTCTCGGCGTGCTGGCGCGCCAGCACGGTGGTCGGGGCGATCAGCGCCGCCTGACGCCCAGAGAAGATCGCGGCCGCGAGCGCCCGAAGCGCCACCTCGGTCTTGCCGAAGCCGACATCGCCGCAGACCAGACGGTCCATCGGCCGGCCCGAGGCGAGGTCGGCCATCAGCGCGTCGACCGCCGCCGCCTGATCGGGGGTCGGGGCGAAGCCGAAGCCGGCGGCGAACCGCTCCATCTCGCGGGCCGGCGGCGCCAGGACCGGCGCCTCGGTCTCCCGGCGGGCCCGGGCGGCCTCCAGCATCAGGCGGGCGGTCCGCGCCATGGTGGCCTCGGCCTCCAGGCGGCGCCGCGGCCACGTGCCGCCGTCGAGCTTGTCCAGGGTGACGGCGTCGGGCTCCGACCCGTAGCGCCAGATCCGGTCGGCCTGCGTGACCGGCACCATCAGGATCGCGTCGCCGGCGAAGCGCAGGCGCAGGGCCTCGGAGGGCTCGCCGTCCTGCGCGGCACCCGGCGCGGAGACCGGCTCCAGCCCCTCGAACACGCACAGGCCGTGGTCCCGGTCGACCGCCACGTCGCCGGGGCGCAGGTCGACCTCGCCCATCGGCAGGATCGCACGGGCGGCCCCGGTCACGGCGGCCTCCGGGCCGAACAGGTCGGCCGCCGCGATCACGGTGGCGCCCTGCTCGGGCACCCGGAAGCCGGCCGCCAGCGGGGCCTCCAGGGCGAGGACGTCGCCGGGCGCCGCCTCGGCGACGTCGGCCCAGGCGTCGATCAGGCGGATCGGGCGCTCGGCGATCTTGCCCGCCTGGCGCACGAGGCGTCGGAGCGGCCGGACCGAGCCGGCGAGCACGACGACGTCGCCGGCCTTCAGACGGGCGCGCAGGACCTTGGCGAAGGCCGTGCCGGGCCGGCGCTCCCCGGCGAAGCGCGGCATGGCGCGGGGTTCGCCGGCCGCCTCGGTGGCGGCGAGCCGGCCGCGATCCGCCACGACGGCGCGCCACGCCTCCGGCGTCAGGTAGAGGCCGGTGCCGGGCCCCGCCGGCGCGTCGCGGGTCTTCAGCCGGCCCCGGGCCTCGTCCATCTGCTCGAAGAAGGCGTCGATCCGGGCCTGCGTGCCGTCCTCGACCGCGAGGCGCGCTTCGGGCACGTAGTCGAGGAGCGTGACGAGGCGCGGGTAGTAGCGGTCCAGGCGGTGCTCCTGGCCGGTGAACGGCTCGAAGCTCTGGCCGGAGCCGGGCTCCAGGACGATCTCGGTGGCCGGGTCGATGACGAGTTCGTCGGCCTCCGCCACCGAGCGCTGCGAGATCGGGTCGTAGGAGCGGATCGCGGTGACGCGGCCCGCCGCGTGCTCGATCCGGCAGGGAAGCGGCGCGGCGGCGGGGAACACCTCCACGGTGCGCCCGCGGACGGCGATCTCGCCGGGCTCGTCGACCCTCTCGTCGAGGATGTAGCCGAGGCGCTTGAGGTCGGCGGTCGCGGCCGCGACGTCGAGGGGATCGCCGACCCGGAGCGTCACGCGGGCCAAGGCCCAGGTTTCCTGCGGCGGCACGCGCTGCACGAGGGCGGGGGCGGTCGTCAGCACGAAGTCCGGCAGCGCGTCCCGGTCGGTCAGCCAGCGCATCACGGCGGCCCGGGCGCCCATCGTGGCCCGCGACGGCGAGGCGTGGTCGAAGGGCAGGCAGTCCCACTCGGGATAGACCGCGACCCGCGCGTCGGGATCGAGTGCCCGCAGGGTCGCGGCGAGGTCCTCGAGGCGGCGGGCGTCCCGGGCGACGTGCACCACCGGCCCGGGCCCCTCGGCGAAGGCCAGGAGCGCCACCGCCAGGGCGCCGGTGGGCATCAGCGGCGCGTCCTCCAGCCCCTGTCGGGCGCCCGCCTTCGTCCTGCGCTTGGCCATGCCTGATCCGAACCCATCCCTCGTGAGCCGGCAACGCCGCACCGGCCCCGCGGGCTCCCGGCCGCGGSGATCCGATCCACAGCCGCCGCGCGGGGCCCGCCCGAGCTCTTCGCGGGGCCCGCGACGGGCGAGGCAGGAAAAGATCCCGGCGGGCGCCCGAAGCCCGGTCGGCCGGACCAGCAAGACTTGAACGGCGCGCGTGAAATCGCACCCCCACCGATGATCCGGCGGGACTGTCTAGTCTTGAACGATCGCGGAATGCTTGCCCTGGTCCCGCCGCCGGACGCGCGATGCAGAGTTTCACTAGGGAGAAGCGAAAGCTTGAGCTATGACGGCTCCGTGTCGCCGAACGAGACAGTATCCCGACCGTCGGGTTTCGAGCCCCAGTATCCCCAGCGGCTCGCCGCCCTGCGCGCCTACGCGATCCTCGACACGCCGCCCGAGCGCGCGTTCGACGAGATCGCCGAGATGGCCGCCCAGGCCTGCGGCACGCCGATGGCCCACATCAACTTCGTCGACGCCGACCGGCAGTGGATCAAGGCCGCGTTCGGCCACGCCGCGCGGGCGATGCCGCTCGCGTTCGGCTTCTGCACCGAGGCCATGCGCGCGGACGGCGCCCTCGTGCTGCCCGACTTGACCGCGGAGCCGGAGAGCGCCGCCAACCCCCTCGTGACCGGCGACCCGCACCTGCGCTTCTACGCCGGCGTGCCCCTGGTGACGCCGGACGGCTGGGCCATCGGGACGCTCTGCGTCCTCGACCGCGTCCCGCGCACGCTGACCGACCAGCAGCTCTTCATCCTGAAGGCGCTCGCCCGGACGGTGATGACGCAGCTGGAATCCCGGAACGCCGAGGCGGCCCTGCGCCGGAACGAGGAGCGCTACCGCTCGCTGTTCACCTTCATCGATGCCGGCTTCTGCCTGATCGAGGTGGAGTTCGCCGACGGCGACCGGCCCGTCGACTACCGCTTCCTGGAGGTCAACCCCGCCTTCGAGCGGCAGACCGGCCTGCGGGCCCCGGTGGGCCGCCGGATGCGGGACCTCGCCCCCGACCTCGAGCAGCACTGGTTCGACCTCTACGGCCGGGTCGCCCTGACCGGCGAGCCGGTCCGATTCGAGCAGGCCGCCGCGGCGCTGGGCCGCTGGTACGACGTGCACGCCTACCGGGTGGACGGGCCGGCGCGGAACCGCGTCGCGATCCTGTTCAACGACATCACCGAGCGCCGCCGGAGCGAGAACGCGCTCCGGGCCCGGGAGGCGGAACTCCGGCTGGTCGCGGACGCGATGCCGGTCCTGATCGCCTTCATCGACCGCGACCTGACCTACCGGTTCGCGAACGCCGCCTACGAGACCTGGACCGGCCAGGCGCCCGACGCCGTCGTCGGGCGGACCGTCGGCGACCTCCTCGGCCCCGGCGCGTTCGAGGCCCGGCGCGCCGGCATCGAGCGGGCGCTCGCCGGTCAGGAGGTCCGCGAGGAATGGGCCTGGACCTTCCCGAACGGCCAGGCCCGGATCGCCGACACCCGCTACCTCCCGCGCCGCGGCCCGGACGGACGCGTCGACGGGTTCTACGTCTTCGCCCACGACGTCTCCGAGCGGAAGCGGAACGAGGTCCTGCTCCAGTCCCGGGCGGAGCATCTGGAGGCGCAGGTCGCCGCCCAGACCCGCGACCGCGACCGGGTCTGGACGCTGTCGCCGGTGCTGAAGCTCGTCTCGGACCGGACCGGGCGGGTCCAGTCGGTGAACCCCTCGTGGAGCCGGGCGCTGGGCTGGTCGGAGGCCGAGACGGTCGGCCGGCCGGCCCTGGACTTCCTCGCCCCCACCGAGCGCGCGGCGGCCGAGGCGGCGCTGCGCCCGCTCTGCGCGGACAGCCGGGTCGAGGATATCGAACTGGCCTGCCTGACCCGCGCCGGCGACCGGCGGCGGGTGCTCTGGACCGTCGTTCCGGAGGACGGGCTGTTCTACGGCTTCGGGCGCGACATCACCGAGCAGCGCCAGGCCGAGGAGGCGCTGCGCCAGTCGCAGAAGCTCGAGGCCATCGGCCAGCTCACCGGCGGGGTGGCGCACGACTTCAACAACCTCCTGACCATCTTCCGGTCGTCCGTGGAGTTCCTGCGCCGGCCGGACCTGGCCGAGACGCGCCGGCGCCGCTACCTCGACGCCGTCTCCGACACCGTCGACCGGGCGGCCAGGCTCACCGGCCAGCTCCTCGCCTTCGCCCGGCGCCAGGCGCTGAAACCCCAGGTGTTCGACATCGGCGCGCGCCTGCGCAGCATCGCCGACATGCTCGATTCGGTCACCGGCGCGCGCATCCGCGTGGTTATCGACCTGCCGGCGACGCCCCGCTACGTGCGCGCCGACCAGAGCCAGTTCGAGACCGCGCTGATCAACATGGCGGTCAACGCCCGCGACGCCATGGACGGGGAAGGCAGCCTGACCCTGCGGCTGGAGGGCGATAGCCCGATGCCGCCGATCCGCGGGCATGCCGGCGCGAAGGGACCGTTCGTGGCCGTGCGGGTCTCCGATACCGGCGCTGGCATCCCGGACGCGGATCTGGGACGGATCTTCGAGCCGTTCTTCACCACCAAGGAGGTCGGCAAGGGCACCGGCCTCGGCCTCAGCCAGGTCATCGGCTTCGCCAAGCAGTCGGGCGGCGACATCGACGTGGCGAGCGCGCTCGGCCACGGCACGACCTTCTCGCTCTACCTGCCGCAGGTCGCCGCGCCCGCCGCCGTGTCCGAGGCCGACCGCGAGGCCCGCCCGGAGGCGGAGCCGCGGCGGGGCCTGTGCATCCTCGTCGTGGAGGACAATCTCGGGGTCGGGCGCTTCTGCACCCAGATCCTGGAGGATCTGGGCCACGCGCCGGTCTGGGCGAAATCCGCCGAGGAGGCGCTGGCCGAACTCGACCGGGCGCCGGACCGGTTCGACGCGGTCTTCTCCGACGTGGTCATGCCGGGGATGGGCGGCTTCGCCCTCGCCCGGCAGCTCCGGACCCGCCGCCCCGACCTGCCGGTGGTGCTGACCTCGGGCTACAGCCACGTCCTGGCCGAGGACGACGCCCACGGTTTCGCCCTCCTGCGCAAGCCCTACTCGGCCGAGCAGCTCGCCCAGGTCCTCTCCGAGGCGGCGCGGCGGGGCGGGCAGCCGGACGCCCGCGCACGGCCGGAACCCGCTTCCGATTAACAGTCTTCGCCAGAATTCATCGGCGCATCATCCGGAAATCTTCCCACAGACGGGATCCGGATGTAGTCTATCCCCATCCACCACCGGGGCCTCGACCGCCATGCCGCTGACCGGACGTTTCTGGTTCCGCCGGACCTGGACCGGCAAGCTGGTCCTGCTCGTCGAGGAGGAGCGCGGGCGCTGGTTCCGGCGCCGCCTCGGCCGCACCTTGCGCTGGCGCGACGCGCGGCTCCTCGATCTGGCCGAGGGGCCCCTGCGGGGGCTCATGACGCTGGAGCGGACCTACCGCGCCGAGTTCGGCCCCGGCGAGCCGCGCCGCCCCGCCGGCCTCACGGCGGTCCCAGGCGGGCTGGCCCTGCCGCGCGGCGGGCCGGAGCCAGGAACAAGGCCGTCCCTGTCGGGTTGACGGCAGGCAAGACAGCGACGGCGTCGCTGTCTTGCAGCCCCTCGTGGGCGTTTCCTCCCTAGACTTCCGGACCGTTCTCCTGAGGGCGGTCCTTTTTTTGTTGTCGTCGGTCAGTCGCCGGGCAGTCGTCGACATGGCCCGCGACGGACAGCTCTCAAGAATCTCTCAGATTTACTTCCCGCCGTCCTGGGCCTCGCCCAGAGCAACGGTCCCGGCACCGGTCTCGGCACCGGCCTCGAGGGCCAGCAGCGCGAAGGTCGCGAGCCAGTGCTCGCCCATGTAGTCGCCGGTGACGTGCGGGAGCCCGGCCGCGAGGTGCGCCTCCGCGGCCGCGCGAAGCGGCGGCCGGCGGGGATCGTCCGGGCCGAGGGACGCGGCGAGCGCGCGGAAGCACCACGCGCGGCTGAGGTTCAGCCCGTCGAGATGGGCGATCTTCCCGTCGGAGCGGTCGGTCACGCCCGCGGGGCGGAACAGGGTCGCGGGCCGGGACGCCGCGAGACCGGGCAGGAACCGGTCGAACCAGGGCGCGAAGCGGGCGGGCGGCAGCAGCCGGCGCATGCACTCCGCCTCGATCAGCGCCGAGGAGAGGAAGTCGTCGCCGCCGGGCTCGCCCCAGGCCGGGCAATCCGCGTCGTCCCCGTACCAGCGGACGGCGGTGTCGCGCAGCAGGGCAGTCAGCCCGGCGTCCCCCGCGCCCGCCGCGTAATCGGCCGCCAGGCGCAGCGCGAAGGCGGTGTTGAAGTGGGTTCCGACCCGCACCGGGTAGGTCGCCACCGGCAGGAACTCCCCGAACCGCCGGACGATCACCGCGGCCAGCGGCGCCACGGCCTCGGACCAGCGGCGCTCGGGGAGCGCGGCGAGTTCGTCGGCGAGCTTCAGGAGCCAGCCCCAGCCGTAGGGCCGCTCGAAGCCCCGGGCGGTCGGGGCGGCGAAGTAGGCGCATTCCCCCGCCACCGTGCCGGGGGTCAGCTGCGCGTCGAACCGGGCGCGGATCGCCGCGGCCTGCGGGCCGTCCGGGAACAGCCGCAGCACCCGCGCCAGCAGCCACGTTCCGTGGACGCAGGAATGCCAGTCGTAGCTGCCGTGGAAGGCCGGGTGCAGGGCCGCGGGGGTGCGGGCATCCGCCGGTCCGGCCAGGACGTGCCCCGGCTTGTTCGGATACTCGCGGCCGACATGGCCGAGGGCGACGGCGGCGAAGCGCGCGGCAAGGTCGGGGGTGAGCGCGGGGGTGAGCGTCATCGCGGCATTCCGGCGGGCGTTCTGCGGGGACTCGGCGACCGCCGGCATAGCGGATTTCCCGGCACGGCGTCAGGACTCGCGGATCCTTTGCCGGCACGGCCCCGGATCGGCTATCGCGGTGAGGCCGGGCCGGACGCGCCGGCCTCACCGGGAGCCCCCATGCGCCGCGCGCCGCCCGCCGCCCTCCTCGTCGCGGCCCTCTCGGCCGTCGCGGCCCTGGCGGCCGCCGCGGCACCGGCCGCCGCCGCGCCGGACCCGAGCCGCGACGTGCTGTGGGCCGCCCTGAAGACCTGCGTCCTCGCCAAGCGGCTCGCCAACCGGACCTTCCCGTGCCTGTCGGTCGATCTCGGGGACGGTGACCGTCCCGGCTCGGCGGTCCTGCGCGCGCCCGGCGAGCCGACCCACAGCGTCGTCATGCCCACCGACACCGTGCCGGGCCTGGAGGCGCCGGTCCTGCGGGGACCGCGCGGTGCCGCCTACTGGCGGGCGGCCCTGGCGGCGCGGCCGCTCGTGTCGGACGTGCTGAAGGGGAGGCTCACCCCCGCGGAGGTCGGGCTCGCGGTCAACTCGGCCCGGGGCCGCAGCCAGGACCAGCTCCACATCCACCTCGACTGCCTGAAGCCGAGCGTGCTCAAGGCCGTCCGGGCGCACGGCCGGCAGGTGCGCCACAGCTGGGGCCGCTTCCCGGTGCCGCTGGCCGGCGACCGGTACTACGCCCTGCGCGTGCCGGAGGCGGAGGCCGCGCAGTTCAACCCGTTCGCGGCCCTGCACACCCTGCCGGGCGCCCGGCCGGACCTGCACCGGACGAGCTTCGCGGCGCTCGCCACGCCCCCGGGCGATCCCGAGCCGGGCTACATCCTGCTGGCCTACCGGGCGCCGAGCGCCAGCGCCGAGGACGTGATGGACCACAGCTGCAGGCTCGCGGGAGCGCGGGGCGGCGCCTGAGCGGCCGCGGTTCCGGTCACCGCGCCGCGACCCCTCCCTGCGGCCGAAGCCGGCCAGGGTGGATGCGCGGCTGTTCGGCGGTCCCGGGATGCAGAACCGCGGGCCGGGCGCGTCGAGGGTCACGCCGATCGCGGCGGCGGCAGCGCGTCGAGCAACTGGCGCAGGAATGCCCGCACCGCCTTCGGCAGCCGCCGGTCGCGCATCGCCTGGATCTTCACGCTCCGGGCGAGGCTCGTCCGGGACTGGATCGGCAGGCTGACAAGCTCGTTGAGCCGCAGGGGCGTCTGCACCGACAGCGCCGACATCAGGGCGATGCCGCGGGAGCGCCGCACGAAGGGCAGCAGCGCCGAGAGCGTGTTGGAGGTCAGCACCGGCTCCACCGCGATTCCCTCGTGCGCGCAGGCGGCGTCGAAGACCTGCCGCAGGGTCGTGTCCCGGGTCGGCAGGGCGACGGGATACTCCAGCAGGTCGACGAGGCGCAGGGCCGGCGCCCGCGCGAGGGGATGGTCGGGCGCGGCCAGCGCCAGCATGTCGACCTGCCCGTCGTAGAGCACCTCGACCTGCGCGGTGGGTGTCAGCGCGAAGGTGATCCCGAGATCGGCATCCCCCACCGACACCGTCTGGGTGACCTGGGCCGGGGGCTGGACCGTGACCTCGAAGCGGATGCCGGGATGGGCCGCGTGGAAGGCCGCGATCGCGTTCGGCACGATGTCGAGGGAGAAGCCCTCCGAGCAGGCGACCCGGATCAGCCCGCGGGCGAGCCCTTCCAGCTCCCGGATCTCGGTGACCACCTGCTCGGAGCGGATCAGCACCTGATGGGCGTGCTGCGCCAGCAGCTCACCGGCCGGGCTCGGCACCATGCCGCGCGGGCGGCGCTCGAACAGCACGCAGTCGAGCTCGGCCTCCAGGTTGGCGATCTGCCGGCTGATCGCCGAGGCCGCGACGTTGAGCTGGGACGAGGCGGCCGCGATCGACCCGGTGCGGGCCACGGCCAGGAAGTAGCGCAAGCCTGTACTCTGCATTATCGTGCTCGATGCGCTGTATGGTGCCGTGCACATTGCTGATATGGCAACGCAGCACTCGCTAAATTCTACTTGCTGCGATCCCAGATGCACAACACCATGGCAGGGTGAAAAACGCGGCAGCCGCGGAACCGTCCGCCGGGCCTGTCCGCCGCGCCGTCGGAGCCTGCATGCCGCTACGGACCCTCACCCGAGCCGCCACCCTGGCCGCCTCGTTCGCGACCCTGATCGCTGCCCACCCGGCGCTGGCCGGCAAGGCCAACGACACATTGGTCTACGCGTCGGACAGCGAGCCCGAGAACGTCAGCCCGTACCACAACAGCGCCCGCGAGGGCGTGATCCTGGCCCGGAACTGCTGGGACACGCTGCTGTACCGGGATCCCAAGGACGGCACCTACAAGCCGTTCCTGGCGACCGCCTGGAAATGGGCGGACGACACGACCCTCGACCTCACGATCCGCGAGGGCGTGGTCTTCCACAACGGCGACCCGCTCGGGCCGGAGGACGTGGCCTTCACGTTCAACTACGTGCTGACCCCCGAAGCGCGCACGGTCACCCGCCAGAACGTCGACTGGATGAAGTCGGTGGAGGTGACCGGCCCGCACAGCGTGCGCATCCACCTGAAGGCCCCGTTCCCGGCGGCGCTGGAATACCTCGCCGGCCCGACCCCGATCTTCCCGGCCAACTACTTCAAGAAGGTCGGCCTCGACGGTTTCGCCAAGGCGCCGGTCGGCAGCGGCCCGTACCGGATCACCAAGGTCGACAGCGGCCGCGGCGTCTCCATGGAGCGGTTCGACAAGTACTGGGCCGAGAGCCCTCTGGGTAAGCCGAAGATCGGCAAGCTGCAGTTCCGCGTCATCCCGGACGGCGAGAGCCGGATGGCCGAGCTGATGACCGGCGGCGTCGACTGGATCTGGCGGGTGCCGAGCGACCAAGCCGAGCAGTTGCGCGCCGCGCCCAACATCACGGTCCTCAATTCCGAGACGATGCGGGTCGGGTTCCTGCAGTTCGACACGCTGGGCCGGGCGAAGGAGAACTCGCCGCTCAAGGACGTGCGCGTCCGGCAGGCGATCTCCTACGCCATCGACCGCAAGGCGATGGTCGACAACCTCGTGCGCGGCGCCTCGCGGGTGATGAACGCGCTGTGCTTCGTCGACCAGTTCGGCTGCACCGACCAGGGGGTGATGCGCTACCCCTACGACCCCGCCAAGGCCAAGGCGCTGCTCAAGGAAGCCGGCTACCCGAACGGGTTCGAGATCGACCTCGGCGCCTATCGCGAGCGCGACTACGCCGAGGCGGTGATCGGCTATCTCGGCGCCGTCGGCATCAAGGCGCGGCTCAACTACCTGCGCTACGCGGCGTTCCGCGACGCGCTGCGGGCCGGCAAGACCTCGATCGGCTACCAGACCTGGGGGTCGTTCTCGGTGCTCGACGTCTCGGCCTTCGACGGGGTGTATTTCCGCGGCGGCGAGGAGGACCTGACCAAGGATCCGCAGGTGATCGCCGACCTGCAGGAGGGCGACAGCTCCATGGATCCCGAGAAGCGCAAGGCCGCCTACGCCAAGGCGCTCCAGCGGATCGCCGCGCAGGCCTACGCCCTGCCGATGTTCTCCTACTCGACCAACTACGCCTTCACGTCGGACCTCAACTTCACCGCCCAGCCCGACGAGGTGGCGCGCTTCTACGCGGCGTCGTGGAAGTGACGGCGGTGGCCGTAGCGCGCCGCGCCCCCTCTCCCGTGCGGGAGAGGGCACCCGCGATCCGGCCGGATCCCGAAGGCGGCAGCCGATCCGGTCCGCATCGCCGAAAGGGAGCCTGAGCCATGCTGGCCTTCACGTTCCGGCGCGTGCTGGTCGCCCTGGCGGTGGCCTTCACGGTCTCGGTGGCGAGCTTCCTGCTCCTCCACCTCTCGGGCGACCTCGCCACGGCCATCGCCGGCCCTGAGGCCACCGGACCGCAGATCGCCCAGATCCGCCAGGATTACGGCCTGGACCAGCCGCTGCTGACCCAGTTCCTCACCTGGGGCTGGCGGGCGCTGCACCTCGACTTCGGCAATTCCTTCTACTTCCGCGAGAGCGTGATCGACCTGCTGGCCGCCCGCCTGCCGATCACCCTCTATCTCGGCATCATCGCGCTGGCCGTCGCGCTGTTCGTGGCGATCCCGCTCGGCGTCGTCGCCGCGGTGAAGCGGGACACGTGGATCGACCGGACGGCGCTCGCCGTCTCGGTGCTCGGCCAGGCGATGCCGAGCTTCTGGTTCGGCCTGACGCTGATCCTGATCTTCTCCGTCAACCTCCGCTGGCTGCCGGTCTCGGGCAACGCCACCTGGAAGAACTTCGTCCTGCCCGCAGTGGCGCTCGGCTACTACGCGATGCCCGCCGTGATGCGGCTCACCCGCAACGGCATGCTGGAGGTGCTGGCCTCCGACTACGTCCGCACCGCCCGCGCCAAGGGGCTGCCGCCCCGGAAGATCCTGGTGCGGCACGCCCTGCGCAACGCCGTGATCCCGGTGATCGCCCTGTCGGCGGTGCAGTTCGGCTTCATGCTCGGCGGCTCGATCGTGATCGAGGCGGTGTTCTCGCTCCAGGGCCTCGGGCAGCTCGCCTGGGAATCCATCGCCCGCAACGACTTCCCCGTCGTCCAGGCGATCGTGCTGGTTCTGGCCATGATCTACATCGGCCTGACGCTGGCGGCCGACCTCCTGAACGCCTTCCTCGACCCGCGCCTGCGCCAGTCGTGAGGATCCGCCGATGAGCCTCCCCCCCGACACGGCGGCACTCGCCGCCCCGGCCCTGCCCCCGGACGCGCCGGTCGCGCTCGCGCCGGTCCCCTCGCCCACCCGCCTGATCCTGCGGCGGGGCCTGCGCCACACCGGCTTCCTGATCGGGGCCGGGATCCTCGGGCTGATCGTGCTGGCGGCGCTCGCCGCCCCGCTCATCGCGCCGCACGACCCCTACGCGCAGGACGTGTCCCGCCGGCTGATCCCGCCGGTCTGGCAGGCCAAGGGCACCTGGGAGCACGTGCTCGGTACCGACAAGCTCGGCCGCGACTACCTGAGCCGCCTGCTCTACGGCGGCCAGATCTCCCTCCTGATCGGGATCTCGGCGGCGCTGATCTCCGGGCTGATCGGCACGACGCTGGGTCTCTGCGCCGGCTATTTCGGCGGCTGGGTCGACTCGGTGGTGAGCTACGTGGCGACCACCCGGCTCGCCATGCCGGTGGTGCTGGTGGCGCTCGCCATGGCGGCGCTGGTCGGCGGCTCCCTGAAGGTGGTGGTGCTGGTGCTGGGCTTCCTGCTCTGGGACCGCTTCGCCGTGGTGACCCGGGCCGCGACCCAGCAGATCCGCAACCAGGACTTCATCTCGGCCGCCCGCGCCGCGGGGCTGACCGACCTGCGCATCATCCGCCAGGAGATCCTGCCCAACATCATGAACGCCCTGATCGTCGTGGCGACCCTGGAGATGGCCCACGCGATCCTGCTGGAAGCCGCCCTGTCGTTCCTCGGGCTCGGCGTGCAGCCGCCCCTGCCCTCCTGGGGCCTGATGATCGCCGAGGGCAAGCAGTACATGTTCTTCCAGCCCTGGGTGATCACCATCCCGGGCGTGGCGCTCCTCCTCCTCGTGCTGGCGATCAACCTCCTGGGCGACGGCCTGCGCGACATCACCGCCCCTGAGGCACGCCATTGATGCCGTCGTCTTTGCGAGCGCAGCGAAGCAATCCAGGGCGGCGCCACGCTGCCGGGAGGTCCCGCTTCCCTGGGTTGCTTCGCTACGCTCGCAATAACGGGTGGGGCCGCCCGCGCGTACAAATGACATCCCTTTCCTTCGCCTGAGATCACACCATGACGCGAGACGCCGCCATCGCGCGCGCCACAGAGGCCTTCGATTCGGGCGCGTTCCTCGCGCTCCTGCGGGAGGCGGTGGCGATGCCGACCGAGAGCCAGGCCCCCGGCCAGGAGGCGGCGCTCCGCGCCTATCTCGACGCCTTCATCGCGCCGCTGGTCGCCCGCCTTGGCTTCGAGACCCCGAAGATCTTCCCCAACCCCGACGGGGTGCACGGCCCGTTCCTGATCGCCGAGCGGCGCGAGGGCGCGGACCTGCCGACCGTGCTGATCTACGGCCACGGCGACACGGTGCGGGGCTACCCCGAGCAGTGGCGCGAGGGCCTCGGCCCCTGGGAGATCGTGGTCGAGGGCGACCGCTGGTACGGCCGCGGCACCGCCGACAACAAGGGCCAGCACGTCCTCAACCTCGCCGCCCTGGAGCAGGTGATCGCGGCGCGCGAGGGCCGTCTCGGCTTCAATGTGAAGCTGCTGATCGAGATGGGCGAGGAATCGGGCTCCCCGGGCCTGCGGCCGTTCTGCCGGGAGCAGGCCGAAGCCTTGCGCTCCGACGTGCTGATCGCCTCGGACGGTCCCCGCCTCAACGGCGAGCGCCCGACCCTCTTCCTCGGCTCCCGCGGCGCCTACAATTTCGAGCTGAGCCTGAACCTGCGGGAAGGCCCACACCATTCCGGCAACTGGGGCGGGCTGCTGCGCAACCCCGGCACCGTGCTGGCCTCGGCGATCGCCTCGATGGTCGACGCAAGGGGCGCCATCCTGGTCGAGGCCCTGCGGCCGCCGCCGATCCCCGAGGGCGTGCGCGCGGCGCTCGCCGACATCCGGGTCGGCGAGGATCCGACCGCGCCCACGATCGACACCGACTGGGGCGAGCCGGGCCTCACCCCGGCCGAGCGGGTCTTCGCCTGGAACACGCTGGAGGTGCTGGCCTTCAAGACCGGCGACCCGGACGGGCCGCTCAACGCCGTGCCGCCCCACGCCAAGGCGACCCTGCAGCTGCGCTTCGTGGTCGGCACTGACTGGCAGAACCTGATCCGGAACGTGCGCGCCCATCTCGACGCGCACGGCTTCCCGATGATCGAGGTCCGGCCGGCCCGCGCCGCGGAAGTCTTCCAGGCGACGCGGCTGCCCGTGGAGGATCCCTGGGTCGAGTGGGCGCTCCAGTCGATCGAGGCGAGCAGCGGAAAAAGGCCGGCGCTGCTGCCCAATCTCGGCGGCTCGCTGCCGAACGACGCCTTCTCGGAGATTCTGGGCCTGCCGACCCTCTGGGTACCGCATTCCTACCCGGCCTGCCGCCAGCACGGGCCCGACGAGCACATGCTCGCCTCCGGCACCCGCGAGGGCCTGGCGATCATGGCCGGCCTGTTCTGGGATCTGGCCGAGGCCGGCCCCGACATCCTCCGCCGCCGCACCGCGAGGGCCTGAACCATGAGCGAGCCGGTCGTCCGCATCCGCGATCTGACGATCGCGCTCCCCAAGGGCGCCGACCGCCCGCACGCGGTCGAGGGCCTGAACCTCGACCTCGAGGCCGGAAAGATCCTCTGCGTGGTCGGGGAATCGGGCTCGGGCAAGTCGATGAGCGCCTACGCGCTGACCGGCCTGCTGCCCCGGGCCCTGAAGCCCACCGCCGGCACGATCCTGTTCGAGGGCCGGGACCTCCTGACCCTCGACGAGCCCGCGTGGCGCGCGTTGCGGGGCCGGCGCATCGCCATGGTGTTCCAGGAGCCGATGACGGCGCTGAACCCGGTGATGCGGATCGGCGACCAGATCGCCGAAATGTTCGAGGCCCACAACCTGCTCACCCGGAGCGAACGCCGGGCCCGGGCGGTGGCGCTCGCCACCGAGGTCGGCCTGCCCAACCCCGAGGAGGCGGTGCGGGCCTACCCGCACCAGCTCTCCGGCGGCCAGCGGCAGCGGGCGATGATCGCCATGGCGCTGGCGCTGGAGCCGTCCGTGCTGGTCGCCGACGAGCCGACCACGGCGCTGGACGTCACCACCCAGGCCCAGATCCTCCGGCTGATCCGCGACCTGCAGCGGAAGCGCGGGATGAGCGTCCTGTTCATCACCCACGATTTCGGCGTGGTGGCGGAGATCGCCGACCACGTGGCGGTGCTCCAGCGCGGACGGCTGGTCGAATCCGGCACCGCCGAGGCCGTGCTGCGCAATCCGCAGGCGCCCTACACCAAGGCGCTGCTCGCCGCCGTCCCGAGCCTGACGCCGCCGCCGCGCTCAGCCCTGGAAGCGGCCCCGGTCGCGCTCTCCGTGAACCGGTTGTCCAAGACCTATTCCGGGCGCTCCGGCCTGTTCGGCAAGCCGCGGGTCGTCGCGGCCGTCAAGGAGGTCTCGTTCGACGTCCGCCGCGGCGAGACCCTGGGGATCGTCGGTGAATCCGGCTCCGGCAAGTCGACCACGGCGCGGCTCGCGATCCGGCTGATCGAGCCCGACGGCGGCACGGTCCGGCTGGGCGAACTCGACTACACGGCGCTCAAGAGCGGCGACCTGCGCGACAAGCGCAGCCGGATCCAGATGATCTTCCAGGACCCGTTCGCGTCGCTGAACCCGCGGCGCACCGTGGAGCAGATCATCACGGCGGGCCCCATCGCCCACGGGGTCCCGGCCGCCGAGGCCCGGGAGCGGGCGCGCAGCCTCCTCGACCTCGTCGGTCTCGATCCGAAGGCCGCCGCCCGCTACCCCAACGCCTTCTCGGGCGGGCAGCGCCAGCGCATCGGCATCGCCCGAGCGCTCGCGATGGAGCCGGACGTGCTGGTGGCCGACGAGGCGGTCTCGGCGCTGGACGTCTCGGTCCAGCGGCAGGTGCTGGACCTGCTGGAGGACCTGAAGCAGAGATTGTCGCTGGCGATGCTGTTCATCACCCACGATCTGCGGGTGGCCGCCACGATCTGCGACCGGATCGCCGTGATGCACCGCGGCGCCATCGTGGAGATGCGGGGCACCGCGGACCTGTTCGCCGCGCCGGAGCACGCCTACACCCGCACCCTGCTCGCCGCGGTGCCGGGCGCGCGCGCCTCCTGAGCCGTTCCGGCCCCGGACGGGCCAATCTGGGACGCAGAGACAAGTTTTTTGGACGGGACCGCCCTGTCCGGATCCTGCAAGTTCAGTAGGATAGCGCCGTTGTCGAGGGTGGAGCACCCCGGCGGATCCACGGCTGCACCCGCTATCCGTCCCCGCCCGCACCTCGCACGGGGACAGGGTTATCGAGCGTGTCGATCTCAGACAAGACCGACGACATCCGGCCGAACCGCAAGCGCAGCGAGACGAATCTGCCGCCGGTGCTCCGCCGCGGGCGCGAGCACCGGATCGTGCGCTGGATCGGCGCCGCGAACCGCAAGGCGCCGCGCCCCGCGGAGGAGCCCGCGGCTGCGGACAACCGGGTGATCAAACTGAGCTGGGCCGACACGTTCGGCCGCCCGGGCCGCGCCGAGCCCGGCCGATCCGAGCCGGCCCCCGCGCAGGTGCTGCCGTTCCTGGGGCGGCGGAGCGAGACCGCGCCGTGCGCGGCCCCGCGCCGCGCCGCCGATCAGCCGCCGGTGCCCGTCCTGCGCTGATCGACGCGCCCGCCGGGCACGCCGAGGCCGATCGCCTTCGCCAGCGCGGAGCGCTGCGCGGCGTAGCCCGGCGCCGTCATCGGGTAATCGTCCGGCAGACCGTAGCGCTCGCGGTACCGCTCCGGCGTCAGGCCGTGGGCGGTGAGGTGGCGCTTCAGGGTCTTGTAAGTCCGGCCGTCGATGAAGCTGACGATCCCGTCCTCCTGGACCGACTTGCGGATCTGGGCCGGCGTCGGCCGCTCCACGGCCGGCTCGACCGCGGCCGCCGGCGCCTGCCCGTCGAGGGATGCCAGGGCCGCGTGCACGCTCGCCATCAGCTCGGGCAGGGCCGTCGGCGGAACGGAATTGTTCGAGACGTAGGCGGCGACGATCTCGCCCACCAGCGTGACCAACCTGAGGCTGTTCTCGGGATTCTTTTCAGGCACTGCGCGAGTCCACACGAAGCTTTCGACGACGATGCCTGCGGTTCCAAAGCAAAAACCGCGTATGTGTCAAGACGGTCTTGACTGAGAGATGATCACCCGAAGCGCTTTTCGGTGCGGATGGGCCGGATCGCCGGCGCGAAAGGCTCCGGTCACCTGCACAAAGGTGCCGATGGAATGCCTGTTACACGGGTCGGGAGCCCGCGCGGCGGGAAAGACCGCGCGCGTCGTCACCCGATCCCGAGAGCGCGGATCAGCGTCAGGCTGAGGGCGATCAGGACCGCCAGGGAGGCGGTGACCGCGAGGGTGACCCGGCCGCCGACCCGGGCCAGGACCCGGACGTCGACCCCGAGGCCGAGGGCGGCCATGGACAGGACCGTGAGCACGCCGGCGAGCTGGGTCAGCGGCTTCACCGCCGGGTCCGGGACGAGGCCCAGGGAGCGCAGGGTGGCCAGCGCCAGGAAGCCGAGGATGAACCAGGGCACCAGCTTGGTGAAGCCCGGACGGGACGGCGCCGGCGGCGCCCCCGCCGCCTGCGGCAGACGCGGGGCGATCAGCGAGAACACCACCACGACCGGGCCGAGCATCAGCACCCGCACCAGCTTGACCAGGGTGCCGACCTGGGTCGACAGCAGGCTCACCGGGACGGTCGCGGCCAGGACCTGCGGCACCGCGTAGACGGTGAGCCCCGCCAGCACCCCGTACTGGTTGTCGGTCATGCCCGCGAGGGGCACGAACAGCGGCAGCCCGAGCACCATCAGCACGCCGAGGACGGCGGTGAACGCGATGGCGGCGGCGATGTCCTTCGCCTCCGCGCCGATCACGGGCGCGACCGCCGCGATGGCCGAGTTGCCGCAGATGGCGTTGCCGCAGGCCACCAGGATCGCCATCCGGGCCGGCAGCCCGAGCGCCCGGCAGATCGCCACGCTGGCGGCGATGCCGAGCACCACGGTCCCGACGATGCCGGCCAGCAGCGCCGGGCCGGAGGCGAGGATCGCCCCGAGGCTCAGGGAGGCGCCGAGCAGCACCACGGCGACCTCGAGGAGCTGCTTGGCCGAGAAGGCGATGCCGGTGCGGAACTGCGCCGGGGGCGTCCAGGCGGTCCGCACCGCGATGCCGATCAGGATCGCCAGGACCAGGGCCTCGATATAGGGGTGGCCGGCGAGACGCTCCTCCACCGCCTGCGCGGCCATCGCCACCGCGGTGATGGCCGCGCACAGGCCGATTCCCGGCAGGACCGAGGCGGCCGTGCCCGACCGGCCGCCCCGGTCGGGGAGCGTCGGTGTCGGGGCTGTCTTGGACGAGGCTTCAGGGCTCACGAGACGGGGCTCCGGGGTCGCCGGCGGAGCCTATAGGAAGAAAACGTTCGCCGCACCCGAGCAACAGAGAAGTTCAATCTCTATTCGAACGGAATGCGAGAAGGAACATCTGACCGGACGGCGAAACCGGCGGCGGCCCGGGTGCTGCCGGAACCCGTGCCGCCCCCGGCGGCGAAGGGTCCGGTGCCCCGCCCCGGCCCGCTCAGGCCTGCATGCCCCAGCGCTGGACGGTGCGCCGCTCGATCGTCTGGAAGATCAGGTTCTCGACCACGAGACCGATCAGGATCACGGTGAGCAGCCCGGCGAACACGTTCGGGATGTCGAGCATGTTCTTGTTCTCGAAGATGAACCAGCCGAGGCCGCCCGCCCCGGACGACACCCCGAAGACCAGCTCGGCGGCGATCAGGGTGCGCCACGCGAAGGCCCAGCCGACCTTCAGGCCGGTGAGGATCGACGGAAAGGCCGCCGGGATCAGGATCTTGCCGATCAGCCGCGGGCCCGACAGCCCGTAATTGCGCCCGACCATCTTGAGCGTGCGGCTGACCGACAGGAAGCCCGAATGGGTGTTGAGGGCGATCGCCCAGGTCACCGAGTGGACCAGCACGAAGATCAGGCTGCCGTTGCCCAGGCCGAACCAGATCAGCGCCAGGGGCAAGAGCGCGATCGCCGGCAGCGGGTTGAACATCGACGTCAGCGTCTCGAGCAGGTCGGTCCCGATCCGCGACGCGATGGCGACGCCGGTGAGCAGGGTCGCCAGGGCGACGCCGGCGGCGTAGCCCATGAGCAGTACCTTCAGCGAGCTCCAGGCCCGGGCCGGCAGCGTGCCGTCCGCGATGCCCCGGAAGAAGGCCTCCACGGTCGCCGTGAAGGTCGGGAACAGGAGGTCGTTGTCGAGGTAGCGCCCGTAGGCCTCCCAGATCCCGGCGAGGAGCACGAGGATCACGACCTTGCGCAGCCACGCCTGGTTGTAGAGGCGCTCGGCGACCGACAGCGGCTTCTCCACCACGGTGGCGCCGTGGGCGTGGCCGGTCTCGCGCACGATCTCGGGCCGGCCGGACGGCAGGGGCGACAGGCGCGGCGCGGTGCCGGCCAGCGGGGCGCCGCTCAGGGCTTGCGCGCTAGACATTCTCCGCCTCCTGGATCTCTTCCGAGAACAGCATGTGCTGGATCCGGCCCTCGAGCTGCAGCGCCGCCTCCGGCGATTCGGCGCTATTGAGCTCGGCCTTCACCTCGCCGGGATGGGGCGAGAGCAGCAGGATGCGCGAGCCGACCTTGATCGCCTCGGGGATCGAGTGGGTGACGAACAGGACGGTGAAGCGCGTGCCCTCCCACAGGGCGAGCAGCTCGTCCTGCATGCGTCGCCGGGTGAGCGCGTCGAGCGCCGCGAAGGGCTCGTCCATCAGCAGGATGTCGGGCTCCATCGCCATGCCGCGGGCGATGGCGACGCGCTGCTTCATGCCGCCCGACAGGGTGTGGGGGTAGCTGTCGGCGAACTTCGTGAGGTTGACCTTGTCGATGTAGAGGTTCGCCCGGTCCAGGGCCTCGCGACCCTTCAGCCGGCCCGAGGCCTCGAGGGCGAAGACCACGTTCTGCCGGACCGTCTTCCACGGCAGGAGCTGGTCGAATTCCTGGAACACCATCATCCGGTCGGGACCGGGCTCGGTGACCGGGCGCCCCTTCAGGCGGATCTCGCCCTCAGTCGGCGCCATGTAGCCGCCCACCGCCTTGAGCAGGGTCGACTTCCCGCATCCCGACGGCCCGAGCAGGACGAACCGGTCCCCGGGCCAGACCCGGAAGCTCACCCGGTAGGTGGCCGTGACGAGGTGCTCGGGCGTCTTGTAGCGGAGCGTGACGCCGTCGACCTCCAGCAGAGGCTGACCCGTGTCCATCCATCCTCCCTGGCGCCGCGGTTTGAACCGCGTTTCGCTGAGGGCCGGAGATGGTCCGCCCCTCACGGGAAAGTGTATCGGCCCGCGGAAGAGGCTGTAAAGGTCGATATTTTGTATGCGATGGGATCTTCGTCCCGATCGTCAGGCCCGACGGGTCAGGCCGGGTGCCACCACCGGCCCTTCAGCACCACGCCCTCGGCGGTGATCCGCCGGTCGCCCGTCATGTGCTCGCCGCGCGTGTCGACGTAGTCGAACGCGCCGTCCCGCACCGCCAGCACCGTGGCGTCGCCGAGCGCTCCGACCTTCAGGGTCCCGTACTCCATCCGCTTCAGCGCCACGGCGGCGTTCACCGTGGAGGCGGCGATCACGTCGGTGAGGCTCATCCCGAGGCAGAGCATCTTCGACATGGTGGTGACCTGGTCGAAGGCCGGCCCCTCGATGCAGAGCTGGTGCACGTCCGACGAGATCGTGTCGGGCAGGAAGCCGCCCGCCAGCATGGCCCGCGCCGTCCTGAAGGCGAAGGAGCCCTTGCCGTGGCCGATGTCGAACAGCACGCCCCGCGCCCGCGCCTCGCGGAGCGCCGGCTTCACGGCGCCCTGGGCCGTGATGGGCGAGTTCGGGAACGGCCGGAACGCGTGGGTCAGCACGTCGCCGGGCCTCAGCATGGCCAGCACCTGCTCGTAGCTCGGCGGCGGCTCGTCGATATGGGCCATCAGCGGCAGGCCTGTCTCCTCCGCGACCTGCAGGGCGATGTCGAGGGGCGCGGTGCCCTGGTCGCCCGAGGCGTGGCGCCCGACCCGGACCTTGATGCCGACGATCACGTCCCGGTTGGCGTCGGCGACCTCGACCGCCTCCCGGGGCGCCATGAGCCGCGGGTCCTCGCTCTCGCCGACCATGATGGTCTTCGAGAAGCCGAAGATACCGGCGAAGGAGACGTGCAGGTAGGCGAGGATCCGCGCCTGCGACCGCTCGATCACGTGGCTGCGGAAGCCGGCGAAGTTGCCCGGCCCGGCGCTGCCAGTGTCGACCGAGGTTGTCACCCCCGAGGTCCGGCAGAAATCGTCGGCGTCGATGCCGAGCGAGGTGCCGCCCCAGTAGACGTGGGTGTGCAGGTCGATCAGGCCCGGCGTGACGATCGCGCCTTCCATGTCGCGCACCTGCGTGCCGGGGGCCGCCGGCAGGTCGCGGCCGAAGCCCGAGACGCGGCCGTCCGCGAAGGCGACGTCGCAGATCCCGTCGTGGTTCTGCGACGGGTCGATGACCCGGGCGCCCTTCAGGATGAGGTCGTGCTGCACGAGAGACTCCGGATGTGGTTCGCGGGAATCCGACCCGTCCTCGCGAGCGGAGCGAAGCGACCCAGGGATCCGCCACGCTCGGGGATCGCGCGCTGCCCTGGGTCGCTTCGCTGCGCTCGCGAGGACGGCGCCGTCAGGCCGCCCGGGCGGGCACGGCCGTGTCGTTGAGGTGGCAGGCGGCGAAGTGGCCGGCGCCGACCGCGTCGAGGCCCGGCACCTCGGTCCGGCAGCGGTCGAAGGCGTGCGGGCAGCGGGTGTGGAAGCGGCAGCCGGAGGGCGGGTTGATCGGGCTCGGCACGTCGCCCTTGAGCACGATGCGGGTGCGCCCGGCCCCGGGCTCGGGGATCGGCACCGCCGAGAGCAGCGCCTGCGTGTAGGGGTGCTTGGGCGCCAGGAAGAGATCCCGGCGGGGGCCGATCTCGACGATCTTGCCGAGATACATCACCGCGACGCGGTGGGTCATGTGCTCGACGATGGCGAGGTCGTGCGAGATGAACAGCATCGCGAGATCGAGCTCGCGCTGCAGGTCGCGCAGCAGGTTGACGATCTGCGCCTTCACCGAGACGTCGAGGGCCGAGACCGCCTCGTCGCAGATGATCAGGTCCGGCTCGGCGGCGAGCGCCCGGGCGATGCCGATGCGCTGGCGCTGCCCGCCGGAGAACTCGTGCGGGAAGCGCCCGAGCGCCTCGCGCGGCAGGCCGACCCGCTCCATCAGGCTGGCGAGGCGCGCCTCGAGGTCGGCGCCGTTGCGGGCGAGCCCGAAATTGCGGATCGGCTCGGCCAGGATCGCCCGCACCCGCATCCGCGGGTTGAGCGACGAGAACGGGTCCTGGAACACCATCTGGATGTGGCGCCGCAGGGGCCGCAGCGCCCCGGCCGAGAGGTCGTCGATGCGGCGCCCGTCGAGCACCACCTGGCCGGCGGTGGGCGCGTAGAGGCGCATCAGCGCCTTGGCGACGGTGGACTTGCCGCAGCCGGACTCGCCGACGAGCGAGAGGGTCTCGCCCCGGGCCACCGTGAAGGACAGGCCGTCCACCGCCTTGAGCACGCGCTTGGACTGGCCGAACAGGCCGCCGCCGAGGGCGAAGTGCTTCTTGAGGTCGTTGACCTCCAGCAGGGTGCGGGCGGCGGGTGCGGGCGTGGCGCTCATGCCGCGAGGGCGTCCTTCGGCGCGTAGTGGCAGGCGGCGAGGTGGCCCGGCGCCTTCGGCTCCAGGGCCGGCGCGTAGGCGCGGCACAGGTCGGTGACGTCCGGGCAGCGCCCGGCGAAGACGCAGCCCTCGATCCGGCCCTTCAGGCTCGGGACCATGCCGGGGATCTCGGCGAGCCGCGCGTCGGCGCCGTGCTCGACGGCGCCGAGCTTCGGCACCGCCCCCATCAGGCCGCGGGTGTAGGGGTGGCGCGGCGACCGGAACAGCTCGCGGACCGGCGCCTCCTCGACCTTGCGGCCGGCATACATCACCACCACCCGGTCGGCGACCTCGGCCACCACGCCGAGATCGTGGGTGATCAGCATGATCGCGGCCCCGACCCGGGCCTTCAGGTCGCGCATCAGGTCGAGGATCTGGGCCTGGATGGTCACGTCCAGCGCCGTGGTCGGCTCGTCGGCGATCAGGAGCTTCGGCGAGCAGGCGAGCGCGATGGCGATCATCACCCGCTGGCGCATGCCGCCGGAGAGCTGGTGCGGGTATTCCCGCACCCGGCGCCGCGGCTCGGGGATGCCGACCAGCGTCAGCATCTCCACGGCCCGCTCCTCGGCCTCCCGGCGGCCGAGCCCCTGGTGCAGCCGCAGGGTCTCGCCGATCTGGCGGCCGACCGTCAGCACCGGGTTCAGCGAGGTCATCGGCTCCTGGAAGATCACGCTGATGTCGTTGCCGCGGATCTTGCGCATGGCGCTGTTCGGCAGGTCGAGGAGGTTTTTTCCTTCGAACTTGATCGCGCCGGCGATGCGGGCCGGCGGCTCGGGCAGGAGCCGCAGGATCGACATCGAGGTCACCGACTTGCCGCAGCCGGACTCGCCCACGATCGCCAGGGTCTCGCCCGACTGGATCGCGAACGAGACCCCGTCCACCGCCCGATTCACCCCGTCGGGGGTGCGGAAATGGACCTGCAGGTTCTCGATCGACAGGAGGGGGGTGCCGCTCATGCTGCCGGTCCTCATCAGACGTCTTTCGCCATGCGGGGGTCGAGGGCGTCGCGCAGGCCGTCGCCGACGAGGTTCACGGCGAGCACCGTCATCGAGAGGAAGATGGCCGGGAACAGGATGATGTAGAACTTCACCTGCCAGAGGGCCCGGCCCTCGGCCATGATGTTGCCCCAGGAGGGCGTCGAGGGCGGCACGCCCGCGCCGATGAACGACAGGATCGCCTCGGTGATCATCGCGGAGGCGCAGATGTAGGTCGCCTGCACGGTCATGGGCGCCAGCGTGTTGGGCAGGATGTGGCGCCAGATGATCGCCGGCATCCGGGTGCCGGTGGTGACCGCCGCCTCGACGTAGGGCTGCTCGCGCAGCGACAGCACCACGCCGCGCACGAGGCGGGCGACGCGCGGGATCTCCGCGATGGTGATCGCGATGATCACGTTCTGGACCGAGCCGCGGGTGAGTGCCATCAGCGCGACCGCGAGCAGGATCGGCGGGATCGACATCATGCCGTCGACGACCCGCATGACGATCCCGTCGAGCCAGCGCACCATACCGGAGACGAGGCCGACCGCGAGCCCCGCGACCGAGGCGAGGAACGCCACCGAGAAGCCGACCAGCAGCGAGACCCGGGCGCCGTAGACCACCCGCGAGTAGACGTCGCGGCCGAGCATGTCGGTGCCGAACCAGTACTGCGCCGACGGGGCCCGGGTGCGCTTGGCGGGCGCCAGGGCGGTCGGGTCGACGGTGCCGAGATAGGGGGCCAGCACCGCCATCAGGAAGACGATGAGGAGCAGCACGCCGCCGACCACGATGGTCGGGTTGCGGCGCACATAGGTCCAGACCCGGCCCCGGCGCTTGCGGGCCGGGATGACGTCGGGCAGCGGCGCCGCGACGGCGAGGCCCGGCGGCGGGGGCGCCTTGGGGGTGATCCCCTCGGGCGGGGCGCCCGCCTGCGGGGCGCTGCTGGGGAAGGGCGCGACGGTCGCGGTCAATAGCGGATCCTCGGGTCGAGCACGGTGTAGAAGAGGTCGATGGCGAGGTTCACGAGCACGTAGACGAAGCTGAACAGCAGCACGACGCCCTGGATGACCGGGTAGTCGCGCCGCAGGATCGCGTCGACGGTGAGGCGCCCGAGGCCGGGGATCGCGAAGACCGTCTCGGTCACCACCGCACCGCCGATCAGCAACGCGATGCCGATGCCGATCACGGTGACGATCGGCACCGCGGCGTTCTTGAGGGCGTGGACGAACAGGACCGGCCCCTGCGACAGCCCCTTGGCCCGGGCCGTGCGCACGTAATCCTGCTGGAGCACGTCGAGCATGGTCGCGCGGGTCACCCGGGCGATCAGCGCGATGTAGACGAGGCCGAGCGTCACCGCCGGCAGGATCAGGTTGGACAGCCAGGGCCACACGCCCTGCTCGATCGGCGTGTAGCCCTGCACGGGCAGCCAGCCGAGCTCGAGGGCGAAGACGTAGGCCAGGATGTAGCCGACCACGAAGACCGGCACCGAGAAGCCCGTCACGGCGAGCCCCATCACGAGGCGGTCGATCAGGCTGCCGGCCTTCCAGGCGGCGACGACGCCCAGCGGCACCGCCACCACGATGGCGAAGACAAGGGTGACGAGCATCAGCGAGACGGTGGGCTGCACCCGCTGGCCGATCATGGTGGTGACCGGCAGGTTGGTGAAGATCGAGGTGCCGAGATCCCCGTGGAGGATCTGCCAGGACCATTCCCAGAACCGCACCAGGAACGGCCGGTCGAGGCCGAGCGTGGCGCGGATGCGGGCGACGTCGTCGGGGGTCGCCTGGTCGCCCGCGATGATCGCCGCCGGGTCGCCCGGGGCGAAGTAGAGGAGGCTGAAGACGAACAGCCCGACCACCGCCATGACCGGGATGGTGGCGAGGATGCGCCTGCCGATATAGCCGAGCATGGGGCCTCGCTAGGCTGTGGGCGGGAGGGCGCGGCGGGTGCGGCCGCCCCTGCCCCCCTCGCGGATGCCGACCTTCACGCGTCCGGGTCGGGCGCGAACGCCGGCGGCGGAGCGCGACGCGCCCCCTCTCCCGTGCGGGAGAGGGACAGGAGAGGGGACCCGCGCCCGGTCCCACGACCGCGTTGCCGAGCGCGGTATCCGAAGCCGGGAGCCCGCCCGAGAGACCGGGCGGGTCGGGCGACCCGATGTGGCGAGAGCGGGCGCCATCACGCCTTCGACACGCCCCAGGTGAAGGGGATCGGCCCCTTCACGATGCCCGAGACGTTCTTGCGCCACGCCTGGTAGCCGAGGAAGAACCCGGTGGGCACGTAGACCACGCCCTCGCAGGCGGCGGCGTTGACCTTGTCGATGGCGGCCTTCTCGGCAGCCGGGTCGGCGGCGTCGAACCACTCGGCGATGGCGGTCTCCACCGGCGGGATGTTCGGCCAGCCGAACCACGCCTTGTCGCCGCTCGCCCGCACCGCCGGGTAGCCCGCCGGATTGATGCAGTCGGCGCCCGCGTGCCAGGTGTGGAACATGTTCCAGCCGCCCTGAGACGGCGGCGCCTTGGAGGCCCGGCGGGTGCCGGTGGTGCCCCAATCGGTGGCGACGAAGTCGACGTTGAAGCCCATCTTCTTCAGGAGGTCGGCGGTGATGTCGCCCTGCGCCTTGGTGATCCCCTGGTCCTGGGCCACGATGCAGACCACCGGCTCGCCCTTGTAGCCGGCTTCCTTGAGCAGCTTCTGGCCGAGCTTGATGTCGCCCTTGCCGACATTGCCGCCGCCCGCCTCGCTGTAGAGGGGCGTCCCCGGCGTGAAGAAGCCCGGCAGCGTCTTCCACAGGCTGTCGTCGTCGCCGACGATCGCCCGCATGTAATCCTCCTGGCTCATCGCGGTCATGACCGCCTGGCGGATCTTCGGATTGTCGAAGGGCGGGTGCAGGTGGTTCATCCGGAACGACCCGACATTGCCGAGCGGGTCGGCGATGTCGACGTTGAGGTTGCTGTTCTTGCGCAGCAGCGGCACGAGGTCGGAGATCGGGTTCTCCCACCAGTCGACCTCACCGTTCTGCAGGGCCGCCGACGCGGTGGCGGCGTCCGGCATGATCACCCACTCGACCCGGTCGACCAGCATGCGCTTGCCGCCCGCGAGCCAGGAATTCGGCTCGTCGCGGGGCTTGTAGTCGGTGAAGGTCTCGAACACCGCCCGGGCGCCCGGCACCCACTCGTTGCGGACGAACTTCATCGGGCCCGAGCCGACATACTCGGAGATCTGCGTGAACGGGTCGGTCTTGGCGATCCGCTCCGGCATCATCAGCGCCATCGGCGCGTTGGTCTTGCCGAGCGCGTAGAGCAGCTTCGGGAACGGCTTCTTCAGGCGCCACTGGAAGGTCCTGTCGTCGGTCGCCGCGAGGTCGTCCTGGATGCCGCGGATCATCAGGCCGATCGGGTCGCGGGCCATCCAGCGGGTGAGGCTCGCCACCACGTCCTTGGCGAGAACCGGCTCGCCGTCGTGCCACTTCAGGCCGGGGCGCAGCCGGAAGGTCCAGGTGAGCTTGTCGCCCGAGACCTCCTCGGACTCGACCATCTGGCGCTGCGGCTTCAGCTGCGCGTCGACGCCGTAGAGCATGTCCCAGACGAGGGTGCCGGCGTTGCGCACCACGTACTGGGTCCCCCAGATCGGGTCGAAATTCGCGAGGTTCGCCTGCGGCACGAAGCGCAGGACCTTGCCCCCCTGCGCCAGGGCCGGCCGCGCGAGCTGCGGCGCAGCCAAACCGAGCGCAGCCGAACCCTTGAGAAAGGTCCTGCGGTCCATCGTCTTCTCCCTGGCGGTGCGGATCTCAAGCATCGGTCGCCGGCCCGCACCTTGCGGGCGAGTTTGAACGGTTCTGATGCGCGGGCGCAATGGCCCGTGGTGACAACGACGTCCGGGCGCGCGTCCGCATCGCCGCCGGCCTCGGGGCGACGGCGGCATGGAGAGGGGCTGTGTCGGTGCGGCTCGAACTCACGGGCCGCGTCTCGCAAGGCCCGCGCCAGCCCGGCCGTCACTGCGTTATGTATTCAGGATCGCGGAGCGCGCGGCGTCTCGGTCGACATGTCCCGCACCGTCATCGCGAGCGCAGCGATGACGGCTGTGCCGACATCATCGATCGGAAACGGGATCGCACAGCGTTTCGCAGCTCGGGATCGAGCGCGAGGCCGGAGATCCCCTCGCCCTTCGGCCTGCGCTGTGTGAGTCCGCGCCCCCCCCCGCGGAGGAGGGCCAGCCGGGGCGGCGGGCACCGGAATGGACGTCTCAGCCCACCTGCCGCAGGTGGCCGCCCCGCGCGCCCGGAACCGCCTGCATGGCGCGGATGAAGGCCGCGATGCGGGGGGCGATCACCGACCGGTAGCGCGAGCCGTTGAACACCCCGTAATGGCCGACGCCGGCCTGGAGGTGGTAGGCCTTGCGCGCCTCCGGAAGGTTCGGCGTCAGGTCGAGGGCCGCCTTGGTCTGGCCGACGCCGGAGATGTCGTCGTTCTCGCCCTCGACCGCCAGGATCGCGCAGCGGCGGATGGCGCCGAGATCGACCGGCGTGCCGCGGTGCGTCATCTGTCCCGTCGGCAGGGCGTGGTCGACGAACACGGTCTGCACGGTCTGGAGGTAGTACTCGGCCGTCAGGTCCATCACGGCGAGGTACTCGTCGTAGAACTCGCGGTGCTTCTCGGCCGAGTCGCCGTCGCCCGTCACCAGATGGTCGAACATGTCCGAATGGGCGGTGACGTGGCGGTCGAGGTTCATCGCCATGAAGCCCGACAGCTGCAGGAAGCCCGGATAGACCCGGCGCCAGGCGCCCGGGTAGATCGGCGGCACGAGGCTGATCGTGTTCTGCTCGAACCACTTCTGGCCGCGCTCCTGCGCGAGGCAGTTGACCGCGGTGGGCGAGCGGCGGGTGTCGATCGGGCCGCCCATCAGGGTCATGGAAGTCGGCACCGCCGGCTCGTCGGCCGCCTCCATCAGCGCCACCGCGGCGAAGACCGGCACCGCCGGCTGGCACACCGCCATGACGTGCAGGTCCGGCCCGAGGACCGCGAACATCTCCTGCAGGTAGTCGATGTAGTCGTCGAGATCGAACTGGCCCGCGAAGAGCGGCACCATCCGGGCGTCGGTCCAGTCGGTGATGAACACGCGATGGTTCGGCAGCATCGCCTCGACGGTGCCGCGCAGCAGCGTGGCGTAGTGCCCCGACATCGGCGCGACGATCAGCAGCTTGGGCTGCGGCTCCGCGGGGGCCGCCGGGAACGCGCGGTCGAAGGCGATCAGGCGGCAGAACGGCCGCTCCCAGACCACCCGCTCGGTGACCGGGACCGCCGCGCCGTCCACCACCGTCTCGGTGAAGCCGAAGGCGGGCTTGCCGTACTGGCGGGTGACGCGCTCGAACATCTCGCAGCCGGCGCTGACCGCGCGGGCATAGGGTCCGTAGGCCAGGGGATTGCCCGGCATCTGCAGCCCGTAGCGGGTGAGGTCGGCGGCGACGCGGGCGGGTGCCATCAGGGCGCGCGCGCCCTCGTACAGGGAATAGGCCAGCAGCATCGTCACCTCGCGGTCTCGCCGGCCGCGGGCATCGAGCCGCGCGGCCCATACCCCCTGCAACCCGAGTCGGTAGGATAATGCTCCACCCTGAACGCGGGCGGAACATCCCGGAGCTGCGGCGACTTGCCTGTGACCACGTCCGCGGGCGATCGTCCGCCAGCGACGACGTGTCCGGGGCGGTGAGCCGGGATTCCCGTCGCCGCGTCATGCGAAGGGAGTCCACGGGACGCCGCGCCGGCGGGTCCGTCCGGCGACGCACCGATACAGCCCATTACAGCCCATGCCCGATACCGATCTCAGCGGCCTCGGTCGCGACGCGCGACACCTGCGGCTCGACACCTTCGTCCGCCTGCGCTGGCTCGCGATCACGGGCCAGAGCGCGGCGGTCGTCGGGGCGCAGTTCGGCCTCGGCCTGCCGCTGCCGTTCGGCTGGTGCTTCCTGGTGATCGCCACCTCGTCCTGGCTGAACCTCGCCCTGCGGATCCGCTTCCCGGCGAGCTACCGGCTCAGCGACGATTCCGCGGCCCTGCTCCTCGCCTTCGACATCGTGCAGCTCGCGGCCCTGCTGTTCCTCACGGGCGGGCTCCAGAACCCATTCTCGCTGCTGTTCCTCGCCCCCGTGCTGATCTCCGCCACCGCCCTGCCCCCCGAGCGGACCCTGGCGCTGGGCCTCCTGGCGGTGGGCCTCGCGACGCTGCTCGCCCTGGTGCACCGGCCCCTGCCCTGGTTCGCGGACGGGCGGATCGAGCTGCCGTTCCTGTACGTCTCCGGCGTCTGGACCGCGATCCTGCTCGGCACCGCCTTCACGGGCGTCTACGCGTGGCGGGTCGCCGAGGAGACCCGGCTCCTCGCCCAGGCGCTCGCCGCCACCGAGCTGGTGCTCGCCCGCGAGCAGCACCTGTCGCAGCTCGACGGGCTCGCGGCCGCGGCTGCCCACGAATTGGGCACGCCGCTGGGCACGATCATGGTGGTGACCAAGGAGCTGATCCGCCAGCTCGGCCCCACCGCCTCGCCGGCGGTGGCGGAGGATCTCAACCTGCTGCGCGAGCAGGTCGACCGCTGCCGCGGCATCCTCGGCAAGCTGACCTCCCTCGACGGGGACGGGGCCGGGGCCGGCTTCCTGGAGACGGTGACGTTCAGCCACCTCGTGGAGGAGCTGGTGGCGCCGCAGCGGGCACTCGGCGCCGCCCTCGCCGTCACCAGCGCCGGCGAGGGGCCGGAGCCGGCCTGCCGGCGCAACCCGGGCGTCATGTTCGGGCTCGCCAACATCCTCGACAACGCCGTCGACTTCGCCGAGGCCGGCGTCACCGTCGAGGGGCGCTGGACGCCCGACCGGGTCTGGATCGAGATCCGCGACGACGGCCCGGGCTTCTCCAGCGAGGTGCTGCTGCGGGCGGGCGAGCCCTACGTGACCACCCGCAGCCACGACCGGCCGCAATCCGGTGGGACCGTGGGGGCCGGCCTCGGCCTCGGGCTGTTCATCGCCAAGACCCTGATCGAGCGCTCGGGAGCGCAGCTCGCCCTGATGAACGTCGCGGCGCCGGACGCCCACGGGGCGATCGTGCGCGTCTCCTGGGCCCGGCACATCTTCGAGCGCGGCGCCGCGCCGCGACATTCTCCGGAACTCAGTATCCGCGCCCCCCTGCCACCGGGCGATGCCGTACCTATATGAGGGACAGACCAAGAACCCGACGACGAAAACCCGAAAGGAGTGCCGGATGCTCACGCAGCCCGGGACCTCGGCGGCGACAGACCCCGCCGTGATCAACGATGCCGATCCGCTGGCCGCCTTCTCCGACCGCAGCCTGCTGATCGTCGACGACGACAAGCCCTTCCAGACCCGCCTCGCGCGCGCCATGGAGAGCCGCGGCTACCACGTGCAGGTGGCCGACAGCGTCGCGGACGGCGTCTCCGCCGTCGAGGCGCGCGCGCCCGCCTTCGCGGTGATCGACATGCGCCTCGGCGACGGCAACGGCCTCGACGTGATCGCCCGCCTCAAGGAGCGCCGGCCCGAGGCCCGTGGGGTGATCCTCACCGGCTACGGCAACATCGCCACCGCGGTCACCGCAGTGAAGCTCGGCGCCTTCGACTACCTCGCCAAGCCCGCCGACGCCGACGAGATCCACGGCACGCTGATGGCGCAGCCGGGCGAGCGGGCCGACCCGCCCGAGAACCCGATGTCGGCGGACCGGGTCCGCTGGGAGCACATCCAGCGCGTCTACGAGCTGTGCAGCCGCAACGTCAGCGAGACCGCCCGGCGCCTCAACATGCACCGGCGGACCCTGCAGCGGATCCTGGCCAAGCGCGCGCCGCGCTAGGCGGTCGCCCGGGCCGATCGGTTGCATCGCCCCGCCTCTGTGGGCTAGCTGCGCGGGTCCCGGACGGTTCGTCCGGGACCCGAATCTTTTCGAGGGCGGATCTCGTGAACGGGCGCAACGCCATCACCATCATCAGCATGATGGTCCTCGTCGGCACCGAGGTGTTCGCCGTGGCCATCGCGGCGGGCTGGGCAATCGCGGGCATCTTCGATCTCGGCGACCGGGTCGGGCACGTCCTGATGGGGCTGTTCAGCCTGTTCGCGGCCTGGATCATGCTCCAGCTCTGGCGCCGGGCGACCAGCATCGAGCCCCTGCGGGGCCCGGCTCCGGCGGCGCATCGCTGAACGAGCGCGCACGGGCGACTTTTCCGTTCAAGTTGCATCCAGCAGCGGAATGATCCCTATGCGTGCGGCGTGTTCGACAGTGCGCCGGCCTTCCTGTTAGAAGCGACCGGCGACGGTCTGTGTGACGTTGTCGCAGGTCACACCCCCGTCCCGACACGCGTGAGACCCGTAGATCCATGAAAGCCCGTATCATCGTCACCCTGAAGACCGGTGTGCTGGACCCGCAGGGCAAGGCGATCGAGGCCGCCCTCAGGTCCCTCGGCATCGAGGGCGTCGACGGCGTCCGTCAGGGCAAGGTCTTCGACATCGAGGTGTCGGCGGCCGACGGCGCCGCCGCCGAGGCGACGCTGCGCGCGGCCTGCGAGAAGCTCCTGGCCAACACCGTCGTCGAGAACTACGCGATCGAGATCCTCTGATGCACGCCGCGGTCGTCGTCTTCCCGGGTTCCAACCGCGAACCGGACGTCGTCCGGGCCCTGCGACGCTCCGGCGCGCAGGTGAGCCTCGTCTGGCACGCGGACCACGCGCTCCCCGCCGGCACCGACCTCGCCGTCCTGCCCGGCGGCTTCTCGTACGGCGACTACCTGCGCTGCGGCGCCATCGCCGGCCGGGCCGCCGCCATGGACGCAGTCCGGGCCCACGCGGCCCGCGGCGGCCTCGTGCTCGGTATCTGCAACGGCTTCCAGATCCTGTGCGAATCGGGCCTGCTGCCCGGCGTGCTGATGCGCAACATCGACCGGCGCTTCATCTGCCACCGGCAGACGCTGCGGGTGGAGCGCACCGACACCCGCTTCACCAGCGCCTACACTCAGGGTCAGGTGATCGACGTCTGCGTCGCCCACGGCGAAGGCAACTACTTCGCCGATCCCGAGACGCTGGCGCGGATCGAGGGCGAGGGCCGGGTCGCCTTCCGCTACTGCGACGCGACCGGGGCGATCACCGTCGAGGCGAACCGCAATGGCTCCCTCAACGCCATCGCGGGCGTCCTGTCGGAGACCGGGAACGTCCTCGGGATGATGCCGCACCCGGAGAACTTCGTCGAGGACCTGGTCGGCGGGACCGACGGGCGCGGGCTTTTCGACAGTCTGGCGGCCTGAGATCGACGCTCGAAAATTTGTCTTAACCCGGCATTAAGGTTTTCGAGGCATAAACAGGCATCCAGTGATCTGGATGTCGAGTTGGACATGTTCGTCCGCTCTGTTTTGATGCCTCCCTGATGACTCCTCGAGCCGCTCCCTCCGGGGCGGCTTTTTTCTGTGCGCCTGCGGAGCGCGACGCGGGTCGGTGCCGAGGGGCGGGTCTCGCCCGAGAACGGCCCGCGCGGACTTGGCCGCCGCACCTTCCGGCCCTTCGGGCAAAGCTGCGCGATCCCGGACGGCGCCGGTCGCGATCGCGGGCCTCTCGCCCCGGCGATGACCCGTCCGTCGCACCGTCGCCCCGGATCCGTAACGCGAAAGCCCAGGCCGGGCGGACCCGACCTGGGCTGAGAGCGATCTCGGCTGACAGAGGCTGGGCGGGGCGAGCCGCCTCAGTACAATCCGCCGGCCTGAGCGGCCCGGTCGGGATCGGGCGCGACCGCCGCCGGGGCGGCCGCCTGGCCGCCACCGCCGCCGGAGGACGGTGCCGAGTAGGAATCCGGCGGCGCGGTGCCCGGCTTGAACGCCTCCAGGATCGTCCCGGCGCCCTCCCCCGAGCCGGCGCGGGTGCCGCTCGCGAGGTTGATGCGGATCAGCTTGATGCCCGGGGGCACGCGGAACGGCGTCGGCGGCTTGTCCTTGAGGGCCGTCTTCAGGAACTCCAGGGCGATCGGCGCCGCCAGGCCGCCGCCGGTGGCGCGGTCGCCGAGCGAGCGGGGCTTGTCGAAGCCGATATAGATGCCGACCGCCAAGTCCGGCGAGAAGCCCACGAACCACGCGTCCTTGGCGTCGTTCGTCGTGCCGGTCTTACCGGCGAGCGGCTTGCCGATCTGCTTCAGGATCGTGGCGGTGCCGCGCTGGACCACGCCCTCCATGATCGAGACCATCTGGTAGGCGGTCAGCGGGTCGAGCACCTGCTCGGAATCGTCCACCAGCTTCGGCTCGTCCTGGCCCGACCACTTCTCGGCGTCGCAGCCGATGCACTTGCGGTTGTCGTGCCGGTAGATCGTCTCGCCGATGCGGTCCTGGATCCGGTCGATCAAGGTCGGCCGGATGCGCCGGCCGCCGTTGGCCAGCATCGAGTAGGCGGTGACCATGCGCATGACCGTGGTCTCGCCCGCGCCGAGCGACATGGGCAGCACCGGCAGCATGTCGTCGTAGACGCCGAAGCGGCGGGCGTACTCGGCGATGAGCGGCATGCCGACATCCTTGGCGAGCCGGACCGTCATCAGGTTCTTCGAGTGCTCGATGCCGTAGCGCAGGGTGTGCGGGCCGCCCGACTTGCCGTCGTAGTTCGAGGGCGTCCAGGCCTCCTGGCCGGGGCCGGCCTCGATGGTGATCGGGGTGTCCTGGATGATCGAGGCGGGGGTGTAGCCGTTGTCCAGCGCCGCCGAGTAGACGATCGGCTTGAACGAGGAGCCGGGCTGGCGCATCGCCTGGGTGGCGCGGTTGAACTCGGACTCGTCGTACGAGAAGCCGCCGACCATCGCGTGCACGCGGCCCGTATTCGGGTCCATGGCCACGATGGCGCCCGAGACCTCGGGCTTCTGGCGCAGGCGGAACTGGCCGCGGCCGCCGTCCATCGCCTCGACATAGACCATGTCGCCGGGCTGGAGATTGGCGCGGCCGGCCCAGCGCATGCCCTCGGGGACGATCACGCCGGTCTCGCGGTCTTTGCCGACCTGGCCGGAGGCCTCGCGCCGGGGCTGCAGGCCGATCTGCACGCCGCCGCCGCCGTTGCCCAGCACCACGGCGAGCCGCCAGGGCGCCACGTCGCCGAGCGCCGGAACCTCGGCCGCCGCCATGCCCCAGTCGCGCCCGGTCAGGTCGACCTTGGTGACCGGACCGCGCCAGCCATGGGCCTGGTCGTAGCGCACGAGGCCGTCGACCAGCGCCTTGCGCGCCCAGGCCTGCATCTTCGGGTCGAGGGTCGTGCGCACCGAGAGGCCGCCCTCGTAGAGCTTCTTCTCGCCGTAGCGCTCGGAGATCTCGCGGCGGACCTCCTCGGTGAAGTAGTTGGCGTTGGCGGCGTTCGGGAAGGCGACGCGCGGGTTGACGCCGAGCGGCATCTTCTTGGCGGACTCCGCCTCCTCCCGGGTGATGTAGCCGTTCTCCGCCATCAGGCGGATGATCTCGTTGCGGCGGTCGAGGGCCGCCTGGGTCTTGCGGTAGGGGTGGTAGTTGTTCGGCCCCTTCGGCAGGGCGGCGAGGTAGGCCGCCTCGTTGATGGTCAGTTCGTGGACCGACTTGCCGAAATAGTCGAGCGCGGCGGCCGCGACGCCGTGCAGGTTGCGGCCGGGCACGATCGTGCCGAGGAAGATCTCGTTGAGGTAGAGCTCGAGGATCTTGTCCTTCGAGTAGGCCGCCTCGATGCGGAGCGCCAGCAGCGCCTCCTTGATCTTGCGGTCGTAGGTCTGCTCGGAGGAGAGCAGGAAGTTCTTGGCGACCTGCTGGGTGATGGTCGAGGCGCCCTGCCGCTTGCCCGACTTGGCGTTGGTCAGGAAGGCGCGCACGATCCCCTCGGGGTCGATGCCGCCGTGCTTGTAGAAGTTCTTGTCCTCGGCCGACAGGAAGGCCGCCACGACGATCTTCGGCATCGCCTGGATCGGCAGGTACAGCCGGCGCTCGCGGGCGTACTCGGCCAGCAGCGAGCCGTCCGCCGCGTGGACGCGGGTCATCACCGGCGGCTCGTAATTGGAGAGCGCGGCGTGGTCGGGCAGGTCCTGGCTGTACTTCCAGTAGAAGTAACCGCCCACCGCCGCGCCGACCACGAACAGCACCGCGGCGGCGCTGAACAGGATCCCAAAGAAACGGAGGATCAGACGCATCCGGTGTTCCGCTCGTCGCTGGCCCGGCCGAATGCCGGAATCGGCTCATCCGGCGCGTGCACCCCGCGCGCTGCGCGGCCGGCCCCCGGACGGTCCCGTGAGACCCCCTCGGAATGCCGGTTTCGGCGGCCATGCGACGGGGCGTCGGACGTCCCGTATCGACACTCTATCTATGGTGAAACTGGGGCGGCGGCCGCCGCGCGGCGCGTCGGGGCCGGCCGGCCGAGCGTGGCGCGGTTGGTGAAGAACTGGTCGATCGCCTTGGCCATGGAGCCGGTGACGTCGGCCCGCCACTCCGGCGATTGCAGCATCTCCAGGTCGCGCTTGCTGGAGAGGTAGCCGAGCTCCACGAGCACGCTCGGCACGTCGGGGGAGCGCAGCACCACGAAGCGCGCCTCGCGGTGGGGCTTGGCGCTCATCTTCATCACGGGGGCGAGCTGGCCCATCAGCGTGCGGGCGAAGCCCGACGAGAAGCCCCGCGTCTCGCGCAGGGTCAGCTCCTGCAGGATGTCGGCGATGTCCGGCGGCGCCTCGGCGGCGTCGACGCCCGCGGCGGAATCCGCCCGGTTCTCGCGCTCGGCGAGCTTGGCGGATTCGGCGTCCGTGGCCTTCTCGGAATTGGTGTAGATCGTGGCGCCGCTCACCTGGGGTGCCGCCGAGATCGAGTCCGCGTGGATCGACACGAACAGGTCGGCCCTGGCGTCGCGGGCGAGGCGCACTCGCTCGGCCAGCGGCACGAAAACGTCGCGGTCGCGGGTCATCCGGACCCGGTAGCGGCCGCCCGCCTCCAGCTTCGCCACGAGGGCCTGGGCGAAGCCGAACACGATGTCCTTCTCGAACACGCCGCCCACCGCGATGGCGCCGGGATCGGTGCCGCCGTGGCCGGCATCGACCATGATCAGCGGCCGCTGGTCGGCGGGCTCCGGCGCCGCGGCGCGGGCCTGGGCGGGGGCGGGATCGGCGGTGGCGGCGGCCTTGCGGAACGCGTCGCGGTCGGCGCGCTGCAGCGGGATCGTGAGCAGCACCGCGCCGTCGCGCGGCCGCGTCGCGGTCTCGATCTTCCCGACGATGGCGGGCGCGGTGAGGTCGATCACGATGCGGGACCGCCCGGGCGCGAACAGGCCGTAGCGGAAGCTCTGCACGAGGCCGTCGCGGCGGCTGCCGGTCCCGGAATCGAGCTGGAAGTTGACCTCGGGCAGGTCGATCACCGCGCGGTCGGGCCGCTCCATCACGAAGCCGCGGGCCTCGACGGCCCGGGACAGCGTCAGGGTGAGGCGCGTGGTGCCGGCCTGGCTCGCGACGTCGGTCCCGATGGCGACGGCCGGCTTCTCGCCGTTCTGCGCGGCAGCCGGCATCCCCGCCAGCGCCGGCAGGAGCGCGACGGCGAGGCGGAGCCATGCGGAACGGATCAGGCGCGCGCAGTTCGGCATCGGTCCGGTGTCGTCTCCCGTGCCCTCCGTTAAGGCATGGGACCGGCTTGGTTAACGGGTCGTTGCCGCCGCGGGTTCGATCGGGCCGGCCTTGTGGCCGGGATGCGACAAGTCCCGGCCGCCCGGGCGCCGCGCCTCAGCGGTACGCGACGACCCGGCTCGCCTGCCCGACCACCGTGACCCAGCAGGTCAGGGACGCGTCGGCGGCCCGCTGGACCTCGCCGACCTGCAGGCGGATGACGTCGGCCGGCGAGCGGGCACCCGAGAGCGCCCGCAGATGCGCGACGGCCGCCTCGCCCTCGCCGCGCACGTAGCGGGCGATGATCGAGCCGATCTCGACGACGTCGAGGCGGTCGGGGGTGAAGCTGATTCGGTTCGCGGCCGCGGCGCGTCCCGGACCCGCGCCCGGCACCGGCGGGGGGGCGATGTCGATCACTGCCTCGTCTCCGGAGTCGGCTTCGAACTCGGCTTCGGACGTCGTCGCGGCGGCTGTGGCCCCCTGGTCGGACGGGACCACCGCGCTGTCGGGCGCGGTCTCGGCCGCGGCTTCGGACGCCCCACCGGGTGCCGCGGCGGTCATGACGGCGTCCACCGTCTCGGCGCCGGTCCGGACGGCCTCGGCGGAGTGGTCAGGCGATTGGTCAGGCGCCGGAGCGGGCGCTGTTGCGGGCGCTTGATCAAGTTCATCCGCCGCGATCGGGGCGGCTGCGGCCTGGATCTCGGGGGGGGCCGACGCGTCCTGCAACGGCTGGGGCGTCCCGGCGGGACGGCTCCTCGGTCGACGCGGCTTTCCCATCGCGCGATCTCCTCCTGTCGGCGTCGGCCCGTCTCGACGGAGCGGCGGCCGGAGGTCGTGCGCGGCCGGCTCGCCGGCGGTGTCGGCGCCGGGCCCGTGACGCCCGGGCGTCAGAGCGGGGGATCCGGCGGGCCTGCACGGCCCTGCCGGATCCCAGTCTTCGTGCCCCGATCGCGGACCGGGGCAGCCGGCCTCAGCGGGCGGCGGCGTTCTGCGCCAGGGTGCCGTAATCCTTGGCCTGGGCCTGGAGCGCGGCGAACTGGCTGCGGACGAACTCGGACTGGAGCTCGAACGCCTCGCGGAGATCCTTCGTGCGCACCAGCTTCTGGGCGAAGTCGAAGGTCGCGTTGGCGTTGGCCTGCGCGTGATCGAACCCCTTCGCGACCGCGGCGCTGAGGGTCGACTGGAAGGTCTGACCCGAGGCCTGGACCTGCTCGGCGGCCTTCACGGCGTTCGCCATCATGGTGCCGACGGCGGTCCGGGCCTGGTCGACGCTCTTGTCGGCGAAGTCGCGCATCTCGGTCGGGATCTCAAAGTTCGGGGTCTGCATCGATGTCTCCAGCATCATCCTTGGAGCGGGACGCCGCATGCGTCCGCGTTGACGCCCCCCTATATGTTGCACCGCAACAAGAAGTCAAGTGCAGGTTCGGGGCGCACTCACGGATCCGGAGGCCCGATAAAGTTCCGATCCGATGATATCACGAAGTCATCGGCACGGTGCCGCGGCCCGATAGCAGGTTGCGAGCAAGCTACAACATTGACTCAGGCGGCTAAGATTGCTGATCCGGGCGGAAACCCGAGTGGCAAAAAACTATCTCCCTGTCCAGAGGGGCGCGAACGGATCGTGAATTCTTCTGGTATACCAAGCACACCGGAGGATTCAGGATCGTTGCTCCAGGGCGAGCGCGGGTGGATGCTGCATCGCACCGGCCGCCGATTCGGCTAGGCCGGCGTAGAGCGCGCGGAGCGCCGCCGTGTGCGCCGCCAGACCCATCGGGGCCACCCGGAAGAGGCGGCGCGCCTCGGCCCCGAGGGCGGCCGCCAGGGCGTCGTCCCGGAGCGCCGCGAACGCCTCGGCGAGGGGCGCGATCTCCGGCGCGACCACGAAGCCGGTCCGGCCGTGCCGGACCTTCTCGGCGGCGCCGGAGCGGTCGGAAGCCACGACCGGAATGCCGGCCGCCAGCGCCTCGTAGACCGTGAGCGGCCCGGTCTCGTACCAGCGGGAGGGCGCGGCGAGCGCCCGGGCGCGGGCCCGGAGCGTCGCCCAAACCGCCTCGGGCCGCTGCCAGCCGATCACCTCGACGCCGTCCCGGGCGCGAAGCTCCGCCTCCAGGGGGCCGGCGCCGATGAACAGGGCCGGGAGCCCCGCGGCGCGGGCGGCGTCGGCCACGAGGTCGGCGCCCTTCTCGCGGGTGAGGCGCCCCACATAGGCGATCGCGTCGCCGCAGGCGGGCTCGGCCGCCGGCCCGTCCGGGAGCCGGACGGGATTGTCGATCCTGTGATGCGCTAGGGCGTAGCCGCCGAGGAGGGCGCCGAGCCGCTGGCGGCTGGCGTCGCAGACATGGATGGCGTGGAGCGGGCGGCGTCGGCTGGCCCTGCCGACGACCTGACGCAGCGCCGCGGCGCGGGCGACCCGCACCGCCTTGTGCACCCGGCTGCGCGGGTCGCAGGGCGCCGCCAGGCAGGCGGCCGACAGGGGCGCGAGCCCGCAGGGCTCGGCCCGGTCGAAGCGGTAGTAGACGCCGTTCGGACAGGCCAGGGCGTAGTCGTGCAGCGTGACGACCAGCGGCACCCCGGTCTCCGACAGGACCGGGACGATCGCCGGCGACAGGGTCCGGGTCCACTGGTGCAGGTGGATGCAGTCCGGCGGCGCCGCGAGGCCGGCGAGGGCGGCGGCGAGCCGGCGTGCGGCGGCCGCATGCCAGATCCCGGCGGCCGCGGCCCGCGCGGCGCCGAGCGACCAGATGTCGGGCAGGCCGAGGTCGATCCGGCGGATGCCGGCATGGTCGAGGAGCGGGTCGACGGGACCCGGGATCGCCTGGATGTAGGTGACGCCGAGGCCGGCCTCGGCGAGCCCGCGAGCCGATTCGAGCGCGACCTTCTCGGCGCCGCCGCTGGCGGCCGCGAACTCGGCCAGGATCACGACGTGCACGGTGAACCCTCCCGGGGATCGATCGCTCTCGCGCGCCGGGAGGATGAGGCAAACCGGTTTACGGGCGATCAACCGCGGCCGGATACAGCTGTCGGTCCCGGATCGCAGCGGCGGAAGTCCTGACGTGCACGTCGTCCTCGTCGCAGACCACGCCGCGATCAACGGCGGCCAGGCCAAGGTCGCCATCGAATCCGCCCTGGGGCTCGCCGCCCGGGGGGTCCGCGTCAGCCTGTTCGCCGCGGTCGGCCCGGTGGACCCGCGGCTCGAGCCGGCCGGCGTCCGGGTGGTCTGCCTGGACCAGGACGACGTCACCACGGCGCGCAGCAAGCTCGCCTTCGCGGCCCAGGCGATCTGGAACGGGCCGGCCTGCCGCGCCCTGGCGGCGGAACTCGCCGCCTGCGATCCCCGCGACACGCTGGTCCACGTCCACGCCTTCGCCAAGGCGCTGTCGCCGTCGATCGGCACCGCGCTCCGGGCCTCGGGGCTGCCCTGCCTCTACACGATGCACGAGTTCTTCCTCGTCTGCCCGACCGGCGGCTTCTACGCCTACCCGGCGCAGCGGATCTGCCACCGCACCCCGATGTCGCCCGCCTGCATCGTGGCGAACTGCGACGCGCGCAGCTACCCGCGCAAGGTGGCCCGGATGGTCCGCCATGCCGGCCTCGCCCACGTGGCCCGGTTGCCGGAGCTGTTCGCCCACGTCATCACGATCAGCGACCTGCAGGAGAGCGTCGTGCGGCCGCTCCTGCCCCGCGGCACCGCCTTTCACCGGGTCGACAACCCCATCGCGGTGGCGCCGGCGCCGGTCCACGACGGGCCGCCGGGCGACTTCCTGTTCGTCGGGAGGATCTCTACCGAGAAGGGCGCGCCGATCTTCGCCGAGGCGGCCCGCCGGGCGGGCGTGCGGGCGGCCTTCGTGGGCGACGGCCCCGAACGGGCCGACCTCGCCGCGCGCTATCCCGAGGCGGTGATGCTCGGCTGGCGCGACGCCGCGGCCGTGCAGGCGCTGATGCGGCGGGCCCGGGCGCTGGTCTTCCCGAGCGTCTGGTACGAGGGCCAGCCGCTCACCGTCTACGAGGCGCTGGCCTGCGGCGCGCCGGTGATCGTGAGCGACGCCTGCGCGGGCCGCGAGGCCGTGGCCGACGGCGAGACCGGATTCTGGTTCCGCTCGGGCGACCCGGACGACCTCGCCGCGCACCTGCGCCGCCTGACCGACGACGGCCTCGCCGCCCGGATGGGCCGGGCCGCGCACGAGCGCTACTGGGCCGCGCCCCTGACCCTGGACACCCATCTCGACCGTCTCGAGGCCGTCTACGGGACGGTCCTGCGCGAGGCCGCGGCCCGCGTGCCGGCCCACGGCCCGCTCGGGCGGCCGTTCGCGACCGCCTGAGGACGATTCCGGTGCGCACGTCCTCGCGAGCGCGGCGGAGCAATCCAGGGCAGCGGGTCGCCTCGGCACGCGGCGCGGTTCTGCGTCGCTCCGCTGCGCGCGCGATGACGGGGCGCACCGATCAGGCCCGAAAGATCGGAAACACCCGCCCTCCCTCGCGTTGATGCCCACCGGCACCCTTGCGTGCCTCCGTCACGGACGAGCGAGCGACATGGCCGAGACCCACAAGCCGAACGAGACCAAGCCGGGCTTCCAGCAGGGCAGCGCCAAGCCGGGCGACGCCAAGAACCCCGACAACAAGCAGGAGAAGCTGAACGAGCGCCTGGACGACGCCCTGGAGGAGACCTTCCCGTCGAGCGACCCGGTCTCGGTGAAGGTCACCAAGTAGGTCCCGCGCGGGCCGGGCGGATCAGGCCGCCCGGTCGTCCGGGACCGCCTCCCGCGCGCGCTCGATCAGGCGGCGGGCCTCGGGGCCCGGGACCGCGCGGCTGAACAGGAAGCCCTGCACCTCGTCGTAGCCCTCGGCGCGGAGCATCGCGAGTTGATCGGCGGTCTCGACGCCCTCGGCCGTGGTGGCGATGCCGAGGCTGGTGCCCAGGCTCGCCACCGCGCGCACGATCGCCGTGCAGTGGGTGTTCTCGCCGACTTGGCTCACGAAGGAGCGGTCGAGCTTGATCTTGTCGAACGGGAAGCTGCGCAGGTAGCCGAGGCTGGAATAGCCGGTCCCGAAATCGTCCATCGCGATCCGGATGCCCATGGCCCGCAACGCGTGCAGCGTCGCGAGGTTGGCGGCGCTGTCGACGAGCAGGACCGATTCGGTGATCTCCAGCTCGAGGCGCCGCGGGTCGAGCCCCGCGGCGGCGAGCGCCCCGCGCACGGTCTCGACCAAGTCGCGGTTGCGGAACTGGATCGGGGAGAGGTTCACGGCGAGCCGGATCGCCTCCGGCCAAGTCGCCGCCTCGGCGAAGGCGGTCTGCATCACCCAGGCGCCGATCGGCACGATCAGGCCGGTCTCCTCGGCGAGCGGCACGAACTCGGCCGGAGAGACCGGGCCGTGCTCCGGGTGGTGCCAGCGCAGCAGCGCCTCGAAGGCGAGGATCCGACCGGCGCGGGCATCCATCAGCGGCTGGTAGACCAGCGAGAACTGGCCGCGGGCGAAAGCCTCGCGCAGCTCGTTCTCGCGCCGCCGCCGCGCCTGCACCCAGGCATCCATCTCCGGCTCGAAGCACCGGAAGGTGCCGCCGCCCTCGGCCTTCGCCCGGTAGAGGGCGAGGTCGGCGTTCTTCATCAGCGTCTCGGGATCGGTTCCGTCCCGGGGCAGGCAGGCGACGCCGATGCTGGTGCCGATGTGGCAATCCTGGCCGTCCAGCCGGAAGGGGCGGCCGAGCTCGGCGATCACCCGCGCGACCAGCCCGTCGGCCAGCGCCGGGAGGTCCGGCCCGCGCACCAGGATGGCGAACTCGTCGCCGCCGAGCCGGGCCACGAGGTCGTCCTCGCGCAGGCAGCCGGCGATCCGCTCGGCCGCCTCGCGCAGCAGCGCGTCGCCGACCGGGTGGCCCAGCGTGTCGTTGACGATCTTGAACTTGTCGAGGTCGAGGCAGAGCAGCACCGCCGCCTCGCCGTCCCGGGCGTGGCGGGCGATCGCCTCGGCGAGGCGGTCCCGGAACAGCACGCGGTTCGGCAGCCCGGTGAGCGCGTCGTGATGGGCCATGTGGGCGATGCGGGCCTCGGCCCGGCGCCGCTCGGTCATGTCGATGGCGGCCTCGAGCACCGCCTGCCGCCCCTCGAACGGCATCGCCCGCTGGAACAGGGACACCTCGATCGCGGAGCCGTCGGCGCGGCGGTGGAGGGTGCCGGTGGGCGGCAGGCCGGGTGCCGGCGCCGCGTCGGCGGCCATGGCGAGATCGGCCGGCGCCCGCTCCAGGAACTGCTCGCGGCTGTAGCCGTAATGGGCGATGGCCGCGTCGTTGACCGCCAGGAACCGGTCGCGCGCGTCGGCCACGACCCACATCGGCACCGGGTTGTTCTCGAACAGGAGCCGGAACGAGGCCTCTCGGGCCTTGATGTCGCCGACATCCGTCATCGTGACCGAGACGAGATCGCCGACGCAGCCCGCCTCGACCTTGAGGTAGAGCGTGCCGCCGTCGGAGCGGGGACGGCTCAGCTCGAAGGCCGCGCGCCCGCCCCGCTCGACCATGGCGGCGAGCGTCGCGATCGTCCGCGCGGTGACGGCCCCCGGGAAGAGCTGGCCCACGCGCTGCCACTGCAGGGCGGCGGCGGGGCGCTCCAGCAGGCGCTCGGCCCCGCGGTTGAGGGCGACGATCTTGAAATCGACCGGCCGGCCGGCCGCGTCCCGGACCGTGCTGAGGGCCAGGATGCCCTGGTCGGTGGCGGTGAACATCGCCTGGACCAGCTCGGTCCGGACGCTCGCCCCGTCGAACCCGACCAGCACGAACGGCTCGCCCCAGCGGTTGCCCAGGGGCACGCCGACGAGGCGGGTCGACGTCACCACCCCGGCGGCGAGGCGATCGCACCGGGCGTAGGCGGGCTGGCCGGACGTGAGGGCGGCCGCGACCATCTCGTCGACGGGCTCGCGCAGCTCGATCGGGAGCGCGTCGACTGGGAGGGTCTTCGTCGGGATGATCTCGGCCGGGACGATCCCGGACAACGAGCCCTCCGCGCCTTCGGCACCCTGCGCGAGCCAGGCGCCGAAGACCTGGCCCGCCCAGAGGATCCGGTCGGCCCGCCCGTCGCGGGTCGTCACCAGGGCGGCCCGGTCGGCGAGGCGGCCGAGGCTCCCGAGCACGACGGCCTCGTAGGACGGGATCGGCGCCCCCGGCGTCCGGCAATCCTGCCAGTGCCGGAGGAGGTTCTTGCCCGTCTGTCCGTCATCGTGCTGCGCGCTCACCGAGCCGCCCCAGTTGTTCACCGGGCGCCAGGAAGCAGGGACTTCGTTTAAGCCGGGTTCATATGCCGACTTATAATCCCATGATACGTACTATTCCCCAGCTCTAGCCAGGATTTCAGGCAGACTCGAGCAGCCGGCGGGCGATCACCTGCGCCTGGATCTCCGCAGCGCCCTCGAAGATCGAGAGGATGCGCGCGTCGCACAGGATCCGGCTCACCGGGTACTCGAGCGCGAAGCCGTTGCCGCCGTGGATCTGGAGGGCGTTGTCGGCCGCCGCCCAGGCGACGCGGGCGCCGAGCAGCTTCGCCATCCCGGCCTCTAGGTCGCAGCGCTTGCCCTCGTCTTTCTCGCGGGCCGAGAAGTAGGTGAGCTGGCGGGCGATGTTGATCTCCACCGCCATCATGGCGAGCTTGTCGGCCACCCGCGGGAAGTTCACCAGCGCCTTACCGAACTGGACCCGCTCCTCGGCGTAGCGCAGGCCGACGTCGAGGGCCGACTGGGCGACGCCGATGGCGCGGGCCGCGGTCTGGATGCGGGCCGACTCGAAGGTCTGCATCAGCTGGGCGAAGCCCTTGCCCTCGACCTCGCCGAGCAGGTTGCCGCCCGGCACCTCGAAGCCCTCGAAGGCGAGCTCGTACTCCTTCATGCCGCGGTAGCCGAGCACCTCGATCTCGCCGCCCGACAGGCCCTGGACCGGGAAGGGATCCTCATCCGTGCCGCGGGGCTTCTCGGCGATCAGCATGGAGAGGCCCTTGTGGCCCTTCTCCTCGGGCTTGGTGCGCACCAGCACCGTCATGATGTCGGCGCGGACCGGGTGGGTGATCCAGGTCTTGTTGCCGGTAATCTTCCAGACGTCGCCCTCCTTCACCGCGCGGGTACGCAGGCTCGCGAGGTCGGAACCGGTGTTCGGCTCGGTGAAGACGGCGGTGGGCAGGATGTCGCCGGAGGCGATCTTCGGCAGGAAGCGCTGCTTCTGCTCCTCGGTGCCGCCGCACAGGATCAGCTCCGCGGCGATCTCCGAGCGGGTGCCCAGCGAGCCGACGCCGATATAGGCGCGGGACAGCTCCTCCGAGACCACGCACATGGCGGTCTTCGGCAGGCCCATGCCGCCGTACTCCTCGGGGATCGTCAGGCCGAAGACGCCGAGTTCGGCCATCTTCTGCACGATCTCCATCGGGATGTAGGCGTTCTTCAGGTGCCACTCGTGCGCCTGATCGACCACCTCGGCCTTGCCGAAGCGGCGCATCTCGGAGCGGATCGCCTCCATGTCCTCGTCGAGGCCCGAGGCGCCGACGGTCGCCGAGCCGCCGCCGTCGCGCATCAGCGCCACCAGGGCGGCGCGGTTCTCGGGGGTGTTGCCATCGGCGATCAGAGTCTCGACCGCGTCCGTGCGGTACGGGGCCACCTCCTTGGCGGTGAGGCCGAGCGACCCGGTGACGCGGACCATCTCGCCCTGGCTCATCGGGATGCCGGAGAACAGCTGGTCGAGATACTCGCCGGCGCCGATCCGGACGAGGAGCGCCTCGGTCTCGCCGAACCGGCCCTCCCCTTGCAGGCGCTCGGCGTAGCCGCCGAGCTCGTTCACCGCCTCCGCGTAGGTCGCGAGCCACGCGAGCCCGTGGGCGGCGTGCTGCTGGCCCTCGAGCTTGGCCGCGTCGATCCGCCCGTCCGTCCCGAGGATCCGCGTGCGGACCCGGCGCGTGGCCTCGGCGGCCAGCGCCTTCGCGCTCTCACCGGCGGCCTTGGTGAGGGCCACGAGATCCTGCGGCTCGGTCTGGATGGCGGGGGATGCGGACATGGTTCTCTGCTCGCGTGGCGTCTTCTTGGATCGGGTCTTTTAACCTGCCGCGGTCCAGAGCCGAAGCAGATTTCGTTTGCCTCGCCTTGAACTGAAGTTGAATACCGGCGCTGGCGGGCCGGCGCGCAGCCCTGCGAAGTCAAGGCCTGACCGGCGCGGCGACGCGCGACGCTCCGGACACTGATGATCGTGCCTTCAGCCTACTGAAACCTGCTCGCCGGACGGCCCCGGCTCAGCGCCTCTGCTCGCACCGGGTCTTCAGGTAGGACCCGTCCTCGCCCTTGAAGCCGGCATTGGCCGCCAGGACCGGACCCTGGACGAGGCATTCCTGGAGCGTGTGGGCCGGGCCCGTCACCACGTCGATAGCGGTCTCGCGCGAGCAGTCCGGGGCCTGGACGGAGGCGGCGCAGATGAGGGCGACGACGATGATCTGGTTCATGGGGCCTCCCGTGCGGGCCCGGCTCACGAGACGGCGGGCGGCGTCTACCGAAAGATGGACCGCCCGACCTTGTTCCCTCGGTCCGGCCGCCCCGACGTGGCGCCGATGTCGCGCCGTCACACCAGCCCGGCGAGATCCGCACCGGCCTCGATCCGGTCGGGGGCGGGCACGCGGCCCTCGCCCAGCAGGTGGAGGAACGCCGTGAAGGCGGGGTTGCGGCCGATGCTGCAGGCGGCCACCGCGCGGTTGTCGCGGACGTAGTAGGCGATGAAGTCGAGCGCCGCCGGGTCGCCCTGCAGGATGATCCGCTCGAAATCCGGCGCGTAGCCGCCGTAATCCAGGCGCTTGTCGCCCTGGTTGCTCCAGAAGAACGGCGCCCCCGCGAAGGCGCCGGTGGCGCCGAGCATCGCCCGGGCGACGTGCGTGCCGTGCTGCTGCGCCAGCCGCCAGTGCTCGATCCGCGCCGTGACGCCGCTGCCGCGCTCCGGGAAGGCCGCGATGTCGCCCGCGACCCAGACGTTGTCGGCGAGCTTCAGTTCGGCGCCGACCGGGAGGCCGCCGGACTCGTCCGGCTCCACCCCGGCGACGATCCCGGTCTCCGGCGCGGCGCCGGCGCCGATCAGCACGAGGTCGCCCGGAAGCCGCGCGCCGTCCTCGGTCTCGACGGCCTCGACGGAGCCGGTGCCGGCGATCCGCGCGACCGTGCCGGTCACGAAGGTCACGCCGTTGCCGGCGTGGTAGCGCTTCAGCGCCGCACCCACGGCCTCGCCGAAGCGCTTGGCGAAGGGGACCTCCTCCCGGGACAGGACCGTCACCGACAGGCCGCGCTTGGTCAGGAAGGCCGCGGCCTCCAGGCCGATGAAGCCCGCGCCGATCACCACCACGCGCGTCGCCCGTTCCACCGCGGCGCTGAGGCGCACCGCGTCGTCGAGGCTGCGCAGGGTCATGACGCCGTCGAGATCCCTTCCCTCGAAGTCCGGCACCACCGCGCGGCTGCCGGTAGCGATCAGCAGCGCGTCGCCGGTGAGTGTGCGCCCGTCCGCCAGCGCGACGCTGCGGCCGGCCGGATCGATCCGGGTCGCCTCGGCCTCGACCCGCTCGACCCGGTGGGCGGCGGCGAAATCCGGCTCCAGCAGGGTCTTCTCGGCCGGGGTGGGCTTGGCCAGGAACTGCTTGGACAGCTTGGTCCGGTCGTAGGGCGGGTGGCCCTCGCGGCCGACCAGGGTGATCGCCCCCGCGAAGCCCTCGCGCCGGAGCGTGGTGACGCAGGCGGCGGCGGCCGCACCGGTGCCGACGATCAGGACATGCGCGACGGGCGTTTCCGCCCGCTTGGCCGGAGGAGGCTCAGGGCTGAGGGTCGCCACCGCCTCGCCGCCCTCGATCCGGACGGGATAGCGGGTCAGCGCCTCCAGCGCCGGCGGCTCCTCTAGGCTGCCGTCGGCGACCGCGAAGGCCGCCTTGTGCCAGGGGCAGTAGAGCCGGCCGCCGCAGATCTCGCCCTTGGCCAGCGGCGCGCCGAGATGCGGGCACTTCGCCTGGAAGGCGCGCACCCCGTCGGCGTCGCGCACGAACAGCACCGCGTCGTCGCCCGCGGCCCCCTCGCCCTTGCCCTCGGCCTTGCCGCCGAGAGGGATCGCGTCGAGGGCGAGGCGGATCTCGCGGGGCTTGTCCTGGTTCATCCTCGCCTCGCGCGCTGCCGGCCCGGGCCGATCCGGCCCGCGCGCACCAAACCGCGAGGGCGCGAAGGGTTTCCGCGCCTTCCGTCGCAGGGGTCGCGGCCTCGGCGGCGACCGCCCGCGGCCATCTCAGCCGCGGCTCGCCACCGCAACGCCGAGGGCGGCGAGCGCCATGCCGGCGCCCTGCATGGGGGTCAGCACCTCGCCGAACAGCAGGTAGCCGAGGACGGCCGCGACCGGCGGCACGAGGAAGAACAGGGCGGCGACGCCCGCCACCGCGCCCCGCCGGATCAGCACCAGCAGCAGCAGGATCCCGGCGACCGAGTTGACCAGGACCGCCCAGCTGAGGCCGAGCCACAGGGCGGGCGCCGGATCGAACGCGGTGCCGCCGAAGGCGAGCGCCAGCGGGATGGCGCAGGCCATGCCGCCGACGAACTGGAGGGTCGCGCCGGCCAGGAGATCGACCTGGCCGCCGGTGCGCTTCTGCCAGAGCGTGCCGAGGGTCAGCGCCAGCACCCCCAGGAGGCTGACGGCCAGCGCCGCCGGCGGGATCCCGGACGGGTCCGTGGCGCCGAGCTTCGGGGCGAGCACGAGGCCGGTGCCGACGAAGCCCATGAGGATCCCGAGCGCCCGCCGGCCGCTGACGCGCTCGCCCAGCAGCGGCTGCGCCAGGAGCGCGGTGAGCAGCGGCTGGAGGCTGCCGACGAGCGCCGCGATTCCGGCCGGCAGCCCGTGGCTCACCGCCCAGAAGACGCCCGACAGGTAGACGCCCTGCATCAGGAAGCCCGCGACGACCGGGTCGCGCCACCCCGCCCGGTCCGCCGGCCAGCGCACCCGGGCGGCCGCAGCGATCAGGGCCAGCACCAGGGCGACGGCCGTGAAGCGGATTGCGGTGAAGGCCAGCGGATCGACGTGCGGCACGACCGCCCGGGCCGAGATGAAGCCCGTGGCCCAGATCGGGATGAACAGCGCCGGGAGAGCGCCGGACGCGAGCGTCGACGGGCGGGAGAGCGTAGGCATGGCCGCCGGACGGAGCATGCCGGCGCGCCCGGCGCAACGGTGATCTTGCCCGTGGGGCGCGACCGGCACCGGCGTGGCGCGGACGCGTCACCGGCCGCCGATCGGGACCGGAGCGGGCCGACGGCGTTGACGCGCGGGTGCCGGCGCCGTTCATCGGCGGACCTCTCCCGGAGAGGGCCGCCCCGAGGATCGCGCGATCGAGGATCGTTGGACACCCGTGAAACCCCTCCGCAGCGGATTACAGGTCATGGGCGTCGCCGCGCAGCGCTTCGTCTCCCATGACGGCTGGGCGATCGCGAGCCACATCGCGCTCTCGAGCCTGACCTCGCTGTTCCCGTTCCTGATCCTGCTGGCGGCGCTCGCCGGCCTGTTCGGCACCCAGTCGCTGGCCGACGAGGCCGGGGTGCTGATCTTCGACGCGTGGCCGCGGGAGATCGCCAAGCCGATCGTCGGCGAGGTGCACCGGGTGCTCACCGAGCAGCGCAGCGGCGTGCTGACGCTCGGCGCGCTGTTCGCCCTGTACTTCTCCTCCTCGGGCGTCGAGAGCCTGCGGGTCGGGTTGAACCGGGCCTACGGCCTGCGCGAGAGCCGGCCCTGGTGGCTGACCCGCCTCGAATCGATCGGCTACGTGATCTGCGGCGCCTTCGCGATGCTGGCCTTCGCGCTGCTCGTGGTGCTGGGGCCGCTGATCTGGCGCAACGTCGTCCTGGTGGCGCCGGGCCTGGAGCCCCTGAGCCTCACGGTGGCGATCGGGCGGATCGCCGTCACGGCCCTGCTGCTCGCCGTCGTGCTGGTCATCGCCCACAAGTTCGTCGCGGCCGGGCGGCGCTCGATCCTGTCGGTGCTGCCGGGGATCGGGGTGACCCTGCTCCTGTGGTTCTTCGCCGGCCTCGGCTTCGGCTACTACCTGGACCGGTTCTCCAACGCCTACGCGTCGACCTACGGGGGGCTGGCCACGGCGATGGTGTTCCTGGTCTTCCTCTACTGGCTCGCCGCCATGTTCCTGTTCGGCGGCGAGATCAACGGCACGGTGATCGCCGCCCGCCGCACCCGCCTGCAGGCGAAGATGCTGGCGCGCCGGGCCGAGATGGAGGGCCGCAGGGCCGGGACGGGGGTCCCGGGACCAGGCGCCTGACGCCTCTCGGCCCCCGCCCCGACGACGCGGTGGCCCCGGCGGCGGCGGCTCACGCCGCCAGCGCCAGCCCCTCGTCCTCCTCCGCCTGGGCCGCCATGAACTGCGCCCGGGCGAGCTCGGCGAAGCGGCCGCCCTCGGCCACCAGCTGGTCGAAGGTGCCGGCCTCGACGATCCGGCCCTCGTGGAACACCAGGATCCGGTCGGCGTCGCGGATCGTCGCGAGGCGGTGGGCGATCACGAAGGTGGTCCGCCCCTCCATCACGGTCTCCAGGGCGCCCTGGAGCTTGCGCTCGGTGGCGGCGTCCAGCGCCGAGGTCGCCTCGTCGAGGATCAGGATCGGCGGGTTCTTCAGGAGCGCCCGGGCGATCGAGAGCCGCTGGCGCTCGCCGCCCGAGAGCGACCGGCCGCGCTCGCCGATCACCGTGTCGAGCCCGTCGGCCTGGCGCGCCATGAAGGCGCTGGCCTGGGCGCGCTCCAGCGCGTCGAGCATCTCGGCGTCGGTGGCGTCGGGGCAGCCGACCTGCAGGTTCTCGCGGATCGAGCGGGCGAACAGCATCGGCTCCTGGAACACCACGCCGATGTTGTGGCGCAGCGAGGCGAGGCCGACGTCGCGGATGTCCATGCCGTCGATCCGGATCGCGCCGGAGGCCGGGTCGAAGCTGCGGTGCAGGAGGCCGAGCGTCGTCGACTTGCCCGAGCCGGTGGTCCCGACCAGCGCGATCGTCTCGCCGGGCTTGGCGGTGAACGAGACCCCGTCGAGCGCCTGGCGCCTTCCGTCGTACGAGAAGGCGACGTCCTCGAAGGTGACCGCGCCCTCGAAGCGGGCGACCTGCCGGGCGTGCGGCCGGTCGGCCACCGCCGGGACGGTGTCGTAGATCTCGAAGAACTCGGCGATCTTCGGCGCCTGCTGGAACAGGCCGTTGACGAAGCCGACCACGTGGTCGAGCCGGGCCACGAAGGCGGTGGCGAGGCTCATGAAGGCCACGACCTCGCCCACCGTGGTGGTGCCGGCCTGGTAGAGCCAGATGCCGGTGACGAAGATCGCCGTCATGGTGATGGTCGCGGAGGCGCGGGTCGCCACGTTGGCGAGCGCCCACCAGGACAGGACCGGGATCTGCGCGGCGAGCAGGTTGGTGATGATGCCGCGCATCGCCTCCTTCTCGGCCTTGGCGCGGGTGAAGGACTGGATCACCGCGACGTTGCCGAGGGCGTCAGAGGCGTGGGCGGCCAGCCCCGAGTTGAACGCCTCGACCTGGCCCTGCAGCGTCTCGGTCCGGCGCATGACGAAGGTGGTGAGCGCCGTGAAGGCCAGCACCAGCACCACTAGGATCGAGCCGAGCTGCCAGTTGATGAACAGGGTCATCGGCAGGAGCACGCCGAGCGAGACCAGGGCGACGAGGTGGTCGCGGAAGAAGCCGAGCCACAGCCACGCCATGCCGTTCGTGCCCTCCAGCATCGCCTTCAGGACGCGGCCGGAATGGTTGGCCGAGTGGAAGGCGAGCGGCAGGTCGAGGACGTGCTCGAAGTAGCTCGCCATCGACGACAGGCGGTTGCGGTGCGCCAGCCGGTCGGCGTGGAGCGCGATGAACACGCCCGCCGCGATGGTGAAGAAGCCGAACGCCACCCAGGCGGCGAGCAGGGGCAGCATCGTGCCCATGGCGTCGCCGCCGCGCTTGAGATGGGTCAGCTGGTCGATGATCCGGCCCATCAGCAGGGGCTCGGCGAAGGCCGCGATCGCCAGGACCACGTTGGTGACGGCCAGGCCTATCGCCAGCCGCCGCTCTGCCTTCAGAAATCCCAGGACCCGCCCGTACAGACGAACCATCGTACCGCTCCGCCACCCCTGGCGCGGCCCGTGTGACCCGGGTCTCACGCCTTCACCGAGGAGGTCCGCGCGGCCGGCATGCGTGCCGGATCCGCGTCAAACCCCTCGTACGAAACGGGTATGCCAGCGCCTGCCTGAACGGGCGATGACGGGCCGATACAGGTTCGAAACAGTCGCCTTTACGGTTGCTTCAGCAAAGTTTCTCGAAGCTTAGCGCGGACCCGCCGCGTCCTGGACGCGCGGGCGGTGCCCGACGGCTCGGCGGCATCGGCGCGCCGTTCATGATCGACGGCGTCCGGCTGTCCGGACGACCGATTCGCCTCCCGCCGGCGAGGCCCCCTCCATGCCGGCCGACCGGTGGGGTGCCGCTACTTCGCGGTGAGGAGCGCCCAGTAGACCTTGTACTTCGAGCCCGGGGCGTAGGCGGTGGCGATCCCCATCCGGGTCGCCCCGGGCGCCAGCATGGTGGCGTCGTGGGGCGGGCTCTCGCGCCAGCCCGAGAAGGCCTCGGCCAGGGTGTGGTAGCCCGCCGAGAGGTTGGCGTTGACGTTCGCGTAGCCGAGCCGCTCGACGGCGGCTTTGACGGTCTGGGCCCGGCTCGGCCGGTCGGCGAGCGCCATGGCGGCCGCCTCGGCCTCGGCGAGGCGCTGCAGTTCGGGATCGACCGTCAGCGGCGGCGCGCCGCGGTTGCGGCGGTAGGACGAGATCATGTCGCGGGCCGCCTCGACGTCGATATGCGCGCTGTTGCTGGCGAGCGGCAGGTAGATGCTCGGCAGCCCGGCGCTGCTCGGCAGCCCGGCGCTGCTCGGCGGCTGGGCGGCGCAGCCGCCGAGCAGCGCCGCCGCCAGTGCGGCCGGGCCGACCATCCGGGCCCCGGTCCTGATCCGGGCGAGCCCGCGCCCCGCATGTCGACCGTCCCGATCGCGTCTCGTCACGTTTCACCCATCCCTGCGACGGCCCCACCGCCCAGCCGCCATATAGGGGCTGCCGCTCGGCCGCGCATCGGACGGTTAGGGCTTCCTCAAAGGCCCTCCGTCTAAAATCGCACACCGATGACGACCGCGCGTTCCCTGGCCCCGGTGGATCCGCCCCGCGACCGACCCGTCGGCGGGTGCGCGGACCCGTCGACCGCGTCTGAGGCCGCAGTCGAGGCGGCGTCGGAGGCCGCGGCCGCGCGCGCCCTCCAGCGGGCGATCCTCCGCCAGCAGGCCGGCCTGCTGGCGCGGCAGGAGCGTGCCCTCGCGTCCGCCGGGATGGGCCTCTGGTCCTGCCGCCTGCGCGACGGCGCCCTCGACTGGTCCGGGGGCGTCCACGACCTGTTCGGCGTCCCCCGGGGCGCGGCGCTGCACCGGCCCCGGATCCTGGACCTCTACGAGCCGACCTCGCGACGCCTGCTGGAGACGGTCCGGCACCGGGCGATCGCCGGGAGCGGCGCCTTCGTGCTCGACGCCGAGATCCAGGCCGGGGGCCGGCGGCGCTGGATCCGGATCCGCGCCGCGGTCGAGGCAGAGGACGGGCACCCCGCCCGGCTGTTCGGAACCAAGCAGGACGTCACCGAGGAGATCGCCCGGTTGGCCGAGCTGAGCCGGCGCGCCGAGTGCGACCCGCTCACCGGGCTGGCGAACCGCCGCGGCTTCGAGGCGCGGTTCGAGGCCTGGACGGACGGCGCCGGTTCGGATCCCCTCGGCGCCCTGCTGCTGATCGACCTCGACGGGTTCAAGCCGGTCAACGACGTCCACGGCCACGCGGCCGGCGACCTGTGCCTCCGGCGCTCGGCCGCGCGGCTCGCCGCCGTCTGCCGGGACGCGGCCCTCGTGGCCCGCATCGGCGGCGACGAGTTCGCCGTGCTCCTGCGGGCGCCCGTCGACCCGCTCGCGCTGGTGGAGCGCGGCCGGCGCGTCGTCGCCGCCCTGAGCCGGCCGATCCCGTATCGCGGCCGGGAGTTGCGGATCGGCGCCTCCGTGGGGATCGCGGTGGGAGACGCCGCGGGTATGTCCAGCGGGCGCGGGGGCCGCGCCCGGCTGTTCGACTGGGCGGACGCGGCCCTCTACGCCGCCAAGGACGCGGGCGGGAACGCCGTCCGGATCGTCCTCGGCGGCGGCCGGTCAGGCACCGGCGCTGCGCAGCCCGCGGTCGCGCTGGGGGCGGGCTGATTCGCCGCCCTCGGGGACCGGCGCCGGCTGGATGAAGCGGCTGGCGATCTCGCCCATCGCGCTCTGCATCGTGTCGAGGCCCTGCACGGTGACGATGCTGGAGCCGGGCCCGAGCGGCGGGATGAAGCCCGCCTCCGAGAGGGTCGCGAACACCGAGAAGTTCAGGTCGGTCACCACCTTCTGGCCGAGGCTCACGTCCACGATCCAGACGAGCAGCTCGAATTCCAGGAACGGGTCGCCGATCTTCTTGAACACCACCCGGGGCGGGGGCTCCTTCAGGATGTCGGAGTGGCTCTGCGCGCAGGCCGTGATCATCTCGGCGGCGCGCACCGGGTCCTGGTTGCGCAGGACGCTCACCGTGATGCTGACGCGCCCGGTCCGGTCGCCCCGCACCCGGTTCTTCACCACCCCGGAGATCAGGTTCGAGTTCGGCACGATCACGGCCGAGCGGTCGAAGGTCTGGATCTCGGTGGAGCGGACCGAGATCCGCTTCACGATGCCCTCGGAATCGCCGATCACCACCTGGTCGCCGACCCGGATCGGGCGCTCCCACAGGAGGAGCAGGCCGGAGACGAAGTTGTTGACGATCGACTGGAGGCCGAAACCGATACCGACCGACAGGGCGCCGGCCACGATGGTGAGCTTCTCCAGGCTCAGGCCGAGATACGAGAAGGCCAGCGCCAGCGCGATCAGGAAGCCGCAATAGCCCGCCACCGTGGTGATCGAGTTGCGCAGGCCCGCGTCGAGGTCGGTGGCCGGCAGGTAGGTGTTCTCCAGCCAGCGCTGCACCCCGCGGGTGATGAACACGCCCATCACCAGGATGCCGATCCCGAAGGCGATGCTCGAGAGCGAGATCGTGACGTCGCCGACCTTGAAGCCGAAGAAGGCCTGCCGGACCGACGAGACGATGTCGGTGGAATCGAGTCCCCAGGGCGCCAGCACGAGGATCGCGGCCGCGAGGAACAGGACGAGCCGGGTCGCGCCGGTCGTCAGGACCGAGATCTGGTTGAGCGAGCGCTTGCGCAGGCCGGTATTGGCCTGGAGCGTGGTGGCGAGCCGCGTCTCGTCGCTGAGCGCGCGGCCGACGAAGATGTCGACGCTCTGGACCAGCAGGTAGAGCAGCACGAGGACGGCGGCGTCCCAGATCAGCTGGTCGATCAGGAAGGCCGCGAAGGCCACGTAGCCCACCAGCGCGCCGAGCCCGATCAGCGCCACCGCGGCCCAGCCCAGGAGCCGCGCCGGCCCGCCGATGCCCGTCGTGGTCTTGGTCGGCACGTAGGGGCCGAAGCAGGCCTCCTCCTCCTGCTCGGTGTCGGCGAACCGGTGGAGGCCGACCGCGAGGATCAGCGCGGTGGCGACCGCCCCGATGCCCCGCGTGGCGATGGAGATCGGCAGGGCCGCCGAGATCCCGGAATTCAGGGCCTCGACGGACTTCACCACGGTGATCACCGTGGCGATGCCGACGGCGAGCCGGGTCAGGCGCGTGGCCGCCGCGTCGCTCACCGGGGCGGGCCGCCACGCCGGCTTCTCGGGGCTGAGCAGCCCGTCGCAGAGGGCCTCCACGAAGGCGATGAAGGCCAGCCCTCCGAGGATCGCGGCGGCGACCGGCAGGAGCCGGGACGGCAGCAGGTTGGTGGAATCGAGGGCGTAGTAGACCGCGTAGGATCCGGCCACCGCCGGCACCGTGCCGAGCAGGATCACCCGCCAGGCGGCGAGCATCACGGCGCGCCGCGACGGGTCGGTCTTGGTGGCGTCCCGGCGGGCGCCCTTGGGGGCGATGTTGCGCCGGCCGAAATACAGCGCCACCGAGATCCCGAAGGCGAGCCCCAGGAACAGCAGGTTGGCGAGGTTGCCGTTGCGGGAAAACAGCAGCCCGATATCCGACACGGCGCTCTGCAGGGCGCGCGTGTCCCGGGGGACGTCGCCCATCACCTTGGTCCAGAGACCGGGGCCGACCAGCGGCTGGGAGCGCTGGAGCAGGTCGCGGGTGAACGATTCGCGGCGGCGATTCGAGACGCGGTCGACGATCTGGTCACCCTGCACCACCAGGGAGCGGGCGAGGCGCTGGGTCTCGTCGATGCGGGTGACGGCGGCCTCGCGCTCGGCGCGCTCGGCGGCGACGTCGGCGCTCTCCTGGGTATCCTTGGGTTTCGGCCCGAGCTGGGCCAGGCGCTCGCGCGCGGCCTCCAGCGGCGCGTCGAGCCGGGTGACCAGGGTGCGGATCTCGTCGGTGACCGTCACGGCGCTGTCGCGGATGGCGGTGAGGTCGGCCACCGTCAGCTCCGTGTGGCCGAGCTGCTTCTCGCGGGCGTCGAGCTCGGTCTTGGCGGCGTCGAGCTTGGCTCGGACCTTCTTGAACTGCTCGGGAACCTCGGCCTTGGCGGCCGGCGGGGGCGCGGGCTTCGCTTCGGCGGGTTTCGCGTCGGGCGCCTTCGCGTCGGGCGCCTTGCCGTCCGCGGGCTTGGCGTCGGGCGCGGCCTTGGTGTCGGCGGACTTGTGATCGGCGGGCTTCTGATCGGAAGACTTGGCGGCGGGCGCCGGATCCTGGGCGAAGGCCGGCAGGGTCAGGGCCGCCGGGGTTGCGAACACCAGCGCGGCGAGCAGGGCGAGTGCGCGGGACGGGCGCGGCGCGCCCTCCGGCTTCCGGGTCCGCGCTGGGATACGATGCATGAGCAACCTCTCGTCGGGCGCGCGGCGGCCGGCCGGAGTCCGGCATCGGCGAATCGGCGGCGATCGGGGACCGGGCGGGCCTCCTGGCGGCCGGGCGCTCTGGGCGAGCAATAGGGCGAAACCGTGCCGCTGCCCACCCCGGGCCTGATCCCGCGCCGGGTCCCGACTCCTCGAGCCCGCTGTGGGTGCGTCCCCGGGGCTCATCCGGAAAAGCTTCACAAGGGTGTCACGCTGGGATTAGATGAACACCTGATGGACAGGGCCTTTTCGTTGCTACGCGAAAGGGCGCGGCCGGTGGCGATACCGGCTCGGCCCGGCCGCGTTCCGGATGCTACCGCATCGACCGGCGCCCCCGCGCGCCGGCCCGCCGCCCTGTTGTTCCCTCTGTCTCTCCCGTCAAGCCGTCGCTCCGCGCGCCGGCTCGTCCCGTATCGGCCCCGGGCCGGTTCGGACGGGCCGGCGGGGCGGCGGCATGGTCCCGCGCGTCTCACGCGCCAGAGCTAGTCCGAAGAGTCGCGCCGATGATGGATCTCCAAACCCTCGTCCTCAACGCGGATTATCGGCCGCTCTCGTACAATCCGCTCTCCCTCTGGTCGTGGAAGGACGCCTTCACAGCCCTGTTCCTCGACCGCGTCACCCTGGTGGCGAGCTACGACGTCGAGGCGCGCTCGCCCTCGCGCGCGCTGCGGGTGCCGAGCGTCGTGGCGCTGAAGAACTACGTGGCGCTGGCCCGCAGCCCGGCCTTCACCCGCTACAACATCTACCTGCGCGACGGTTTCAGCTGCCAGTATTGCGGCCTGCGGCTGCCCTCGGGCGGCCTGACCTTCGACCACGTGGTGCCGCGCTCCCGGGGCGGCCTGTCGAGCTGGGAGAACGTCGTGGCGGCCTGCTCGCCCTGCAACCTGCGCAAGGCCAACCGAACGCCGGACGAGGCGGACATGCCGCTGATGACCGAGCCCCGGCGGCCGACGCGCTACGAGCTGCACCACCGGCAGCCCGAGTTCGATCACCGCCAATACCATCACACCTGGCTCGACTACCTGTACTGGGACAGCGAGCTGGAGAGTTGAGGGCGGCGCGGAGACCTCACCAAGCCGGCTCGCGGCGGGGCGGCTCGTTGTACATCGGGACGTTGTGGTTGCGCGGCAGGTAGCCCCGCACCAGGACGGGCGGGGGGACGGCGGGAACGGCCGGCACCGGCCTCACCCGGACGATCCGGCGCGTCGGGTGATGCGCCCCGCGGCGCTCCGCGAAAGCCGGTCCGTGGGCGAGCACGAGACCAGCGAGCAACGCAGTGCGCGACGCCAGGTGCCACAGCCTCGAGGGACGGTCAGTCATTGTCAGGATCCGGCCGGCGCGGGGGAATGATCAGAACTTGAGGGCCGCACCGCCGCGGACGGTATTCAGCTCCGCCTTGTGACCGTTGAAGTCCTGGAACCGCACATACTGGTACTCGCCGCGCACCAGGATGTTCGGCGTGATGGCGTATTCCAGGCCGAATCCGAGGGCGACGCCGCCGATGGTCTTGGTCCGGGCATTCGCGGTCAGCGTCGTCGGCGCGTACGGGACGGTCTGGACGCCCTGCCCGGTCGGCGTCGAGTTGTTAAGCGGGAAGTTCGGATTGAAGCTCGCGTAGCCGTGATTGTAGACGGCCACGGGCTGCCCAGTGGTCAGGGCCTGGTTCGCCGCGTAGGTGGTGGCGCTGTAGCCGTAATTCTGAACCGCCACGGTGTCGTTGATAGTCACGCGGCCGATCGCGGCGCCGGCGGTGACGTAGGGGAGCAGATTGCCGAACGCGTAGCCGGCCCGGCCCCGGATGGTACCGTAATCCTCGATCCGCGTGTTCGAGGTTCCGGACAGATTCACGTCTTCGGAGACACCTCCGGCGGTCGTCACGTTGCGACCGATGCGGTTGGTCGACCAGCTTCTCTGATCCGTGTGCGTGTAGTCGGCCTCGATGCCGAGGACGATATCGTCGAATTGCACGTTGTATCCGGCGAAGGCACCGAAGCTCGCCCCGTGGGTTCGCGTGCCCGGCAATGACAGAATTTTAGAGACGCTGAATTCAGTCTCGATGTCGCGATAGCTGAAGTAATTCGCCAGCGTGGACTGCATCGCGTTGCGCTGCGACAGGCCGCCCGACGTGAAGCCGCCGTGGCCGCCGACATATACGCCGCTCCAGTCGACCACCGGGGCCGGGACCGGGTCGTAATCCGCGCCGCGCAGGTAATCGTAATCCAGATCCGCGGCGCGCGCGGTGTTCACGCCGCAGAGACCGAGAACCGCCAGCAGCGGGAAAGTGACGGTACGCATCGGGATCGTCCTGGGACGGAAAAGACGGACGGCGGATCGAGCCTCGACACGGTGATACGCCGGTAACCTTAATTCTCCGTTGCTCGACTGCGATAGGTCAGTCCCGATCCGGGGATGCCAGTCCCGGGACGTCGTGGCGGTTATTGGGTCGGGCAAGGACGGGCTGAGGACAGGCCGAGAACCGGACCTGTCGCGACGGGGCGCCGAAACGCGAGACGGCGCGGAGACCCTCCGCGCCGTCGTCGTCCGTCAAGGGGATCGCGGTCGAGGCGCGATCAGTACTTGCGCACCAGCGGGCCGGGGATGGGCTCCGGCATCAGCGGCGGCAGCGGGGCCGCCACGAAGCCGCCGAGGTAGTAGCGCAGGCCGATCTTCACGTCGTGCGCCTCGATGTCCTTGATCTTGATCGCCTGCAGGCTGCCGGTGCAGCACGGGACGAAGCCCGGGCCGGTCTCGGCCTTGCCGAGGTTCAGGTAGCGGTAGGCGAGTTCGATCTTCAGCGCGTCGGTCACGTTGTAGGCGAGACCGGCGTGGAGCGCCCAGGCGAAGCTGCCGCCGGTCTTGTCCTTGTAGAACTTGCTGCCGCTGTTGGTGTTGTAGACCGGATTGCCGTTCGGGTCGTAGACCGGGGCGTACGGGATGCAGCCGCAGCCGGCATTGGTGTAATCGTACGCGTAGGTCGGGCTGGTGAACTGCTGGTTGGTCGAGTAGCTCGAGACGTGGTTAAATGCGTAGCCGACGCCGCCGCCGATGAACGGCGTGATGCCGTACCACGTGCCGAGGTCGAAATAGGCGTTGGCCAGCACCACCGCGGAGTCGAAGTTGCCGCTCGACTTGTTCACGCCGTACGAGCCGAGCCCGTTGTCGAAATCCGGGCCCTTGTAGTACTCGCTGCCGCGCAGGCCGGTGGAGTAGCGGTACTCACCGGTGATGTCGCCGCGCAGGAACGGGGTGAACTGGTAGCCGACGCCGACGCCCGCGAAACCGCCGCCGCCGACCGCGTTGCCGAAGGCGCGGTTGGACTCGGCGTAGCCGGTGTAGTCGTAGGCGTCGCTGTAGCGCGGACGGGTGTAGATGCTCGCGCCCACGTCGCCACGCAGGTACCAGCCGCCGCCGACCTCGATCGGCGGGGGCGGCGGGGGCGGGGGCGGCGGCAGCATCAGATCCGCGGCCGCGGCGAGGCAGGGCGCACCGACGCTCGCCGCGAGCGTCAGGCTACGCACCAAAGCGTTCAGCTTGGAGCGGGCCATGAGGATTCCTTCACTGGACTCGTGAGCCGGACGCGCGGCGCGCGGTCCCGGGGTACGAGGGCAGGATGGAAGGAACGTCTTAAATCCGGCTTAACGTTAAATGTTAGGCTTGCGCATCCGTTGCCGAACTGTCGAAACGGATATCCGGGCGAGACTTGCTTGTTTCGGCTGCGCTGCGCCGCCGGGGTCAGCGCAGTTCTTCTGTGGGGGCCGGACGGCGCGGGGGCTGAGGCCGCATGGGACCCGACGACGTGCGCATCCTGGCGCTGATGCTGCCCGAGGCGGTAGCGGGCGCCCACAGCGGCAACCCGGATTTCCGGGTCGGCGGCCGGGTCTTCGCGACCCTCTGGGTCGAGGAGGCGCGGGTCGTGCTGCGCCTCGCGCCCGCCGATCAGGCCGCCCTCTGCGAGGCCGAGCCGGACCTGTTCGCGCCGCTCGACGGCGCCTGGGGGCGGCGGGGCTGGACCAATCTCGACCTCGACCCGTGTGCGGAGGAGATTCTGCGAGCGGCGCTGCTGGCGGCGTGGCGGATGACCGCACCCGCGGAGCTGCGCGCCGCCTACGCCGATCTGGGCTGACTCGGGCTGCCCCCTTCGGAGTCGAGCCGCGCCCCTCCGGGGCTCCGGCCTCAGGCCGCCGCGCGGGTGACGGCGTCGACCACCTCGTCGACCACCGCGTTGACGAGGCCGCGGTCGTCGCCCTCGGCCATGACGCGGATCACCGGCTCGGTGCCCGACGGGCGGATCACGAGGCGGCCGGCATTGCCGAGCCGCTCGCGGGCGTGCTCGATGGCGCTGACCACGCTGTCCTCGCGCAGGGGCTCGCCGCTCCGGTAGCGGACGTTCTTGAGGATCTGCGGCAGCGGGTCGAAGCAGTGGCAGACCTCGCTCACGGGCCGGTTCTGCCGCTGCACCACGCTCAGCAGCTGCAGGGCGGCCACGAGGCCGTCGCCGGTGGTCGTGTAGTCCGACATGATGATGTGGCCGGACTGCTCGCCGCCGAGGTTGTAGCCGTGCGCCCGCATGTGCTCGAGGACGTAGCGGTCCCCCACCGCCGTGCGGGCCAGGGTCAGGCCGAGGCCGCCGAGGAACCGCTCCAGGCCGAGATTCGACATGATCGTCGCGACCACGCCCGGCTGCGTCAGGCGCTCGTCCTCCTTCCAGGAGCGCGCCACGACGGCCATGAGCTGGTCGCCGTCGACCACTTGGCCCTTCTCGTCCACGATCAGCACCCGGTCGGCGTCGCCGTCCAGCGCGATGCCGATATCGGCCCGGCGCTCGCGCACCATGTCGATCAGGGCCGCGGGCGCGGTCGAGCCGACATCCCGGTTGATGTTGAACCCGTCCGGCTCGGTGCCGATGGCGATCACCTCGGCGCCGAGCTCCCACAGGGTCTCGGGGGCGACCCGGTAGGCCGCGCCGTTGGCGCAGTCGACCACGACTCGCAGCCCGTCCAGCGTCACCTGCCGCGGCAGGGTCCGCTTGGCGAACTCGATGTAACGGGCGTGCACGCTCTCGATGCGCTTGGCCCGGCCGAGGTCGTTCGAGCCGGAGAGGCGCTTGTGCATGTCGGCGTCGATCAGCCCCTCGATCTCGTGCTCGATCGCGTCGTTGAGCTTGAAGCCGTCGGGCCCGAACAGCTTGATGCCGTTGTCCTCGAACGGGTTGTGCGAGGCCGAGATCATCACGCCGAGATCGGCCCGCATCGAGCGGGTCAGCATCGCCACGGCCGGCGTCGGCACCGGCCCGAGCAGGAGCACGTCCATGCCCACCGAGGTGAAGCCGGCGACGAGCGCGGTCTCGATCATGTAGCCCGAGAGGCGGGTGTCCTTGCCGATCACCACCCGGTGGCGGTGGTCGCCGCGCTGGAACACGAGGCCGGCGGCCTGACCGACCTTGAGGGCGAGCTCCGGCGTGATCACGCCGTTGGCCCGGCCCCGGATGCCGTCGGTTCCGAAATACTTGCGCACCATCACGTCTCCGGCGCCCGGTCTCGCGGACCCGGCACAGCTTAGCAGATTATCGCGCCCGCCGGCGGCTCACCGGCCGGCAGAGTCAACGGGGTGCTCCCCGACAAAGGCGGTCGAAATGGGGCGCCCGGCGCGCTGCAGGAGCCGCGGCGCCGAGGCCGAGACCAGCGCGAGGCCCGAGACGGTCAGCAAGCCGAGCACGAGCCGGCGGAAGGCGACCTCGCTGAGGCCGAGATAGATCCGGGTGCCGAGCAGCGTCGGGACCAGCATCGCCGGCAGGACCACCGCCAGGATCGGCAGCGTCGCCCGGGTGACGAGCCCCGCGGCGAGGTAGGTCGCCAGGGTGACGCTGAGCATCGCGAGGTTGAAGTTCTGGATCACCGAGCGCTGCACGTCGCGCTCGTAGCGGCGCAGGGTGCACCAGAGGGTCGGCAGCACGCCCGTGAAGCCGCCGAGCCCGCCCATCATCCCGCCGCCGAGGCCCACCGCGGCGTCGGCGAGCCGGCCGCCGGCCGCGATCCGCGGCAGGTTCCGGGCGAACAGCATGGTCGGGCACCAGACCATCAGCAGGAGGCCGAGGAGCGTCTTGAACCAGTCGGCGTCGAGCCGCGGCAGCAGGAGGACGCCGAGGGGGATGCCGGCGAGGCCGCCGAGCACGAAGGGCGCGAGGCGCCCGGTCTCGAACCCGCGCCGGACCGAGACCGCCGCGATGACCTGGCCCGTGAAGGCGCCGGAGACGGCCAGCACGGCGGCGAGCTGCGGGTCGATCACCCAGGCCCAGAACGACAGGGCCGTGAGGCCGAAGCCGAAGCCCGACAGGCCCTGGACGAAGCCGGCGACGACGGCGCCGAGGGCGACGACGAGATAGGTCGAGACCGGCATCGGGGGTTTCGCGGCGGCCTGTGGAAGGGACCTGTGTTTCCGATTCGGCGGAGTCCGCCGAGCCTCCGGCCAAGCCGACGCGCGCGATCCGCCGACAGGAGGGCCGGTTTGTCACGGGAGACGCGGCGACAATCACGCGTCGCCGGCGAACGCCGCCGCTGATGAGGGAGCGCGACGCGGCCCCGCGCGCGGTCCTGACAGCGTCCTGAAAGCGCGCCGAATCCGCACGCGCGTCGAAGGAGGCCGCACGGAACGAAAAAGGGCGCCTCGCGGCGCCCCCTTCGCTCGTCCGATTCCGCGACCTCAGGCCTGGGGCTGCGGCTCCAGGCCGCCGTCGCTCTCCTTCGGCCGGCCGCGGCCCGCCGAGGGGACCGAGGAGCCCCGGGCCGGGGTCGGCGGCACGTCGCCGCCGTCGCGGATCGGGGGCTGGCCCTTGAGCAGGTTGCGGATCTCCTCGCCCGAGAGGGTCTCGTACTCGAGGAGCCCCTGGGCCAGGGCCTCCAGGTCGTCCTTGTGCTCGGCCAGGATGCGGCGCGCCTCCTCCAGGCCGGTCTCCACGAGGCGGCGGACCTCGGCGTCGATCTTCTGGGCGGTCGACTCGGAGACCGATTGCTGCCGGCCCATCGACATGCCGAGGAAGACCTCGTCGTTGTTGTCGCCGTACGCGACGGTGCCGAGCTCGGGGCTGAAGCCCCAGCGGGTCACCATCATCTTGGCGAGCCGCGTCGCCTGCTCAATGTCCGACTGCGCGCCCGAGGTCACCTTCTCGCGCCCGAAGATCATCTCCTCGGCGATGCGGCCGCCCATCATGATCGCCAGCCGCGAGGTCATCTGCTCGAAGCTCATGGAGAGCTTGTCGCGCTCGGGCAGCTGCATGACCATGCCCAGCGCCCGACCGCGCGGGATGATGGTCGCCTTGTGCACCGGGTCGGTGGCCGGGACGTTCAGCGCCACGATGGCGTGGCCGCCCTCGTGGTAGGCGGTGAGCCGCTTCTCGTCCTCGGTCATCACGAGGGTGCGCCGCTCGGCGCCCATCATGACCTTGTCCTTGGCGTCCTCGAACTCGTGCATCGTCACGATGCGTTTTCCGCGTCGAGCGGCGAGGAGCGCCGATTCGTTGACGAGGTTCATCAGGTCGGCGCCCGAGAAGCCCGGGGTGCCGCGCGCGATGGTCTTGAGGTCGACGTCGGGGGCCAGCGGCACCTTGCGGACGTGGACGCGCAGGATGCGCTCGCGGCCGGTGACGTCCGGGTTCGGCACCATGATCTGGCGGTCGAAGCGGCCGGGACGCAGCAGCGCCGGGTCGAGCACGTCGGGGCGGTTGGTCGCCGCGATGATGATGACGCCCTCGTTGGCCTCGAACCCGTCCATCTCCACGAGGAGCTGGTTCAGGGTCTGCTCGCGCTCGTCGTTGCCGCCGCCGAGGCCGGCGCCGCGGTGGCGGCCGACCGCGTCGATCTCGTCGATGAAGATGATGCAGGGCGCGTTCTTCTTGGCCTGCTCGAACATGTCGCGCACGCGGCTGGCGCCGACGCCCACGAACATCTCGACGAAGTCGGAACCCGAGATGGTGAAGAACGGCACGTTGGCCTCGCCCGCGACCGCCCGGGCGATCAGGGTCTTACCGGTGCCGGGCGGGCCGACGAGCAGCACGCCGCGCGGGATCCGACCGCCGAGCCGCTGGAACTTCTGCGGGTCGCGCAGGAACTCGACGATCTCCTGGAGATCCTCCTTCGCCTCCTCGACGCCGGCGACGTCGTCGAACGACACGCGGCCGTGGGCCTCGTTAAGGAGCTTGGCCTTCGACTTGCCGAAGCCCATGGCGCGGCCGGCGCCGGACTGCATCTGGCGCGAGAGGAAGATCCAGGCGCCGATGAAGACGAGGATCGGCAGCCAGCTCACCAGCAGCTGGATGAACCAGGGGGTGTTGTCGGACGGCGGGCGGGCGGTGATCGTCACGCCCTTGCCCTGGAGCTTGGAGACCAGGCTCGGGTCGTTGGGCGCGTAGCTCGTGAAGTTGCCGCCGCCCACGTAGGTGCCGGACACGTCCTGCCCGGAGATCACCACCGACTGGATCTTGCCGGCATCGGCGTCGTTCAGGAGCTGGCTGTAGGCGATCTCGCTGCCGCCGCCCCGGTGACCCGGGTTCTGGAACAGGGTGACGAGGGCCAGCACCAGCAGGAAGATGACGACCCACAAGGCAAAGTTGCGAAAATTCGGGTTCATCGATCAATCCCTGGCGCGTGCGACCCCCAGGACGGACCCGCCACGCGGCTATTCCGATCCATCCGTGCACACTCCGCCAATGTAGGCGGGGGGCTCTCCCTTGCCAAGTAAGTCGGGAGACCCTGCGGCGAGGGCAGCACCTGCGGGTCCGTGCCGGCGCGGCGGCTCCGGGGCGAGGTTCACGCCCCCGCCCGCGTCGGCGGCGACGAGGATCCCCGCGAGGGTGCGGCGGACCGGCTCCCGGCGACGCAGGGCCGGCAGGAGCGATTCGAGGACAAGGGCCTCGAGGCGCTCGAGGCGGCGCGGCGCCGCGCCGGCCCGGGCCAGGGCGAGATCCAGGCAGCGAAGGGCCACGGCGTCCGGCAGGACCGCCAGGGCGCGCCCGTCGAGGCGCAGGCCCGCGCCCGTCTCCGACCCGGGCCGGAGCGCCCCGTCGAGGGCCTGCTCGGCCGCGCCCCGGAGCGCGGCCTCGTCGCGGGCGGCGCGCTCGGCGAGCCGGGCGAGGCGCGCCCGGGTCAGGCCCTCGCGCTCCAGGGCCGGCCAGGCCGCGCGCAGGCGGCCGCGGGCGAAGCGCGGATCGCCGTTGGCGGGATCGCGCAGATACCCGATGCCGCGCGCCGCGCACCACGCCACCAGGCTCGCCTTCGGCAGGTGCAGGAACGGGCGCCCGAGGGCGAGGCCGGGACCGAGGTCCCGCTCGGCGCGCATGCCGGCGAGCCCCGCGGGGCCGCTGCCGGCCGCGAGCCGGATCAGCACCGTCTCGGCCTGGTCATCCCGCGTGTGGCCCGTCAGCACGAGCCCGGCCCCGACCGCCCCGGCATGGGCGGCGAGGAGTGCGTAGCGGGCGGTGCGGGCCGCGTCCTGCAGGCCGGTGCCGGGCTTCGCGCCCGTCCAGGTCAGGGTCGCGTGGGGCAGGTCCAGCGCCCGGGCGGCACGGCCGACGCCCTCGGCCTCCGCGCCGGATTCCGGCCGCAGGCCGTGATCGACGGTCGCCACGCGCAGGGACGCGCCGGTCGCGTCGCGCAGGTGCGCGGCGGCGTGCATCAGGGCGCTCGAATCGGGACCGCCCGAGACGGCGAGGAGCACGCTCCGCCCGCCGCGCGCGGTCCGGTCGAGCCAGGGGCGGAGGGCGCCGAGGACTGGGTCGCCCGAGTCGCCCGAGTCGCCCAAGTCGCTCAGAGCGCCCGAGACGCTCAGGCGCCGCAGCGGGCGCGCTTCTGCTCGCGGGCGACGCCCTGGCGGACGCCGGTGCCGGCATTCGGGAACTTCCGGTCCAGCTCGGCCAGGGTCGCGCAGGCCTGCTCGCGGGCGCCGAGCGCGTTGAGCGTGACGCCGAGCTTCAGCATGGCGTCGGGGGCCTGGGCGGAGCGGGCGTAGTCGGTGGAGACCTTCAGGAACTGCTCGGCGGCCTCGCGGTTGCGGCCGCGGGCGAGGTAGCTCTCGCCGAGCCAGTAGGTCGCGCCGGCGACCCGGTTGTCGCGCGGGTGCGACTGGATGAACTGGCGCAGGCCCATCTCGGCCTGCTCGTACTGCTTGGCGCGGTACAGCTCGACCGCGGCGTCGAAATCGGCGGCCGGATCGCCGGTCCGGGTCGCCGCCACGCTCTCGGAGGGCCGCGCCGGGATCGCCCCGGTCCGGGCCGGCGGCCGCAGGTCCACGGGCTCGTCGTAGCCGGAGGTCCCGGCCTCCGCGTCCTCCTCGCCGGACTCGTTGAGCGCGCCCTGGGGCAGGCGCTGCGGCCGGGGCGCCGCCTCGGCGGCCTCCTCGGCCTCGCGGGGCGGCAGCGGCGCGGAGGGCCGCGTGCTGCCGAGCTGCACCGGGGCGCCCGGGGCTCCGGGGGCCTGCGACGGGTCAAAGGCGTCGCCGCGCTTCCCGGGGCGGCCGGCGCCCGGATTGCCGCCGTTGACGGGCCCCGACGGCGCGGGCGCGGCCGAGGGTTTGCCGCCCTTGCCCTCGTTCAGGCGGTACTCGACGTCCTCCTGGAACTTGCGCAGCTGCTCCTTGAGCTGGCGGTTCTCGTACTGGAGGGTCTCGATCTGCCCGGCCATCATCCGGGACTGGTTCTCGATGCGGCCGAGGCGCACCACCAGTTCCGAGGCGTCCTGCGCGGCGGCCGGGTGGCCGAGGAGCGCGGCACCGAGGGCGGTGGCGAGGGCGAGGCGGGTGCGAAGGTGGGCGGGCATGGTTCGGCTGCGGTCCGGTGTCGGCGCGAGGCCCTAACAGATGCGCCGCACCGCGGCAAAACTGCGGCGCGGAGGCGGCCGCATGCCGCCTCCGGACTCGTTCGCGCGGCGGCCTACGCGCCGGCGCCGCGGTCGAGGACGATCACCGCGCGGCGGTTCTGCGACCAGCAGGAGATGTCGTTGCACACCGCCACCGGCCGCTCCTTGCCGTACGAGACCGTCCGCATCCGGCTCGCCGCGATGCCGCGGGTGGCGAGGTAGTCGTTCACCGCCTGGGCCCGGCGGGCGCCGAGGGAGAAGTTGTACTCGCGGGTGCCGCGCTCGTCGGCGTGGCCCTCGATGATGAAGGTGTAGCGCGGGTAGCGCTGCAGCCACGCGGCCTGCTTGTCGAGGGTCGCGGTCGCGGTCGGCGTCAGGTCGGTGGAGTCCGACTCGAAGAAGACCCGGTCGCCGATATTGACGACGAAGTCCTGCGCGCTGCCCGGGGTGGCGGCGCCAGCCCCGAAGGCGGAGGCGTCGGCGAGGTCCTTGTCGTTGCTGCAGGCGCCCAGGCCGAGGGCGGCGACGAGCGCGAGGCCGAGGGCGGCGGCGCGGAAACGCTGGGGCATGGTCTGAAAAACTCCTCGAGCGGTGCCGAAGGCCGGCTGCTGGTCTTCGAGGCGGGTCCGCGTAATCCTGGCGCCGTTGGTAGGCGGGGTTGGTTAAGCGACGGTTCCGCCGGGCGGCGCGGGGGCGTGGTGACGGTCCGCACCGATCGACGGCGTGCGCTGACGCACCCGGACGCGCCCGGAATGCGGCGGCGGCGGGGCGGCGGGCCGCGACGCGCCATTTCGGCCGCCCCGGTTGCGGCGCTGCAACAGGCGCCGCGCGTCCCGCCGGTAACGGTTGCGGGCCGGTCTTTAAGAGATCCTCAACCCTATCGGTCCCTTATCGGTGGGCCGAACACCGGACCTCCCGCATGCGCCCCGCCCAGAGCGTCCTCATCGTCGAGGACAGCTACCTGCTCCTCGAGATCGTCGCGAGCCTGTGCGAGACGCACGGCATCCGGGTGATCGAAGCCTCGACGGGCGAGGCCGCGCTGACCGTCCTGCGCGACCGGGGCGCGGCGATCGACTGGCTGTTCACCGACATCCACCTGCCCGGACTGATCGACGGCTGGACGGTGGCCCACGCCTTCCGGGCGATCCATCCGGACCGGCCGGTGGTCTACACCTCGACCGACACGCACGGCCGCAGCGGCGTGCCGGGCAGCCTGTTCCTGCGCAAGCCCTTCCAGATGCAGGAGGTCAACCGCCTGGTCCGGATGATGGTCGAGGGTCTGGGCGAGGCTGGCTCCGACAGCCGGCTCTGCGCGGCGGGCTGAGTCACGGACCCTTCCGGGCGGGACCGTCGTCGCGCGCGCCGCGAAGCGACCCGGGACGCCGCGGCGCCCGGAGGCGGCCTCAGCCGCCCCGGAACAGCGCGACGATCTCCGGCGCGGCGAGCCACGCCTCGACCCGCGGGCAGGCGAGATCCCCGGGGGGCATCGCGTCGTAGAGGGCGAAGCTCGCCGCGACGAAGCCCGGCAGGTCGTAGAGCACCGGGAAGTCGTCGCCCCGCGGCTTGGTCTTGAACAGGTACGAGCCGGTCAGGCCGAAATGCTCGGCGATGGGCGGGTAGATCGGCCAGACCACGTCCTGGGCCAGCTCGTCGCCGAGGTAATCCTCGATCTCCACGGGCTCGGGCGTGAGCCCGTTCTCCTGCAGCAGCCGCCTCGCGATGTCGCCGAGGACGTGGACCTTGGGATGGTTCATCAGGTGCATGAAGGCGCCGCGGCGCGCCCAGCGGGTCACCTCGCGCTCCAGCCCGAAGCCCAGGGCGTCGGCCGCGCCGACGAGCTCGCGCACCGCCGGATCCCAGTGGTCGAGGTAGCCCAGGCGGGCGAACACGTCCTCGCGGAACAGGGCGGCCGTGCGGCCGGCATCGAGGCCGAGCCGGTGGGCGGTGACGACGATCGCCGAGTGGTACTGGCCCAGCGGCGACGGCGTCAGCTTCAGCGCGGCGAGGTCCGACGCCTGCCCGACATAGACCATGTCCGGGTGGAAGGCCGAGAACACGATCGACGGGAACAGCTTGAGCCGCGGGTCGGCCGCGCGCACAGTGGCGGCGTCGCCGCCGGGGATCAGCCCGGCCGGGAAGGCCTGCGAGAAGACGTGGTCGTGGGCGCGCAGGGTCCGGATCAAGCCGTCGACATGGCCGTGGTCGCGCTTCAGCGAGCCCATGGGCAGGTAACGGACCGGGCTCTTCGGCGCGAGCAGGCGCATGGCCCGGGCGATGCCCCGGGCCTGGCAATTGCCCAGCACCGCGATGCTCGGCCCGTCACGGGTCGTGGCGGTGCGGGCGCGGTTCCGCCATGGTGTCGCCCAGGTGGGGGCCCAACGGGTAGGCGTCCAATCGGTCGCCGAGCGGGTGAACGCGCTGCGGGCGCGCCGGGGCAGGTCGTTCAGGGCCACGTCGCGTGCCGGTGTCAGCGGACGGAACAGCGCCCCCGAGGGCCTGCCGCCGTCGTGAAGAAGAGGGTTCGAAGATGGCGTTGAATCCGTATACGGGTCTACCGGCCGAGCGATTCTGGCGCAAGGTCGTCACCAACGTGCCGCCCTTCGCGGTCAATCCGCACCCGAAGGACACGTTCGTGATCGGACCGACCGACAAGGTCGCCACCGGCGGCTCGTGCTTCGCCCAGCGGGTGGCCGAGGCGGTGCGCGGCGCCGGGTTCAACTACTACCTGACCGAGCCGCCGACCCCCGGCATGAGCGCCGAGGAGGCCAATGCCCGCCAGTTCGGCACGTTCTCGGCGCGCTACGGCAACCTCTACTACACGCGCCAGTTCGTGCAGCTGTTCGACCGGGCCTACGGCACGTTCGAGCCGGAGCTGAAGGCGTGGCTGCGCGACGACGGCCGCTACGTCGACCCGTTCCGCCCGACCGTCGAGCCGGCGGGCTTCGCCAGCGAGGCCGAGGTGGTCGCGGCGCGCGACGCGCACCTCGCCGAGGTGCGCCGCCTGTTCGAGACGCTCGACGTGTTCGTGCTGACGCTCGGCCTCACCGAGGGCTGGCGCTGGCGGGCCGACGGCGCGGCGCTGCCGCTCGCCCCCGGTGTCGCGGGCGGCACGTTCGACCCCGCGCTCTACGAGTGCGTGAATGCCGGCGCGGGCGAGGTGCTCGGTGACCTCAACGGCTTCCTCGACCGGCTCTGGAGCGTGAACCCGAAGGCGCGGGTGATCTTCACGGTCTCGCCGGTACCGATGATCGCCACCTACATGGACCGGCACGTGATGGAGTCGAACAGCTACTCCAAGTCGGTGCTGCGGGTGGCGGCCGGCGAGGTGGTCGGCCGCGGCGACCCGCGGGCGGTCTACTTCCCCGCCTACGACATCGTCACGAGCAACGTGAATGCCGGGCGCTACTACAACGAGGACCAGCGCACCATCAACGACGCGGGCGTGCGCCACGTCATGCGCCTGTTCCTGGCGACCTTCGCGCGCGACCGGGTCTCGCCGGCGCCGACCCACGCCCCCGTCGACCTCGCGGCCGAGTTCGAGGGCAATGCCGGCGTGATCTGCGACGAGGAGGAGATCGAGCGCAGCGTGGCGTGACGGGGGGCCGAGATCGTCACCGGAGCGGCCGCGGCCATCGGGCGGCCTGCATCGTCTTCACGAGCGTAGCGAAGTGACCCAGGGTAACGCGACATCGACAGTCGTGGCGCTGCCTGGATTGCTTCGCTCCGCTCGCAAAGACGGCAGCGCTCCGAAGATCCCGCCGGGCAAACGCTCGAGCCCTTCGCGACCGTCACGGCGGCCGGGGCGATCCCGCGTTTGCCTCCAGCCCGGCCTTTCGGGCAAGCTCGGCCGCCCGGGCGCTCGCGCCTATCGGAGACGAATCCCTTGAGCCTGCCCCCGCCCCGCCACGCCGACCACGACATCGATCCGGTCTTCGTGAAGCGGCACTCGCCCCGCGCCTTCACGGGCGAGGCCGTGCCCGAATCCGAGCTGATGCGGATGATCGAGGCGGCGCGCTGGTCGCCCTCCGCCTACAACTCGCAGCCCTGGCGCTTCCTCTACGCGCTCCGGGGCGACGCCCACTGGGACACGTTCTTCGACCTGCTGGTGCCCGGCAATCAGAAATGGGTGTCCGGCACCGGCGCGATCCTGTTCCTCGTCTCGAACGGGCTCATGAAGGTCGGCGACGAGCTGAAGCCCTCCTACAGCCACTCCTTCGACGCCGGCACCGCCTCGCTGGCCTTCCAGCTCCAGGCGATCCACCAGGGCTGGCACGCCCACGGCATGGTCGGGTTCGACCACGTCCGCGCGCCCGCGGTGCTGCGTCTGCCCGAGAACCACCGGATCGAGGCCGCCTTCGCGGTCGGCCGCAAGACGCCCGAGGCGGACCTCACCGAGGAGCAGCGGCCCCGCGAGACCCCGAACGGCCGCCGGCCGATCACCGACTTCACCATCGCGGGACCGTTCCCGCAGGCCGCCGGCTGAGACGGGCCGGAACCCGCTCGGACGGCCGGGGATTGGCTCCGCATCGCGACGCCGTCGCAGGTCCGTGGGCGCAGGCCCACGGGCTCGACCCGGGCCGGCAGGGGGCCGCCGCCGCGCGCCTCCTGTCCGCCCTCCGACGCTTCGGGAGCTGGCTCATGGATCCGTCCGACACCGCCGCGTCCGACCCGTTCCGGGATGACGGGCCGTTCGACCCCGTCCCCGGGCTGCAGACCGTCGCCGACCGCCACGGGGTCAGCCCGGACGCGGTGCGCCACCTGGTCCGGGCCCTCGAGCGTGGCCACGGCACGATGGCGCAGTTCGACCATCCCGATCTCGGCGGGATGGGGCAGTGGTTTTCCGGCGGGATGGTGATGGTCGGCCGGATGTTCGACGACGCGCTGAAGGCGCGGGTCGACGCGCTCTGCACCGAGCTGGCCGGGGCGCTCCCGGCGGGCGGCTTCTCGGAGGCCGCGCCCGCGGCGCGCCGGGGCGGCGGCGAGTGGTGGCCGGCCGGCCTCGGGGATCCGGCGAGCACCGGCGCGCAGAACGGGCTGCGCTACGCCTATTTCCCGGACAGCCGGCGGCTCGCCGTCGACGCGGGGTCCGGGGTCGCGCTGTACGATACCGGCGAGCACCGCATCACCGGAGTTTCCCAGGCGAACGGCAGCCTCGGCTTCACGGGACCGTCCGGGGCCGTCGCCCTCGACCGCCTGCGCCGGATCGAGGCGGAGGTCGCGGCGCCGCGCCAAGCGGATCCGGGCCAGGTGGACCCGGGCCGAGCGGACCCGGGCCGAGCGGACCCGGCCGAGATCCCGGCGAAGGCCGCCCCCGCCGCTTCGCCGGCCGCTGCGGCTGCCCCTTCGGCGGCCCCGGACCGGTCGTCTCCGGACGCGATCCTCGCGACCATCGAGCGGCTGGCCGAGCTGCACGCGCGCGGCGTGCTCACCGACGCGGAGTTCGCGACCAAGAAGGTGGAGTTGCTGGCCCGGCTGTGAGGGGCGCCCGGCCGCCGCATCCTCCGCCCCGTCCTAAGGCGCGGAGGCCTCGCGGGATGTGGGCGCGGATCGGACCTGCCGGGTCCGGACGGCCTCAGGCGATGCCGACGCGCAGCAGGTCGTGGACGTGCACGATGCCGACAGGCCGGCCGTCGGTGACGGCGAAGACCGCCGTGATCAGCCGGCGGTTCATCAGCTCCAGCGCGGCCTGGGCCAGCTTGTGCGGCTCCACGGTCACCGGGTCGCGGGTCATGACGGTCGAGACCGGCGTGTCGAGGAGCGCCGGACCCATGTGGCGGCGCAGGTCGCCGTCCGTGACGATGCCGACGAGGCGGCCGGCCGCGTCCGTGACGCCGACGCAGCCGTAGCGCCGCGCCGCGATCTCGATCATCACCTCGGACATGAGGGCGGTCTCGTGCACCAGCGGCATGTCCTGGGGCCCGTGCATCACCTGCTGCACGGTCCTGAGGCGGGCCGCGAGGGTGCCGCCCGGATGCAGGGTGTGGAAGCGCGCCGAGGTGAAGCCGCGCCGCTCCAGGAGCGCCACCGCCAGGGCGTCGCCCAGCGCCAGCTGGATCAGGCTGGAGGAGGTCGGCGCGAGGTCGTGCGGGCAGGATTCCCGCACGCGGGGCAGTTCCAGCAGCACGTCGGCGGCCTTGCCCAGGGTGCTCTCGCCGTTGCGGGTAATCGCCACCAGAGGGATCGAGAACCGGCGGCTGAAGCCGACGAGGTCGGACAGTTCCGCGGTCTCCCCCGACCACGACAGCGCGATGATGACGTCGTCCCGGGCGATCATCCCGAGGTCGCCGTGGCTCGCCTCGGTCGGGTGGACGAAGAAGGCGTGCGTGCCGGTGGAGGCCAGCGTCGCGGCGATCTTGCGCCCGACATGCCCGCTCTTGCCGATGCCGCTGACGATGACGCGGCCCTTGCTCTGCAGGATGGTCTGCACCGCCTCCTCGAAGGCCGCGCCGAGCCGGCCCTGGAAGGCGGCGCTCGCCTCCTGCAGGGCCGCGATGCCGAGCTGGAGGCTGCGGATCCCGAGGTCGCGGGTGGTGGCGAGATGCGCCGACGGCGCGTCGTAGCGGTCGTCGCGCAGGGCGCTGGAGGCGGGAGCGTTCATCGTGTCCGTTCTTGACCCGTCGACCGGATCCGGCACCGGGGGCCGGAATCGGGGAGCGGCGCAGCGAGGCGTCTCCGGCGACGCTAGGCAGCCGTCGTGGTTGAAATGTGACGCGGGGACGACGCAGCGCCGCACGCCGATTGAAGGCGCGGCCGCCGGGGTCCATGCTCCCGGCACGCCATCCCGCGCGCCGTCTCGCGCCGCGGGCCCCAGGAGGGCAAGAGCCCCATGACCATCCGCTTCTCCGACCCCGATCCCGCGATCCTCGCCCGCCGCGAGGCGATCCTGGCCGGCCTCGCGCCCCTGGTCGCGCCGGAGGCGCTGGTGGTCAGCGAGGACGAGCGCCGGGCCTTCGAGACCGACGGGCTCACCGCCTACCGGCAGATGCCGCTCGCCGTGGTGCTGCCCTCCACCACCGCGGAGGTCGCCGCCGTGATGGCCTACTGCCACGCCAACGGCGTGCGGGTCGTGCCCCGGGGCGCCGGCACCTCGCTCGCGGGCGGCGCCATCGCGCAGGCCGACGCGATCATCCTCGGCGTCGGCAAGATGACCCAGGTCCTCGACATGGACTTCGCCAACCGCACCGCCCGGGTGCAGAGCGGCATCACCAACCTGGCGATCTCCGGGGCGGTCAGCCACGAGGGCTTCTTCTACGCTCCCGACCCGTCGAGCCAACTCGCCTGCACGATCGCGGGAAACATCGCGATGAATTCGGGCGGCGCGCACTGCCTGAAATACGGCGTGACCACCAACAACCTGCTCGGCGTCACCCTGGTGCTCAACGACGGCACCGTGGTGGAGATCGGCGGCCAGCACCTCGACAGCGGCGGCTACGACCTGCTCGGCCTCGTCTGCGGCTCGGAGGGGCAGCTCGGCATCGTCACCGAGGCGACCGTGCGGATCCTGCGCGCCGCCGAGGGCGCGCGCCCGGTGCTGGTCGGCTTCTCGAAGGTCGAGGATGCGGGCGACTGCGTCGCGGCGATCATCGCGGCCGGGATCATCCCGGTGGCGATCGAGTACATGGACCGCGAGGCGATCCTCATCACCGAGGACTTCGCCCAGGCCGGCTACCCGCGCGACGCCGAGGCGATGCTGATCATCGAGGTCGAGGGCTCGGACGCCGAGTGCGACGCGATGCTGGCGCGGATCGAGACGATCGCCCGGGATTTTCGACCGACCAGCCTGCGCGTCTCGCGCTCGGAGGCGGAATCGGCCGCGATCTGGAAGGGCCGCAAGTCGGCCTTCGGGGCGACCGGCCGGATCTCCGATTACATCTGCATGGACGGGACGATCCCCACCGGCCAGCTCGGGCCGGTGCTGGAGCGGATCGGCGCCATCTGCGCCGAGAAGGGCCTGCGCGTCGCCAACGTGTTCCACGCGGGCGACGGCAACCTGCACCCGCTGATCCTGTTCGACATTAACACGCCCGGCGAATTGCAGAAGGCCGAGGCCGCGGGCGACGAGATCCTGAAGCTCTGCGTCGAGGTCGGCGGCTGCCTAACCGGCGAGCACGGCGTCGGCATCGAGAAGCGCGAGTTGATGCGCTTCCAGTACGACCAGGTCGATCTCGAGCAGCAGATGCGGGTCAAGGCGGTGTTCGATCCGGACTGGATGCTGAATCCCGCCAAGGTGTTCCCGCTGGACGGGCGCCTCGCGGCCTGAGCCGCGCCGCGCGCGGGGTCCGGCCGAGAGCTTGGCCGAGAGCCCGGCCAACAGGTCTGCGAACAAGTCCGGACCGGTGCGGGCGCGATCGTCTCCGATCGCCCGCCCCCGTCCGGGCCTCGCGGCCGCGCTCAGGCGGCCTCGACCTTGCGGCTCGCCCGGGTCTTGGTCGCGGCGGTCTTGCGGCGACCGGAGGCAGGGGCGGAGGCGGCAGCCTCCTCCTCGGCGGCGGCCTTGTCGGACGCCGGGGACCGGCCCGGCTGGCCGAGGCCGAGGCTCTTGGCGAGCGCCGAGCGCTGCGCCGAGTAGTTCGCCGAAGTGGTCGGGTAATCGGCCGGCAGGCCGTAGCGCTCGCGGTAGGTCTGCGGATCGAGACCGTGCTTGGTCAGGTGACGCTTCAGCGTCTTGTACGACTTCCCGTCGATGAAGCTGACCAGCCCGTCGGGGCGGATCGACTTGCGGATCTGGGCGGGCGTCGGCCGCTCGACGCTCTCGGTCGCCGGAGCGACGGGGCCGGCCCCGATCGTGTTCAGCGCCTCGTGGATGCTCGCGATCAGGGCCGGCAATTCGGCCGAGGGCAGCGAGTTGTTGGAAACGTAGGCCGCGACGACGTCCACGGTCCGCTCGATGAAATCCAATTGCGATGTCGGCGCAGCTTCTGACATTCTCTCGTTCCTCGGCACAAATGCCTGATGGGATCCCCACTTTTCGCGAGTTAAGTCAGCGTCCGAAAAATGCAAGCCGCGCCATACAATTATCTGTGATGAGACCGAAGTCTAACTCTGCATCACGCGGCGAGGCTTACAGGGTATGGTTGCATTGGCGCCACTTAATGGACACTTCTGAGAGGCTTTATCGGTGTCCGCCCGGCGAATGCTAGTCGCTTCCTCGAAGCGGGTTTTCGCAACCGGCAGAGACCTTTACCCCCGGGTCAGGGGCCGGCTCTAGACGGTCGTATACGATTGCCGCCCGGTCGTGCGGGCACAATGCGCAATCTTCGTACAGTTGTGCGAGCGCGGGGCGAGGCCCTGCGTCATTTTCGCAACCCGCGCGGCCTCAGGCGAAAGTCTTGCGCGGATCGAAGGCGTCCCGCACGGCCTCGCCGGCGAAGACGAGCAGGCTCAACATCACGGCGATGACCAGGAAACCGGTCAATCCGAGCCACGGCGCGGTCAGATTGTCCTTGCCCTGCGCGAGAAGCTCTCCGAGGGACGGCGAGCCCGGCGGCAGGCCGAAGCCGAGGAAGTCGAGCGAGGTCAGGGTGGTGATCGAGCCGTTCAGGATGAACGGCAGGAAGGTCAGCGTCGCCACCATGGCGTTCGGCAGCAGGTGGACCGTCATGATCCGGATATTCGACAGTCCCAGCGCCCGGGCCGCCCGGACATACTCGAAGTTCCGCGCTCGCAGGAACTCGGCGCGCACCACGCTCACCAGCGCGACCCAGGAAAACAGCAGCATGATCCCGAGCAGGACGAAGAAGCCCGGGGCGATGAAGGCCGAGATGATGATGATCAGGTAGAGGGTCGGGATGCCGCCCCAGACCTCGATGAAGCGCTGGAAGGCGAGATCGACCCAGCCGCCGAAATAGCCCTGCACGGCCCCCGCGATGACCCCGATCACCGACGAGACCGCGGCCAGGATCAGACCGAACAGGACCGAGATGCGGAAGCCGTAGATCACCCGCGCCAGCACGTCCCGCGTGGTGTTGTCGGTGCCGAGCCAGTGCTGGGGAATGTCCGCGCAGGTCGAGCCGCCGAGCTTCTCGGCGACGGGCTTGCACTGCGCGTCCGTGAGCATCCAGGTCGGCGGCGACGGCGAGGGCGTCGGCAGGTCCTCGTTGATCGTGTCGTACGCGTACGGGATCGGCGGCCACAGCGCCCAGCCGTTCGCCGCGATCTCCCGGCGGATCTCGGGGGAGCGGTAGTCGGTCGTGGCGAGGAAGCCGCCGAACTTCTCCTCCGGATAGTCGACCAGGACCGGGACCAGCCACTCGCCCTTGTAGGACATCACGATCGGGCGGTCGTTGGCGATGAACTCCGCGAACAGGCTGAGCACGAACAGGACCGTGAAGATCACGAACGATCCGTAGCCGAGCCGGTTGCGGCGGAAATTGTCGAGGCGGCGCCGGTTGATCGGCGACAGCCGGGCGCGCCGGCCGGCGGCCCCGGGCAGGACCGGCGGCGGCGCGCCCTCGTCCGGCCGCAGGACCAGCGGCTGGGCGCCGGGCATCGGCGCGGGCACGACCTCGCTGTCGCCGGGACGCGTGACCTCGTTCATCCGTGCTGCCTCCCGAGCCGCGTCGCGCGCGCGCCGGCCGCCCCGATATCCGGGCGGCCCCGCGACCGGTCGGCCGCGGGACGGAGGCCGGGAACGCTCAGCCGTCGAGCCGGGTCGCGGTGCCGTCGATCTCGGTGGGACGCAGGTTGCCGCTGCGCTCCAGCCAGCGGCGCAGCAGCCGGACGTTGCGGCGGTTGGCCTTGAAGGCGGCGTCGAACAGGTCGCCTGCCACCGGCACGGCGCCGATCAGCCCGTCGAAGGCCACGTTCAGGCCCATCCGGGCCACAAGCCAGCGCGGCGCCCCGAGGCGCTTCGCCTCGTAGACGATGAAGGACGAGATCACCATGCCGGCCAGGTCGCCGATCACCGGCACGAGGCCGATCAGCGCGTCGAACCCGACCCGCCGGTTGATGCCCGGGATGACGAAGGCGGTGTCCATCAGGTGGGCCAGCGTCTCCAGCCGGGCGAGGCTCGCCTCCCGTCCGAGATCCGCCGACAGGTAGGGGGGCCGGGGGCCGGCGCGGGTCTCGCCTCCGGGGAAGGTCTCGGCACGGGCGAAACGCCCGGCCTGGGCAGCCTGGGTGAAGTCCATGGTCGGGATCCGTCGGGAAGCCATCGTCCCCAACGATGTGGCCCCCCGCCCGGATCCCCGCAAGGACGGCGCCCGCTCGGCGCGTGCGGTCCGCCGTGATGCCCGTCGTGCTGCCCGTCATGCCGACCCTCGAGCCGACCCTCATGCCCCGGCCCCCGGGAGCCCGCGCATGCGGTCGAGCGCCGCATCCAGGGTGGCGTCGTCCTTGGCGAAGCAGAGCCGGACGAGGCCGCGCACGGAGGCGTCCGGGTAGAAGGCGCTCACGGGGATCGCCGCGACGCCGTGACGGGTGACGAGGGCCTCGCAGAAGGCCACGTCGTCGGCGTGGCCGCGGGCGGCGATGTCGATGTTGAGGAACCACGTGGCCCGGGCCGGCAGCACGGTGAAGCCGAGCCCGCGCAAGCCGTCCGCGAGCCGGTCGCGGGACCGGGCGTAGCCGGCGCGCATCGCCTCGAACCACGGGGCCGGCTTGCCCAGCCCGTAGGCCACCGCCTCCTGGAGGTTCGGGGGCGTGGTGAAGGTCAGGAACTGGTGCGCCTTGGCGAGCCCGCGCATCAGCCGGGCATCGGCCATCACGAAGCCGACCTTCCAGCCGGTGAGGGAGAAGATCTTGCCGGCCGAGCCGATCTTGACGGTCCGCTCCCGCATCCCGGGCAGCGCCATCAGCGGCCGGTGGCGCGCGCCGTCGAACACCACGTGCTCCCAGACCTCGTCGCAGAGGGCGGTCACGTCGAAGCGCTGGCAGTAGCGGGCGAGCAGGTCGAGGTCCTCGGGCGCGAACAGGGTGGCGCTCGGGTTGAGGGGGTTGTTCAGCACCACGACCCGGGTCCGCGCCCCGAAAGCCTCCGCGAGCGCGGCCTCGTCGAGGCGGAAGTCCGGGGGCCGGAGCGCCACGACCCGCGGCACGCCGCCCGCCCGCCGGACCAGGGGCAAATAGGCGTCGTACATGGGCGCGAACAGCACGACCTCGTCGCCGGGCTCGATCAGCGCCAGGAGCGCGCCGGCCAGGGCCTCGGTCGCCCCGGAGGTGACCATCACCTCGGTCTCCGGGTCGAGGACGAGGCCCTGGTGCTGCGCGTAATGGGCGGCGACCGCCTCGCGCAGGGCCGGCAGGCCCATCATCGGCGGGTACTGGTTCCAGCCGTCCAGGAGCGCCCGCGCGCCCCGCTCGCGGACATCCGCCGGCCCGGCATCGTCCGGGAATCCCTGGCCGAGATTGATCGCACCGTGGACCCGCGCGAGACGCGACATGGTCTCGAACACGGTCGTGGGCAGCGCGTCGAAGACGGGGTTGATGACGGCGGACCTCATGCGGCGCGGCACGGGGTACGGCACGCGGCGCCGGGCATCGAGAAAGTCGGCATGGCGGGTCTCGGCATCGCCGGCCTGTAACATGGCCGTCGCGCGTTGCGGAATGTGCGCGGTCGCACAGACCCGGTCTCCGGCGCACCGGGGCCTGCTGACGAATGTTGACATTCATCACCCGTCTCTTAGGTTCGGATCACGGCCGGAGCGGCGCACACGCCGACGGAGCTTCGCCCCCTCGCCCCGTCGGCGGGGCGCCGCTCCGGTCCCCAGAAGGGCCATCGACTTGCGGGTCGGTGGCCCTTTCGGCATGTCCGGACGCGGCCGCACCCGCTCACGCCCCGCTCGCTGGGTCGGCCACCGGATACGACGATGCGGCCCTCCTCACGCGCGTTCCTCGGCTGCCTGGTGCTGGCGCTGCTGATCGGCGGCCTCGGACTCGGCCTGCGCCGCGCCGTGGCCGTCACCCCGGTCGATCCCGCGTTCCGGGCGGTGCTGCGCGCTTATGCGGTACCGGACGCGTCCGGCGGGCCCCAGCAACAAGAGTGAAACGTCGCCGCCCTAGTGACGGCGCATTGGCCGGGCACCGGTGGAGGGCGCCGCGAGGTGCGCGAGCGGCGCGGCCGCGGGTGTCCATGACGCCGCGGTAAGGAGCCGTTCGGGGCCCGGACAGCTTTATGGGCTTACGCTCCCGTACACGGGATCGGAGTCGTCGGGTCCCGCGGGACCGGGCGGCTTCAGGACGGGCTTCCGGGACGCGGCGTTCCGGGGGCGGCATGGGGGCTTAGACAGCGAGGGATAGGGTGCCGCCGGTCGCGCAGACGACCGTCCTGTGCTCTAGTCAGGCATGAACGAGAGTTCACCGATCCGGACCGACACGGCCCGCGCCTACCAGCCCGGCGAGGCGCCCGCGCGCGAGGTCCGGACGCGGCGCTTCCGCCCGATCCGCTGGCTCGTGATCCTGGTGCTGCTCGCCGGCGCCGGGGCGATCGGCCACCGCTGGTACGAGGCCCGCACCGGCAAGGGCGCCGAGCCGGCGACGGCGCATCACACCGGCGGCCACGGCGGCCGGCGCGGCGGGGCCGACATGCCGCAGGCGGTGGGCATCGCCAGCGCCACGACCGGCGACATGCCGGTGGTGCTGCAGGGCCTCGGCACCGTGACGCCGCTCGCCACCGTGACGGTGAAGTCGCAGATCAGCGGCTACCTCACGCAGGTGCAGTTCCGGGAGGGCCAGACCGTGAAGGCGGGCGATGAGCTCGCCCGGATCGATTCCCGCCCCTACGAGGCGCTGCTCGCGCAGTACCAGGGCCAGCTCGCCCGCGACCAGGCGCTGCTTCAGAACTCGAAGCTCGACCTGCAGCGCTACCAGACGCTGAACCGCCAGGACTCGATCTCGAAGCAGAACGTCGACACGCAGGCCGCCCTGGTGAAGCAGAACGAGGGCACGGTCGCGGCCGACCAAGCGCTCGTCGACCAGCAGAAGCTCAACATCGCCTACACGCACATCGTCTCGCCGGTGGACGGCCGCGTCGGCCTGCGCCAGGTCGACCAGGGCAACTACATCTCGGCCGCCTCCACGGCGATCGTGGTGGTGACCCAGCTCCACCCGATCTCGGTGGTGTTCACCCTGCCGGAGGACGACGTGTCGCGGGTGATGCGGCAAGTGCGGGCGGGCGCGAAGCTCACCGTGCGGGCCTACGACCGCGGCGACGCCCACGAGATCGCCACCGGCCGCCTCGACACGGTCGACAACCAGATCGACACGACCACCGGCACGGTGAAGCTGCGCGCGCTGTTCGACAATTCCGACGAGGAGCTGTTCCCGAACCAGTTCGTCAACGCCAAGCTGACCGTCGACACGGTGCGGGGCGCGACGCTGGTGCCGAATTCCAGCCTGCTCCAGGGCACGCCCGGCACCTACGTCTACCTGATGGACGGGGACAGCAAGGTCACGGTCCGGCCGATCAAGACCGGCGAGACTGACGGGACCCACACGGTGGTGGTCTCCGGGCTGAACCCGGGTGACCGCGTCGTCACGGACGGCACCGACCGGCTGAAGGACGGCGCGCCGGTGCGCATCACCGAGGGCGCGCCGGCGGCCGCCGGCGACGGCAAGGCCGCGGCGGCGAAGCCGGACGGCAAGGCTGACGGCAAGGGGGAGGTGAAGCCCGCCGCGCCGGCCGACGCGGCGACGGATTCCCAAGGGACAGCGGAGGGCGGTCGTCGGCACCGGCGCCGTCAGGCGCAGTGAGGACAACTCTGGCGCGACGCTCCCTCTCCCCCCTCCGCGGGGGAAGGGATAACGGGAGCGCGTCATGAACCCGTCCCGCCTGTTCATCCTGCGGCCGGTGGCCACGACGCTGCTGATGCTGGCGATCCTGATCGTCGGCGGCGTGTCGTACCTGAACCTGCCGGTCTCGGCGCTGCCGGCGGTCGATTACCCGACGATCCAGGTCCAGACCTTCTATCCCGGCGCCAGCCCCGAGGTGATGACCTCCTCGGTGACGGCGCCGCTGGAGCGGCAGTTCGGCCAGCTCGCCAACCTCAACCAGATGACCTCGCAATCCTCGGCGGGCGCCTCGGTCATCACCCTGCAGTTCAGCCTGGACCTGCCGCTGGACATCGCCGAGCAGCAGGTCCAGGCGGCGATCAACGCCGCCGGCAACCTCCTGCCCTCCGACCTGCCGGCGCCGCCGATCTACGCGAAGGTCAACCCGGCCGACGCGCCGGTCCTGACGCTGGCGCTGACCTCCAAGACCCTGCCGCTCACCCAGGTTCGGGATCTGGCGGAGTCGCGCCTCGCGCAGAAGATCAGCCAGGTGGCGGGCGTCGGCCTCGTGAGCATCTCGGGCGGCCAGCGCCCGGCCGTGCGGGTGCGGTTCAACGCGCGGGCGCTCGCCGCCTACGGGCTCAACATCGACGACCTGCGCACCACCATCACCAACCTCAACGTCAACACGCCGAAGGGCACGATCGACGGGCCGAAGCAGTCCTACGCGATCAACGCCAACGACCAGATCCGCGACCCGAAGGCCTACGACGCGGCGATCATCGCCTACCGCAACGGCGCCCCGGTGATGCTCTCGGAGGTGGCCGACGTGGTCGAGGGGCCGGAGAACACCAAGCTCGGCGCCTGGGCGGACGCGACGCCGGCGGTGATCCTGAACATCCAGCGCCAGCCCGGCGCCAACGTCATCGCGACCGTCGACAAGATCAAGTCGCTGCTGCCGCAGCTCCAGGCGAGCCTGCCGGCCGCCGTCGCGGTGGCGCCGCTCACCGACCGGACCACCACGATCCGCGCCTCCGTGGAGGACGTGCAGTTCGAGCTCGGCCTCGCCATCGCGCTCGTGGTGCTGGTGATCTTCCTGTTCCTGCGCAGCCTGTCGGCGACCCTGATCCCGAGCCTGTCGGTGCCGCTGTCGCTGGTCGGCGCCCTGTCGGTCATGGACCTCTACGGCTTCTCCCTCGACAACCTGTCGCTGATGGCGCTCACCATCGCCACCGGCTTCGTGGTCGACGACGCCATCGTGGTGATCGAGAACATCGCCCGGCACGTGGAGGCCGGCGACTCGCCCCTGGAGGCGGCGCTCAAGGGCTCCCGCGAGATCGGCTTCACCATCATCTCGCTGACCGTCTCGCTGATCGCCGTGCTGATCCCGCTCCTGTTCATGGGCGACGTGGTCGGGCGGCTGTTCCACGAATTCGCCATCACGCTGGCGGCCACGATCATCATCTCGGCGGTGGTCTCGCTGACGCTGGTGCCGATGCTGTGCGCGCGGCTCCTGAAGCACGTCCCGGAAGCCGGCCACCGCCGCCGGGAGGGCGTCCTCTCCCGCCTGGGCCGGCGCGCCATCGACGGCACGATCGAGTCCTACGGCCGCTCCCTGCGGGTCGTCCTCAACCACCAGGGCCTGACGCTGCTGGTGGCGCTCGGCACGCTCGGGCTCACGATCTACCTGTTCGCGGTGATCCCGAAGGGCTTCTTCCCCGTGCAGGACACGGGCGTGATCCAGGGCATCACCCAGGCCGACCAGTCGGTCTCCTACGCCGCCATGGCCGAGCGCCAGCAGCGGATGGCCGAGATCGTCCTCAAGGACCCGGACGTGGCGAGCCTGTCGTCGTTCATCGGGGTCGACGGCCAGAACGTCACGCTCAATTCCGGCCGGATGCTGATCAACCTGAAGCCCCGGGACGCGCGCACCGCGACGGCGAGCGCGATCATCCGGCGGATCTCGGCGGCCACCGCGAACCAGCCCGGCATGCGGCTCTACATGCAGCCGGTCCAGGACCTGACGATCGACACCGCGGTCTCGGCGACCCAGTACCAAGTGATCCTGGAGAGCCCGAACATCGACGATTTCGAGACCTGGGTGCCGCGCTTCACCGAGGCGCTGGCGAAGTCGCCCGTGGTCACCGACGTGGCGAGCGACCACCAGGGCCAGGGGCTCGCCGCCTACGTGACGATCGACCGGCCCACCGCCGGCCGCTACGGCATCACCCCGGCCACCATCGACAATGCCCTCTACGACGCCTTCGGCCAGCGGATCATCTCGACGATCTTCACCCAGTCCAACCAGTACCGGGTGATCCTGGAGGCCGACCCGAAGCTGCACACGACGCTCCGCAGCCTCGACGCGATCTACCTGCCCTCCTCCACGGCGACCAACGGGCAGGTGCCGCTCTCGGCGGTCGCGCGGATCAGCGAGCGGCGGGCGCCGCTGCTGATCTCCCATCTCGGCCAGTTCCCGGCCACCACCGTGTCGTTCAACCTCGCCCCCGGCGCGGCGCTGGGGCAGGCGGTCGAGGCGATCGACAAGGTCAAGGCCGAGATCGGCCTGCCGCCCTCGTTCCGGGTGGTGCCGCAGGGCTCGGTCTTCGCTTTCCAGTCGGCGCTCGGCAACGAGCTGTTCCTGGTCCTGGCGGCGATCGTGACCGTCTACATCGTGCTGGGCGTGCTCTACGAGAGCTTCATCCACCCGATCACGATCCTCTCGACCCTGCCGTCGGCGGGGATCGGGGCGCTGCTCGGCCTGATGCTGTTCGGCCTGTCGCTCGACATCATCGCGGTGATCGGCATCGTGCTGCTGATCGGCATCGTGAAGAAGAACGCCATCATGATGATCGACTTCGCGCTCCAGGCGGAGCGCGAGGACGGGCTCGAGCCCCGCGAGGCGATCTTCCAGGCCTGCCTGCTGCGCTTCCGGCCGATCCTGATGACGACGCTGGCGGCGCTCTTCGCCGCGGTGCCGCTGATCCTCGGCACCGGCGTCGGCTCCGAGCTGCGCCAGCCGCTCGGCATCTGCATCGCGGGCGGCCTGATCGTCAGCCAGGTGCTGACGCTGTTCACCACGCCGGTGATCTACCTGGCCTTCGACCGGCTGGAGCGGCGGATCTCGGGGCGGCGGGGGCCGGATCTCGCGCCCGGCGAGGCGCTGCCGTGAACATCTCCGAGCCGTTCATCCGGCGGCCGGTGGCGACCACGCTGCTCACGATCGGCGTGCTGCTCGCCGGGCTGTTCGCCTTCCTGAAGCTGCCGGTGGCGCCGCTGCCGCAGATCGACTTCCCGGTGATCCTCGTCCAGGCCCAGATGGCTGGCGCCTCGCCCGACACCATGGCCACCACCGTGGCGGCGCCCCTGGAGCGGCGGCTCGGCGCCATCGCGGACGTCAACGAGATGACGTCCACGAACTCCCTTGGCTCGACCCGGATCGTGCTGCTGTTCGGCCTCAACCGCGACATCGACGGCGCGGCCCGCGACGTCCAGGCCGCCATCAACGCGGCGCGCGCCGACCTGCCCGCCTCGCTCCGGCAGAACCCGACCTACCGGAAGTTCAACCCCGCCGACACGCCGATCATCATCCTCGGCATGACCTCGGAGACGCTGACCCGCGGCCAGGTCTACGATTCCGCCGCCACCGTGGTGCAGCAGAAGCTGTCGCAGCTGCCGGGCGTCGGCAACGTCGATATCGGCGGCTCGTCCCTGCCGGCGGTGCGGGTCGAGCTCGATCCCACGGCCCTGTTCAACTACGGCATCGGCCTCGAGGGCATCCGGGCCGCGCTCGCCTCCGCGAACGCGAACTCGCCCAAGGGCGAGATCGACGCGGGCGACCGCCGCTACCAGCTCTACGCCAACGACCAAGGCCGCAAGGCCGCCGATTACCGCGACATCATCGTGGCCTACCGCAACGGCGCCGCGGTGAAGCTCACCGATGTCGGGCAGGTGCTCGACGGGGTCGAGGACAAGCGCAACCTCGGCATCGTCAACGGCAAGCCGGGCGTGCTGCTGTTCGTCTACAAGCAGCCCGGCGCCAACGTGGTCGAGACCATCAACGCCGTGAAGGAGGCGCTGCCGCAGATCACCGCCTCCCTGCCCGGCGGCATCGACATCAAGCTCACCGGCGATCGCAGCGCCACGATCCGCGCCTCCCTCGCGGCCACCGAGGAGACGCTGCTGGTGGCGGTCGGCCTCGTCATCCTGGTGGTGTACGGCTTCCTGCGCTCCTGGCGGGCCACGCTGATCCCGGCGGTCGCCGTGCCGATCTCGATCGTCGGCACCTTCTCGGCGATGTATCTGCTCGGCTACTCGCTCAACATCCTGTCGCTGACCGCGCTGATCATCGGCACCGGCTTCGTGGTCGACGACGCCATCGTGGTGCTGGAGAACGTCCAGCGGCACATCGAGGAGGGCAAGCCCCGGCTCCAGGCGGCGCTGATCGGCGCGCGGGAGGTCGGGTTCACGGTGATCTCGATGAGCCTGTCACTCATCGCGGTGTTCCTGCCGATCCTGCTGATGGGCGGCCTCGTCGGCCGCATCTTCCAGGAATTTTCGGTGACGCTGTCGCTGTCGATCCTGATTTCCTTGGTGCTCTCGCTCACGACCACGCCGATGATGTGTGCCCGGCTGCTCCGGGCCGAGGGGCATGGTCCCAATGGCGAACCGCCGGCCGGCCGCCGGCCGAACCTGCTGATCCGGATTTTGGAGGGCGGCTTCGCCCGGCTGCTCGGGGCCTACGCGCGGACGCTGGAGGTGGCGCTCGCCCATCCGCGCCTCGTCCTGCTTAGCCTGCTCGCCACGGTCGGGCTCAACGTCTACCTCTACATCATCGTCCCGAAGGGCTTCTTCCCCGAGCAGGATACCGGGCAAATGATGGGCGGCATCCAGGCCGACCAGCGCATCTCGTTCCAGTCGATGGAGAAGAAGCTCACGCAGGCGACCGCGATCGTCGGGGCGGATCCGGCGGTCGAGAGCGTCGTCGGCTTCACGGGTGGCCGCGGCACCAACTCGGCCAACGTCTTCGTCGGCCTGAAGCCGCTCAACGAGCGGGCGCCGATCTCGGCCGTGATGGCGCGGCTGCGGCCGAAGCTCGCGCAGGTCGCGGGCGCGCGCCTCTACGTCTTCCCCCGCCAGGACCTGCAGATGGGCGGCCGCCAGAGCTTCGCCCAGTACCAGTACACCCTCCAGGGCGACACGGCCGAGGAGCTGTTCGCTGCCGCCCCGAAGCTGGTGGCGGCCCTGCAGAAGGACCCGACCTTCGCGGACGTGACCTCGGACCAGCAGGAGGGCGGGCTGGAGAGCCGGGTCGTGATCGACCGGGCGACCGCGTTCCGCTACGGCATCACGCCGAACAAGATCGACAACACCCTCTACGACGCCTTCGGCCAGCGCCAGGTCTCGACGATCTACAACCCGCTGAACCAGTACCACGTCGTGATGGAGATCGCGCCGCGCTACCTGGAAACGCCGGAGACGCTCAAGCAGATCTACGTCTCGACCTCGGGCGGCAACGCGCCGGGCTCGGCCACCACCAACGCGGTCGCTGGCACGGTGGCGGCGGGCGGGACCGTCAACACCAACGCGGCGACCGGCACCAGCAGCCCGGGCAGCGGGTCGTCGGCGAGCGCCGCGACCGGCGTCGCCACGGGCTCCGGCGCCGTCGGCGGCTCGGGCACCGCGGGCGCCGTCGCGGCGGCGGCGGCCGCCGCCTCCGCCAGCACGGCCGACACCGCCTCGAACGCCGCCGCCATCGCGTCCGACTCGGCCCGCAACGCCTCCGCCAACGCCATTGCGGCGAGCAAGGGCGGCGCCTCGTCGAGCGCGCCGGTCTCGGCCGCCAAGGAGACGATGGTGCCGCTCTCGGCCTTCGCGCGGATCGAGCCCGGCAGCGCCCCCGTGCAGGTGAGCCACCAGGGCCTGTTCGTGGCGACCACGATCTCGTTCAACCTCGCCCCGGGCAAGAGCCTGTCGGACGCCACCGACGCCATCGACCGGGCCATGGCCTCCCTGCAGCTGCCCGCCACGATCCACGGCGAGTATGCCGGCGCGGCCAAGAACTACGTCGCCTCCGCGTCGCGCCAGCCGCTGCTGATCCTGGCGGCGATCCTGGCGGTCTACGCGGTGCTGGGAATCCTCTACGAGAGCTTCGTGCACCCGCTGACGATCCTCTCGACCCTGCCCTCGGCCGGCGTCGGCGCGGTGCTGGCCCTGCTGGTGACGGGCACCGACTTCACCATCATCGCGCTGATCGCGGTGTTCCTGCTCATCGGCATCGTGAAGAAGAACGCGATCATGATGATCGACGTGGCGATCGACGCGGAGCGGACCCGGGCCGCAAATCCCGTGGACGCGATCCGCGAGGCCTGTCTCCTGCGCTTCCGGCCGATCATGATGACGACGCTGGCCGCCATGCTCGGCGCCGTGCCGCTGATCCTGGCCAACGGCGAGGGCGCGGAGCTGCGCCGCCCGCTGGGCATCGCCATCGTCGGCGGGCTGATTGTGAGCCAGATCCTGACCCTCTACACCACCCCCGTCGTCTACCTCACCCTCGATCGCCTCCGGCACAGGGTGCTCAACCGGCGCAGGCGCGGCGGGCGGAGCGGAGAAGCGGCGCTGCCGGCCGGAGAGTGATGGTTAAGGTTTCACGTGAAACAGCGGCGGCCGCGATCGCGCGCGGGGGTTCCTCCAACCCACCTCCTCATCCTGAGGTACTGCGCAGCATCCTCGAAGGAGGGCTCCAGCCAGGCGCGCGATTCCTGGAGGGCTCCTTCGAGGCCTCCGCTACGCTCCGGCACCTCAGGATGAGGTTCAGGGTGGGCGGTGCGCTTTTTACCCACCAACGGCTCCGCACCCTCGCATCCCTCCTCCTCGCCGCCCCGCTCCTCGCCGGCTGCGTGGTCGGCCCGGACTACACCCGGCCCTCCGTGGAGACGCCGCTGGCCTACAAGCAGGGCGGTGTCCGGGAGGACAGCCCGGCCTACGTCGCGGCGCGGAAGAAGGGCTGGCGCGAGGCCCGGCCCAGCGACGCGGTCGAGCGCGGCGACTGGTGGCGGGTGTTCAAGGACCCGACCCTCGACCGGCTGATCCGCCTCGTCGACGTCGACAACCAGTCCCTCCGGCAGGCGGTGGCGAATTACCGGCAAGCCCGGGCGCTGGTCGCCTCCGCGCAGGCAGCCCTGTACCCGACGGTGATCGGCGCGCCGAGCATCACCCGGACCGGCAGCGGCACCGCCACGCGCACCAACGTGGCGCTGCTGGGCCAGGCGAGTTGGGAGCTCGACCTGTTCGGCGGCACGCGCCGCACCATCGAGAGCGAGGCGGCCCTGGCGCAGTCCGACGCCGCCACGATCGCGCTCACCCGCCTGAGCATCCAGGCGGAGATCGCGGCCGACTACCTGACCGTGCGCTACGCCGATTCCCTCCAGAAGGTGCTCGACGAGAACGTCGAGAACTTCAAGAGGACCCTGGCGATCACCGAGAACCAGTACGCCGCCGGCGTCGCGGCGCGCTCCGACGTGATCACCGCGCAGACCCAGGTCCAGACCATCCAGGCCCAGGCCATCGCGGTGCGCCTGACCCGGGTGCAGTTCGTCAACGCCATCGCCACCCTGATCGGGCGGCCCCCCTCCGAGGTGTCGATCCCGGTATCCGGCATCCCCCGCAGCCCGCCGGGCGTGCCGGTGGGCATCCCCGGCGACCTGCTGGAGCGGCGGCCCGACGTGGCCCAGGCCGAGCGCCTCGTCCAGGCGCAGAGCGAGCGCATCGGCGTGGCGGTGGCGGCCTTCTTCCCGACCGTGACGATCTCGGCCCAGGGCGGCATCTCGGGGGCGACCCGCAACGGCCTGCTCTCGGCGGCCAACCAGGTCTGGTCGGTGGCGGCCTCCGGCAGCGAGGTGCTGTTCGACGGCGGCGCCCGCACCGCGGCGCTGCGCTCGGCCGAGGCCGGCTACGACGCGGCGGTGGCCAATTACCGGCAGGTGGTGCTGGCCGCCTTCGCGGAGGTCGAGAACCAGATGGCGGCTTTGCGCATCCTCGGCCAGCAGCAGGGGGCGCAGGACACCGCCGTGGACCTGTCGCGCAGGGCCGTGGAGATCACCCTCAACGAGTACCGGGCCGGCACCCAGAACTTCACCACGGTGGTGACCGCGCAGAACCTGCTCGTGAACAACGAGGTCAACGCCCTTCAGGTGCGACTGAACCGCTTCACCGCGGCGGTCACGCTGATCCGGGCGCTCGGCGGCGGCTGGGACGTGCGCGCCCTGCCGAGCGATTCCGAGCTGAAGGGCCCGAGCCTTCCGATCGACCGGGGCGGCTAGGCGGTCCGCCCCGACGAGTAGCGGCCGCCGGGCCGAGCGCCCGCGCGGGACCTTCAGGCCGCCGCGGCGTGCCTCCCGCAGGGCTGGACCTCGACGGTGACGTGGCTCAGGCCCTTCACCCCGGCGAGGCGCGCCTTGTAGTGGGCGGGCGGCTGCGGATCGTCGCTGACGAGGGCGATCACGGCGGCCCGGTGGCCCGGCCCGATCTGCCAGAGATGCAGGTCGCTGACCCGGTCGCCGCCGATCTCCAGGCGCTCCCGGATCTCCCGGGTGGCCGCCGGCGAGGGCCGCGCGTCGAGGAGCACGAGGGCGGCCGTCCGCAGCAGGCTCCACGACCACGCCAGGATCACGGCGGTGCCGACGAGGCCCATGGCCGGGTCGAGCCAAGCGAGGCCAAGATAGCGCCCGCCGAGCAGCGCCACGATGGCCAGGACCGACGTCAGCGTGTCGGCCAGGACGTGGACGTAGGCGGCCCGGAAGTTCGTGTCGTGGCCGCCGTGGCCGCCGTGCGCGTGGCCGCCGTGATGATGGCCGCCGTGCGCGTGGCCGTGATCCTCGTGGCCGTGGCCGTCGTGGCCGTCGTGCAGCAGCCAGACGCTCGCGAGGTTCACGGCGAGCCCCAGGACCGCGATCGGGATCGCCTGACCGAAGCCGATCGCCACCGGGTGCAGCAGCCGGTCGAGGCTCTCGGCGCCGATCAGCAGGGCGATCAGGCCGAGCAGCAGCGCGCTGGCGAAGGCCGCGAGGTCGCCGAACTTGCCGGTGCCGAAGCTGAAGCGGGGATCGTCCGCGTGGCGGCGGGCGAAGTGGTAGGCGAGCGCCGCGATGCCCAGGGCCGCCGCGTGGGTCGACATGTGCCAGCCGTCGGCGACCAGCGCCATCGAGCCGAGCCACGTGCCGCCGGCGACCTCCGCCACCATCGTGACGGCCGTGAGCGCGACCACCGCCCAGGTCCGGCGGGCGTGCCGATCGTGCCGGTCGCCCAGGAAGACGTGGCTGTGGGCCCAGGGCTCGAGGGAATGGGTATGCATGCGGGGTTCCTTGATCCTAGCCTCGGCGCAGCATAGCCCAAGGGGCACCGGAACGGGCCTCGCCGCGGCGGGTTGTCAGGCCGGTTTGGTGCAGTGCAGCCACACGGGAGTCAGGGATGGCCGAGCCGACGACAGCCCTCAAGGACACGGCAGCCTGCGGCACGCAGCCGGCGCCGCCCTGCACGCTGGTGATCTTCGGGGCCGGCGGCGACCTCACCAAGCGCCTGCTGATGCCCTCGCTCTACAACCTCGCCGGCGCCGGCCTGCTGTCCGAGGGCTTCTCGATCCTCGGCATCGATCACAATGACGGGACGGACGAATCGCTCCGCGAGAATCTCACCCAGACCCTGGAGGCGTTCAGCAAGGACCCGACCTCGGAGTTCCACGCCGACCACATCGACCCGAAGAGCTGGGGCTTCATCCGGGATCGGCTCCACTACCTCAAGGGCGATTTCGAGAAGCCCGAGACCTACGCGGCCGTGAAGCAGCGGGTCACCGGCAGCGCGGTGTTCTACTGCGCGGTGGCGGCGCGCTTCTTCGGGACGATCGTGGACGGGCTCGGCCAGGCCGGCCTGCTCAAGCAGGAGGGCGACACCTTCCGCCGCGTGGTCATCGAGAAGCCGTTCGGCTCCGATCTCGCCTCGGCCCGAGAGCTGAACGCCCGCATCCTCCGCCAGGGCGACGAGAGCCAGTTCTACCGGATCGACCACTTCCTGGGTAAGGAGACCGTGCAGTCGATCATGGCGTTCCGCTTCGCCAACGGCCTGCTGGAGCCGGTCTGGCGGCGGGAATACATCGACAGCATCCAGATCACGGCGGCCGAGACCGTGGGCGTCGAGGAGCGGGGCGGCTTCTACGAGCCGACCGGGGCGCTGCGCGACATGGTGCCGAACCACATGTTCCAGCTGCTCTGCATGGTCGCCATGGAGCCGCCGAACTCCTTCGACGCGGAGGCCGTGCGCACCGAGAAGGCCAAGCTCGCCGAGGCCGTGAAGCCGATCCCGCCTGAGGACGCGGTGCGCGGCCAGTACACGGCCGGCACCTCGGAGGGGCGCGACGTGCCCGCCTACCGGGACGAGCCGCACGTGGCGAAGGACTCGGTCACCGAGACCTACATCGCCCTGAAGCTCAACATCGAGAACTGGCGCTGGGCCGGCGTGCCGTTCTACGTCCGCACCGGCAAGCGCATGACCGGGCGGCGCACCGAGATCGCGGTGCTGTTCAAGCCGGCGCCGTTCAAGATGTTCGAGGACACCCCCACGGCCGACCTCGCGCCCACCGTGATGCGGATCCAGATCGATCCCGATCACGGGGTCAGCACCGAGTTCAACGTCAAGGTGCCGGGACCGCAGATGAAGATCGGCCGGGTGCGCTCCGGCTTCCGCTACAAGGACTTCTTCGCCGACCGGCCGAATGTCGGCTACGAGACGCTTCTCTACGATTGCATGACCGGCGACGCGACGCTGTTCCAGCGCGCCGACAACATCGAGGCCGGCTGGGCGGCGGTCGATCTGCTGCTCGAGGGCTGGCCGCAGGCGGAGGTGAAGTTCTATCCCGCGGGCAGCGCCGGCCCGGCGGAGGCCGACGCGCTCCTCGCCCGCGACGGGCGCCACTGGCTGGGACTGGACGGCGAGACCGACTGAACGGTCCGACCCGGGGCGCGCGAACGCTGCTCAGCGCCACCGCCGGGATCTCCGCGCGGTTGTTGACGGTGTGGGCTTCGCCCCCCGACAGCGCCTCGCGGGTGCCGCCGAAGAATCGGGATCACGCCCCAAGCCGCCCGGTCCCGTCGGCGCTCACCGGCCCCTCAGTGCGGCCGCCCGTAATCCCGGGCGTCCCGCGCCTGCCGGTGGTAGGTGAGCCGGCGATCGAATTCCCGCGGATCCTTCGGCTTCACCAGGGCGCCCGCGGGCACGTTCAGCCAGTCGACCAGCCGGGTGAGCATGAAGCGGAGCGCGGCGCCCCGGCACAGGACCGGCAGGGCGGCGACCTCGGCGGCCTCCAGGGGCCGCACGGCCTCGTAGCCGGCGATCAGCGCGGCGGCCATGTCCCGGTGGAAGGTGCCGTCGGGGTCGAAGCACCACGCGTTCAGGCAGACCGCGAGGTCGTACGCGAAGGCGTCCGTGCAGGCGAAGTAGAAGTCGATCAGGCCCGACAGCGCGTCGCCGATGAAGAACACGTTGTCGGTGAACAGGTCCGCGTGGATGACGCCGCCCGGCAGGTCGCGAGGCCAGTGCGCCTCCAGGACGGCGAGGTCCTCCCAGGTGCGCGCCGCGAGGCCGGGCTCGACCGAATCGGCCTGGGCCTCGGCCTGCGCGAAGAGCGGGCGCCACGCGGACACCGAGAGATTGTTGTCCCGCACCATCGGGAAGTCCCGGCCGGCGGCGTGCAGCTCCGCGAGGGCCCGGCCGAGTTCCCGGCAATGCTCGACGCCCGGCGCCTTGACCGAGACGCCCTCCAGGAAGCTCACGATGGCGGCGGGCCGGCCGCAGAGCTGGCCGAGGGCCTGGCCGGCCCGGTCGCGCACGGGCTGCGGACAGGCGAGGCCGCGGGCCGAGAGGTGCTCCATCAGCCCGATGAAGAACGGCAGGTCCTGTTCCCGGACGCGCTTCTCGTAGAGCGTCAGGATGTAGGCGCCCTCGGTCGTGTGCAGGAAGAAGTTCGAGTTCTCGACGCCCTCCGCGATGCCCTTGAAGGAGAGCAGGCTGCCGATCGCGTAGGCGGACAGGAACTCGGCGAGCGCCGCGTCGGATACCTCGGTGTAGACGGCCACGTGTCTGCGCTCTGATGTCGGAAGTTCGATACGGCAAGGGGCGCCGAAGCGCCCCCGCACAAAGCCTGCCGCGCCCCGAGCCTGAAGCGTCGGACCCGCGCTGTCGGACCGGACCGCCTACTCGGCGGCCTCGCTGCGCAGCTCCCGCGGCAGCGGGAAGACCATGTCCTCGATCACCGTCGAGACCGTGTCGACGATCACGTCGTAGCGGGCCGCGAAGGCGTCGATGATCTCCTCGACCAGGACCTCGGGGGCCGAGGCGCCGGCGGTGAGGCCGAGCTTGCGGATTCCCTCGAAGGCCGGCCAGTCGATCTCCTCGGCGCGGAGCACGAGGCGGGTGATCGGGCAGCCGACGCGCTCGGCGACCTCGCGCAGGCGCTGCGAGTTCGACGAGTTCGACGAGCCGACCACGATCAGGGCGTCGACCAGCGGCGCCACCTGCTTCACCGCCTCCTGGCGGTTGGTGGTGGCGTAGCAGATGTCGTCCTTGTGCGGCCCGGTGATGTTCGGGAACTTCTTCTTCAGGGCCTCGACGATGTGCCGGGTGTCGTCCACCGACAGGGTCGTCTGGGTGACCCAGGCGAGGTTGTCGGGATTGTCCGGGGTCAGGGCCGCGATCTGCTCGAGATCCTCCACGAGGGTGATCGAGCCCTTGGGCAGCTGGCCCATCGTGCCCACCACCTCGGGATGGCCGGAATGGCCGACCAGCAGGACGTGGCGGCCGCGCTTGTGGTGGATCTCGGCCTCGCGGTGGACCTTGGTCACCAGCGGGCAGGTGGCGTCGATCGTCGTCAGCCCGCGCGAATCAGCGTTGGCCGGGACGGTCTTGGCCACGCCGTGGGCGGAGAAGATCACCGGGGCGCCGCCGTCCGGCACCTCGTCGAGCTCGCGGACGAAAACGGCGCCCTTCCGCTTCAGGCTCTCCACGACGTACTTGTTGTGCACGATCTCGTGGCGGACGTAGACGGGCGGCCCGTAGATGGCGAGCGCCCGCTCCACGACGTCGATGGCCCGCACCACGCCGGCGCAGAAGCCGCGCGGGGCGCAGAGCAGGATCTCCAGCGGCGGCTTGCCGGCGGTGCCCGGGACGGGCTCGGGGGTCGCGATATCGGCGGTCATGCGGGGGATGTGGCGAGGGCGGGGCTGTCCTGTCAACAGGACTGGCCCAGGAACCGGGCGGGAAGAGGGAAGCGGACCCGCTCCGTGGCCCCTCTGTAGCACGATTGCCGCGGGAATGGGACCCGCGCCGGCTCCCTCAGAGCCGCCGGATCCCCGTCACGGCGCCGAAGCTGTGCGCCGCGATGCGGGCGACCGCCCCGGCGAGCGGCTCCGCGGCGACCGCCATGTGGTGGCCGTTGGCGTGGATCAGCGTCTCGGGATCGACCATCAGCCCGACATGGCCGCGCCAGAAGACGAAGTCGCCCCGGCGCAGGCCCGCGACCTCCGGGCGCGCGGGGTCGAACGTCAGCGCCTGCCCGAGGGCCCGCTCCTGCATGTCGGCGTCGCGCGGGCAGGGCAGCCCCGCCGCGTCGAGGCAGAGCTGCACGAGGCCGGAGCAGTCGAGCCCGAGGCTGGTGCGGCCGCCCCAGAGATAGGGGGTCCCGGCGAGCCGCGCGGCCGTCGCGGCGTAGTCCGGCTCGCGCGCGTCGACGGGCGCGCAGTGGCGGGCGAACACGTAGCCGCCCGGCGTCTCCAGGTAGGCGCCCGCCTCCCCCGTCGCGGCGAGGCGTGCGCCGAGGCTGAGATGGCCGAGGACCGGCCGCTTCAGGTCCGGCTCGGGATACAGGAAGGTGCGCAGGGCGGTGACGCGGTGCGTCGGCTCCGGATCGGCCGGACCGAGGCTTTCGGCCGGCAGGTAGCCGACGTAGCCGTCGCGGGCGAGCTGCACGAAGGCGAAGCCGTCCGCCGTGTCGTAGAGGTCGACCGCGTCGCCCAGCAGCGCCTCGGTGTCGAGCGCCGCGTCGGCGGCGGGCGCGCGGCGCAGCGGCGCCGACGGCGATGTCACCCGCCGCGGCGTGCCGGCAACGTAGCGCGCCGCCGCGACGCGGTCCCGCAGGCGGAGATCGGCGACGTGCGGCCGGGCCGGGGTCAGCCGGGGATCGAGGCTCTCGGTCATCCGCGGACCCTACCACGCCGGGCTGAAGCGCAGGTAAGCGCGGGCTCGCCGGACTGCGCCACTATGACGCATCGGGGCGCGTTTCCGAAGTTGGGCAGAAAGCACTGGCCCGCGGGACGCCCGAAACTCCGGCAGATCGGACACCGGATGCCCGAAGCGGCCCGAGCCTGCCCAAGCGCGCGGCAGCCGGCCTCACAGCCGCGCCACTGCGCGTCTGCTCCGCGTCTCCCCCGCGCTATCCGCCGGCGAGACATGTGCGGGAGGCGCCCATCACACGTTTTTGATGCACTGCACAACCTGTCCGGAAGGCGCTATGTCTGGTGCATGAAGACTGCGAGTCGCCCCGTGAAGAAGACGCAGAAGAGCTTCGCCGACCTGCCACCGATCCGCGTCCGCCGCGAGCCGCCCACCGTGAGCGAGGCGGTCGCCGCCGCGCAGGACCTCGCGGACGACGTGGAGCAGCAGGTCGAGATCGCCGCCGGCCTGATGGGCCTGCCGGCCGACGAGGTCCGCCCCCACGTCCTGGCGGCCAAGAAGGCCAAGCCGGAGCGCACCCCCGAGCGGATCCTGACCCAGGCGAGCCCGAGCCGGGCCCCGCGCACCGTGGTGGTGGAGCGCCGCACGCGCCCGACCGTGGTGATCGAGCGCCGCAGCCGGCCCCTCGACCCGCGTCGCTGACGGCCCGGGTCACCCGCCGGAGGGCGGCCCTCGGGATCGCCGCCCCGCCCGCGCGCCGCGCTCAGTCGGCGGTCTGCACCGACCACGTGGCGTGGCGGATGCCGGGCATGCGGGCCAGCTCGTTGGTCACGGCGTCGAGTTCCTCCGCCTTGACGGCGCTGGCCGTGAGCGTCGCCACCACGTCGACCGCGCTCTCGCCGCGCTCCTCGATCTCGACGCTGCCGACCGGGTAGTTCGCCGCCTCCAGGCGCTCCACCAGCAGGTCCTGCGCCGGCCCGGCCTCGCCGGGCGCCGTGGTGACCTGGACCTCGTAGGTCGCCTCGGTGGCGGATTCGCGGATCGGCGCGCGGTTGATGGCGTTCACCAGCGGCCGGAGCGCGGTGTTGCAGGCGAGCACCGTCACCATCACGAACACCGCCTCCAGGGGCAGGTCGGCGCCGCAGAAGGCCCCGACCGCGGCCGAGCACCACAGGGTCGCGGCCGTGTTGAGGCCGCGGACGTTCATCCCCTCCTTCATGATCACGCCGGCGCCGAGGAAGCCGATGCCGGAGATCACGTAGGCCACGGTCCGGACGCCCCCGTCCGGACCGGTCAGACGCATGCCGAGATCCACGAAGGCGCTCGCCCCGACCGCGACCAGCACCGCCGTGCGCAGGCCCGCGGTGCGCTGCCGGTACTGCCGCTCGGCCCCGATGATCGTGCCCAGCACGAAGGCCACGAGCAGGCCGATCGCGGATTTCAGTTCTTCGGGGAGGGCGGCGTAGCTGGTCATCCGGCGTCTCATGGGAGCGGAGAGGTGACGGAACCGTGACACCATGGCCCGGCCGGGACCGGAAAGCGTGTCCGAAGCGGGATTGACGGCCGCACCGGGCAGCGGGCACACCGGCAAGAGCCTGAGGATCCCTTAAGAATCCGGGACCCGGCCGAGGAGACGTGCAGGATGCAGCACACGGCCCAGGACAAGGCCCGGGACATGGCCCGACGGGCGGATCCGCTCCGCACCGGATCGTTCTCCGCATGAGCGGCGCCACGAGCGGCGCCCTCGCCGAACGCAGGCCCGACACCGCGCCCGACACCGGGCCCAGCAGCACGCCCGACGCCGCCCTGCACGGCCGCGTCATGGCGCTGCGCGAGGGGCTCGAGCGCGGCCTGATCGGCAGCGCCGGCCTCGTGGAGCGCCTGCTGATCGGGCTCCTCACCGGCGGGCACCTGCTGATCGAGGGCGCGCCGGGGCTCGCCAAGACCCGCGCGGTCAAGCGCCTCGCCGACGGCCTCGACGGCTCCTTCGCGCGCATCCAGTGCACCCCGGACCTGATGCCGGCCGACCTCACCGGCACCACCGTCTGGCGCCAGGACAGCGGAACGTTCGAGTTCCTGCCCGGCCCCCTGTTCCACGCCCTCGTGCTGGTGGACGAGGTCAACCGCGCCCCTCCGAAGGTGCAGTCGGCGCTGCTCGAATCCATGGCCGAGGGGCAGGTGACGGTCTCGGGGACGACCCACCGCCTGTCCGACCCGTTCATGGTCGTGGCGACCCAGAACCCGATCGAGCATGCCGGCACCTTCCCGCTGCCGGAGGCGCAGCTCGACCGCTTCCTCCTCCACGTCGTGGTCGACATGCCCGACGAGACCACCGAGCGGGCGATCCTCGACCTCGTGGAGGGCGAGATCACCCACCACGTCGACGCGATGACCGTCCGGCTGTCGCTGGCGGACGTGCGCGCCGCTCGGGAGGCGGCGCTCGCCACCTACGTGTCGCCGGCCCTCAAGGACTACCTCGTCCGGCTGGTGGCGGCGACCCGCACCGACGCGGCCGCCCCGGACCTGCGCGCCATGATCGAGCACCCGGCCTCCCCGCGCGGCACCCTGGCGCTGATGATGGCCGGCAAGGCCCGGGCCTGGCTGCGGGGGCGCGACCACGTCACGCCCGAGGACGTCGCGGAGCTGGCCCGCGACGCCCTCTCCCACCGGATCGGCCTGACTTGGCGGGCGGCCGCCGAGGGCCGGACGGCGCGCGGCCTCGTCGGCGAGCTGGTGCAGCGGGTGCGGGCGCTCTGACGGTGTTCGGGTTCGGGCAGGCGCGCCGCAGATCCCCTCTCCCCGCCGCGGGGGCGGTCGGCCCGACCGCTGGGGGCCCCTTCCCCGCCCGGGAGGCGGGGCGAGACCGCGCCGAGCACGGCATCCACCTCTCGGGCGAGGCCCTGATGGGCCTGCGCCACCTCGCCCGGCGGGGCTCCGCGCCCGCCACCCGGACGCTGGCGGGCCTGCCGGGCGGCATCGTCACCCGGCGCCGCGGGCGCGGGTCGGAGCCGGAGGACGTCCGCCTCTGGTCCGAGGGCGACGACCGCCGCTTCATCGACCGCAACGCCACGGCCCGCACCGGGCAGCTGCACGTCCGCACCCACCACGACGAGCGCGACCGCGCCGTGGTGCTGCTCGCCGATTTCCGGCCCGGGATGCTGTTCGGCACCCGCCGGGCCCTGCGCTCGGTGGCGGGCGCCGAGGCTCTGGCGCTGCTCGGCTGGCGGATCGCCGCCGACGGCGGCCGGGTCGGCCTCGCGGTCGCCGCGGCCGGCGCGCCGACCGTGCTGCGGCCGGCGGGCGGCGAGCGCGCCATGATCGCGGTCACCGGCGCCCTCGCCCAGGCCCACACCGACGCCTTGAAGGCCGAATCCGGCGCGCCGGCCCGCGCGGAGCCGCCGCTGGAGGCGACGCTCGCCCTCGCCCGCAGCCTGCTGCCGGCCGGCGGCCACCTCGTCATCGCCAGCGCCCTGGACGATCCCGGCCCGGGCTTCGACGAGCTCCTGACCCTGCTCGCCGAGCGGATCGCCATCCGGCTGATCCTGGTGAGCGACGCCTTCGAGCGCGCCCGGCCGCCGGGCTACTACCCCTTCGCCCTCGCGGACGGCCGCCGCGGGACCGCGCTGCCGACCGCGGGAGGACAGGCGGACGCGTCCGCCGAGGCCCGGCTCGCCGACTACGCCCGCCGCGGCATCGCGGGCGTGCGCCTCGACGTCGAGACCGGCCCGGAGGCCTACGCGCCGCTCATGGAGCGCCTCGATGCCGTGCTGTGAGGCCGGACCCGGCGGCGCGATCCCCGGCGACCTGATCCGCGGCGCGACCCGATGAATCCCGTCGCGCCCGCCGAGATCCCCCTGTCCCTCGACCAGCTCCGGGGCCTGCACCTGCCCGGAGGCGCCGCCGGCGCCGTGCAGGGCGAGGTCGTGGCCGCGGCCGCCCTGGGCTTCCTCGCCGCCCTGCTGGTCGGGCTCGTGCGCTACGCGCGCGGCCGGGCGCGGGCCACCCTGCGCCGGGCGGCGCTCGCCGAGCTCGCCCGGAGCCGGGGCCTCGACCCGGAGGCGCGCCTCGTCGCACAGGCCCGGCTGCTGCGCCGACTCGACCGATCCCTCGACCGGTCCCTCGACCAGTCCGGCGAGGCAGGAACCGGGACCCGGGCGACGGGCCCGGACTGGGCGGCCCGGCTGGACGGGCTGTTCCGGACCGACTTCTTCACCCGGGGCGCCGGCCGGGTGCTCGCCGACGGGCTGTACCGGCGACAGGATCCCGACCTCGACGCCCTGGACGCCGAGCTCGCCCGCCTGATCGGGCGGCTGCGGGCATGAGCGGATTCCTGCCCGCGTGGCTCAGCGCGCTCCTGTCGGCCTTCGACCTCGCCGCGCCCTGGGCGCTGCTGGCGCTGCCCCTGCCGCTGCTGGCCGCGCGCCTGATCCCGGCGGAGCCGGAGGGCGGCAGCGGCGCCCTGCGCGTGCCCGCCACCCTGGTGGCCGGCGCGCGCGCCGGCGCCGACCGCGCGGCCCGCGGGCGCCGGCGGGCCCTGCTCACCTGGACGCTGTGGATCGCCCTGGTGGCGGCGCTGTCGGGCCCGCGCCTCGTCATGCCGGCGGCCGCCCTCCCGGCCTCGGGCCGCGAGATCATGATCGCCATGGACCTGTCGGGCTCGATGGAGCGGCGCGACTTCGCCCTCGACGGCGAGACCGTGAACCGGCTCACCGCGGTCAAGCGCGTCGGCACCGACTTCATCCGGCGCCGGGCCGGGGATCGGATCGGCCTCGTGATCTTCGCCGACCAGGCCTACGTGGCGGCGGCGCCGAGCTTCGACACCGCGGCGGTCGCCCGGGCGCTGGACGAGGCCACGATCGGCATCAGCGGCCGCTCAACCGGCATCGGCGACGGCCTCGGGCTCGCCCTGCGCCGGCTGGACCCGCGGGACGCCGGGGGCGACGCCGCCGGGGCCAGGCCGGGCGAGAAGGCCGCGAAGGCCGTGATCCTGCTGTCGGACGGCGCCAACAATGCCGGCCAGACCGCCCCCAAGGACGTGGCCGAGCTCGCCAAGGAACTCGGCATCAAGGTCTACACGATCGCCCTGGGGCCCCGCGACATGGCCGACGCCGACGGCGAGCAGGACGTGGTCGACACCGAGACCCTGCGCGACATGGCGCGGGCGAGCGGCGGCGAGGCGTTCCGGGTGCGCACCACCGAGGATCTGGTCCGGGTCGCCGACGCCATCGACCGGCTGGAGGGCGGACGCGCCCTCGCCCCGCCCCTGCCGCTCCGCCGGGACCTCTGGCCCTGGCCGGCCGCCCTGGCTTTCCTCAGCGCCGCGCTCCTGCTGGCCAGCCGGAGGGGCGCGTGATGGTACGATACCCCGCGCCCCCGACCCTCCCCCGCGTCCCGCGGTGCCGGGGCGCGGCGCCGGCCTCGGGGGCGGGAATGCGGGTCGGAGGGTCCGCCCGATGAGCGCCCTCGACGCCGTCGCCCTCCTGCGCCCCTGGTGGTTCCTGGCGATCCCGGTCGTGGTCCTGCTGGCCCTTCGCGCCGCGTGGCGCTCGGCGCCGCTGGGCGACTGGGCCCGGGCGGTCGACCCGGCGCTGATGGCCCATCTCGCCCGGGCCGGCGCGGTGCTCGGCGGCCGGCGGCAGGCGAACCTCGCCGCCGCGCTGGCGGCCGGGCTGATCGCCCTGGCGCTGACCGGCCCCGCGGTGGAGCGGGCGGACGGGCGGACCTACCGCAACCTCGACGAGACCGTGCTCGTCGTCGACCTGTCGCGGTCGGTCACCGAGGGCGGCAACCTCCAGGGCGTCCGGCAGGCCGCCGCCGCCGTGGCGGAGGCCGCCGGCACCCGGGCGGTCGCCCTCGTGGTCTACGCGGGCGACGCCTACCTCGCCGCCTCCCCGACCACGGACCGCGACAGCCTCGGCACCACCCTGTTCGCCCTCGACGCCGACACGGTGCCGGACCGCGGCTCGCACCCCGAGCGCGGGCTGGCGCTGGCCCGCCGCACCCTCGCGGAGGCCAACGTGGTGGCGGCCGACGTGGTGCTGATCAGCGACGGCGACGGCATCGGCGAGGCCGCCACCCGCGAGGCCCGCGCCATCGCCGAGCACGGCTGGCGGCTCCAGGCCCTCTACGTCCCGGCCGACAAGCCGCTGCCGCCCGGCGCGCCGAAGCCCGACCGGACCGCCCTCGACGCCCTCGCCCGGGCCGGCGGCGGCACGGCCGCCGACATCGCGACCCCGGGCCCGGTGCTCGACGCGGTCGGGGCCGGCCTCGCCCAGCACCTCGCGGCGGGCGGCTACGGCGTCCTGGCCTACGCGGATCTCGGGCGCTGGCTGCTGCTGCTGGCGGCGCTGCCGGCGCTGCTGCTGTTCCGCAGGAGCGCGTGATGCGGCTGACCCTTCCCGAGACCGGCCTCGCCGCCCCGCTCCGGGCCGGCCTGCCGCCGCGCTGGCGGCGGCTCGCCCGGATCGCCGGCCTCGCCCTCGCCGGGATCGGCCTCCTGGCGCTGCTCGCGGTCTCGCAGCCCCGCACCGGCTTCGGGCGGCTGCTGATGGGTCTCGGCCTGCCGGGCCTCGCCGCGGACGTGTTCGTCGATCCGGCCTGGCGCGCCGCCGCGCTCTACGAGGCCGACCGCTACGAGGAGGCGGTCGCGCTGTTCCGTGCCGGCGGGCGGCGGGCGAGCTACAATCTCGGCAACGCTCTGGCCAGGGCCGGCGATCTCGACGGGGCGCTCGCGGCCTACGACGAGGCCCTGCGCTTCAACCCCCGCGACGCCGACGCCCAGGCCAACCGCTCGCTGATCGCCCGGATGCGAGCCGAGGTGATCGACCGCGGGCCCGGCGGCGGCATCGCCAACGGCACCGCCCAGTACGGCGCCCGCTACAACAACACCGCCAACCAGGACCAGAACAACGACATCAACGCCGCCTCCAGCGGCGAGGGTCTCGCCGGCAACAAGGAATCGAACGCCAGCGCGTCGCTGCCCGGCAACAGCAAGGTCGCCCGCCGCGGCAAGGCCGAGCAGCAGTCGATCGACGCCGGCAAGGGCCAGGCCCGGGGCTCGGCCGGCGACGCGGCCGGCCGCGGCCGGACCGGCGGCGGCTCAGCCATGGTGGCCGAGGCGCCCGAGCGCGAGGTCCGCCGGGTGACCAAGAGCTTCGAGGCCCACGAGATCCGCCCGGACCGGCTCTGGCTCCAGACCCTGCCGGACGATCCCGGCCGCTATCTCAAGCTGCGCCTGCGCGCCGAGCAGACCCGCCGGGTCGAGGCCGGCACCGCGATCCCCGCCGGGAGCAACCCGTGGTAAGTGTTTTCGGCGTTTCCGAGCGGCGCGCCCTGACCCGCGCCCTGCCCCGTGCCCTCATCCTTCTCGCGCCCTTCCTCGCCCCCCTGCCCGCCCGGGCCGAGATCGAGCCGGGCGACCTCACGCTGACGGTGACCGCGGAGCTCAACGGCAACAGTGCCCCCTTCCCCCGCGAGATGGTGCTGCTGAAGATCCACGGGGTCTACAAGCAGCCGATCCTGCTCGAGGAGGTGGTGCAGCCCTCCCTCGCGAACTTCTCGTGGACGCAGCTCGGCCGCGACCACTGGAGCCGGACCAAGCTCCCCGATGGCCAGAGCGCCATCGCGTTCGACCGCACCGTGGCGGTCTTCCCGCACCATGCCGGCCAGTTCACCATCGAGCCGTTCGTCCACAAGCTCACCGTCAACGATGTCGGCGAGCGGCGGGTCGTCGAGGTCCGCTCGAAGCCGATCCCCTTCCCGGTCGCACCCTGGACCGAGCCCACCGGCGGCCCCGACGCCAAGGAGCCCTGGTGGCTGCCCGCCAAGGACGTGGCGATCACCGATTCCTGGAGCCCGGACCCGGAGACCATCAAGGTCGGCGAGACCACCCGCCGGATCGTCACCCTGGAGGCCCAGGGCATGGTCGCCGAAGGCCTGCCGCCCCGGCCGGTCATGCGCACCCGCGGCATCATCACCTTCGCGGGCCCCGTCACCCGCGAGACGCTGCTGACGCCCTCGGGACCCGTGGCGCGGGCCACCTACCAGTGGGACGTGAAGCCCGGCGTTCCGGAGATCATCCCCCTCGACGCCATCGCGATCCCGTGGTTCGACACCAACACCCGCACGATGCGCGAGACCGAGATCCCGGCCCGGCAGATCGGCGGCGGCCTGCCCGACCACGAGACCGAGCGGGCGCCCCCCGCGATCCCCTCGCCCCTCGTCGTCGCCGCCTCGGCGCTCGCCGCCTTCGGGCTGGGCCTCGCGCTGATCGGCTTCGGCCTCGGGCGGCCGCGCCTGCGCCTCTCCAGCGCGGCGCTGCGCTCCTTACGCGCGGCGGCCCGGGCCGGCGACCCGGCCGGGTTCCGCGCGGCCCTCGACGCGGCCCAGCGGGACGCCCCCGACCTCGCCCGGACCTGGCGGGCGCGGCCCGACCTCGCGGCCGCTTTCGCGGCCCTCGACCGGGCGGTCTTCGGCGCGGCGGGCGCGCCCGTCCCGGATCTCCGGGCCCTGGCCCAAGCCCTGTCGGGCGCCGCGCCTGGGGAAGCCGCGGCCCCCGCGGCGGACCGGCTCGCACCGCTCGACGGCCCGATCCGCTGAGCGCGGCGTGGCTCCGCATCTCGTGAAGGCGGGCGCGGGAACGCAAGCCGGGACCGGGATTTGGGCTGCCGGAACCGACCGGCACCGGAGAGCCCCATGCCCGCGACCCCGCACCGATCCGCCCGCGCCGCCACGCGCCGCCCGACCATGGGCGCCCCGACCGTCGCCCTCGCCACCGCCCTCGTGACCCTCCTGATCCTGCCGGCCGCGCTGCCGTCGGCGGCCCTCGCCCGGTCCTCCGGCACCGAGCGCGCGCTGAAGATGGTCGACACCGACCACGACGGCACGATCGACCTGGCCGAGGCCCAGGCCGCCGCCGGCAAGGTCTTCGACGCCGCCGAGACCGACAAGGACGGCACCGTCGACGCCAGGGAGCTGAAGGGCCGGCTCAGCAAGAAGGACCTGAAGGCCGCCGACACCGATTCCGACGGCACCCTCGACCGCAAGGAATACCTCGCCCTCGTCGCGCAGCGCTTCAAGGCGGCCGATCCCGACAACGACGGCACCCTCGACGCCAGGGAACTCAAGTCTCCGGCGGGGCGCAGCCTGCTGCAGCTCCTGAAGTAAGCGCGCCTCCCGGACCTGCCGCCGTTGCACAGTTCATGAGCAAGTATTATTCCTGTGCAACGGCTCACGTTCTGAGCAGGCATCAATATTTTGCACTATCTTGCGTCATCTGAATTGGCCTCGTAGGTTTCGGTTATCCGAGCGGTAAAGCATCGGGTGAACCACCAGGGAGGAGCGCGATGGCACGCGCCAACGAGGTCAAGGACAGGTTTCGCGCGCGGCTGCAGGCGGCCGACGAGCGCAGCAACGACTTCCGGCGGAAGCTGCTCGAGGACGGGTCCCGGGCGCTCCAGCCCGTCATGGGCGTGCTGAACCTGATGGCCGAGGTCCTCAACGAGGAGGACAACGTCCACGGCAGCATCACCGGCCTCGAGGCGAAGATCGATCAGGACAACTTCATCAGCCTGTGCGCGCAGCTGCGCGGCACCGAGTCCGAGCAGAAGATCAAGATCAAGTACGGTCCGGAACTCGGCGGCAGCAACTACATCTCGGTCTCGGGCCTGAACCAGCGCTACAACGAGCGCCTCGTGCCGGGGGCGGCGAGCTGCTCCATCGGCCGGACGGTCGGCAGCGACATCCAGCTCGACGAGCACCGGGGCGACGAGCTGGCCGAGGTGGTCCGCGAGGTCGTCGAGGACTTCTACGCGGCCCAGATCGAGCAGCGCAGCCACTTCGCCTCCGCGCGCTGACGCCAGCGGCGCCGCGAACCGATCCGCGCGCCGCCGGCATCCGCCGGCCCGCCCCCGTCCTCGGGGGGACGGCCGGACCCCGCCGAAGGGCTCGGCCCTTCGGAGGCCCCGCCTCAGTCGGCGATGAACTTCAGCCGGTGGTCGCGGTAGAGGTCGACGATCGCCGCGGCGGTCTCCTCGATGGACCGGCGGGTGACGTCGATCGTCGGCCAGCGGTTCTTGGTGAACAGCCGGCGGGACATGGTGATCTCGTCCGCCACCGCCGAGCGGTCGACGTAGAGGGACGATTCGTCGGCGTTGAGGCTCGACAGCCGGTTCTGCCGGATCTGCACGATGCGCTCCGGCGACGCGAACAGGCCGACCACGAGGGGCTTGCGGGCCCGCTCGATCGCCGGCGGCAGCGGCATGCCCGGCACCAGCGGCAGGTTGGTGGTCTTGAGGCCGCGATTGGCGAGGTAGATCGAGGTCGGCGTCTTCGATGTCCGACTGACGCCGAGCAGGATCACGTCGGCCTCCTCCAGATTGTCCGGCAGGTTGCCGTCGTCGTGGGCCAGCGTGAAGTTCATCGCGTCGATGCGCTTGAAGTACTCGGCGTTCAGCATGTGCTGGGCGCCGGGCCGCGCCGTGGTCTCGGCGCCGAGATACGCGCGCAGCAGGTCGTGGACCGGCCGCAGCACCGACAGGCACGGCGAGCCGGTCTCCCGGGCGACCTCCTCCAGCCGCTCGCCGAGGTCGCCCCCCACCAGCGTGTAGAGGACGAGGCCCGGCGCGGCCCGGATCTCCGAGATCACCCGGTCGAGCTGCGCGGCCGAGCGCACCAGCGGGTAGACGTGCTCGATCGCCGACACGCCCTCGTACTGGGCGGCGGCCGCGCGCCCGACATTGATCAGCGTCTCGCCGGTGGAGTCGGAGACGAGGTGGAGGTGGAAGTAGCTGCGGCCCATTCCGATCGCCTCTGCGGTCGACCTCTCGGCCGACTGTGCGGTCGCCTCACGCGGCGCCCACGTTGTCCACCGCCGGCCGCCAGGGGAGTCGATGAGTGTGGATAGGATGCCCCGCCGGGCCGGTCCAGGGCGATCCCGGTGCGCGCTGTCGACTCCGCCGTTCACAGGCAGATGATCGGGACGCGCCGAATCCGGCTCTCTGGACGAATCGGCCGCGAATCCGGCGCCCGTACACGACTCGGCGTTGCCAAGGCGCTGTCGGACCATCCGGTTCTCGCAAGTTGGCGGAAATCCTTTAAAGCCTCGTTAACGGCGCGGCGGCGGGGACCGCCTGTGGACGCTTTTGTGCCCCCGAGATTCGGCCCCCCAGAAGAAAAAACAGACTCCAAGATTCTCTCTTATCTTTTCGAAGGGGCCTGTGTGGGGATCGGCGCGCCTCGACTCGACAGGACGCCCGCCGACGGGCATGCGGGGTGAGGGATACGGGATGGGAGCGACCATGACGGGGACGGAGCGCGAGCCCGGGCAGACGACGTCGGGGACGACGTCCGAGCGCAAGGTGCTGCGGGTCCTCGAGGGCGAGGCGATCGGGCCGCCCCCCGCCTGGATGATGCGCCAGGCCGGGCGCTACCTGCCGGAATACCGGGCGACCCGGGCCGAGGCCGGCTCGTTCCTCGACCTCTGCTACAGCCCGGACTTCGCCGTCGAGGTGACGCTCCAGCCGATCCGGCGCTTCGGCTTCGACGCGGCGATCCTGTTCTCCGACATCCTGGTCGTCCCCCACGCGCTCGGCCAGGACGTGCGCTTCGTGGAGGGCGAGGGACCGCGCCTCGACCCGCTCGACGGTCGGGACGCGTTCGCGCGCCTGCGGGAGGCCGGCGACCCGGCGATCATGACCCACCTCGCGCCGGTCTTCGAGACGGTGACGCGGCTGCGGGCCGAATTGCCGGGCGAGACCACGCTGCTCGGCTTCTGCGGCGCGCCCTGGACGGTGGCGAGCTACATGATCGGCGGCCGCGGCACGCCGGACCTCGCCCCCGCGCGGGCCCTGGCCGAGGGCGACACCGCCCTGGTCGACACTCTGATCGACCGCCTCGTCGCCGTGCAGACCGAGTACCTCGTGCGCCAGCTCGAGGCCGGCGCCGACGCGGTGCAGATCTTCGAGTCCCACGCCGGCACCCTGCCGCGCGCCGTGCCCTCTGCCGTTCCGGCCTCGGGCGGCACGGTCGAGCCCGTCGGCGATGTCGCCGAGAGCGCCTTGCCGGGCGCACCTGCCTCCGATGCCCTCACCCGCTGGTCGCTGCGGCCGATCGCCCGCATGGTGGCGGGCGTCCGCGCCCGGGTGCCGGGGGCGAAGATCATCGTGTTCGCCCGCGGCTCGGGCCTCGACGGCCACGCCCGGGTGGTGCCGGAGACCGGCGCCGACGCCGTCGGCGTCGACTGGGGCGTGGACCTGAAGGCCCTGCGGGACACGGTGCCGGCCGCGACGGTGACGCAGGGCAACCTGCATCCCGACACGCTGATCGCGGGCGGCGTGGCCCTCGACGCGGCGGTGGACGCGGTGCTCGCGGCGACCGCCGGCCTGCCGCACATCTTCAACCTCGGCCACGGCATCACGCCGCAGACGCCGGTGGCCCATGTCGAGCGGATGCTCGCGCGGCTGCGCGGCCAGGGCTGAGGCCGCGCGTGCTGTACGACTGGATCAAGGCCCTCCACGTCATCAGCCTGATCGCCTGGATGGCCGGGATGCTCTACCTGCCCCGGCTGTTCGTCTACCACGCGAGCCTGCCGCCCGGCGCGGAGGCGCAGTCCGCGACCTTCAAGGTGATGGAGCGCCGCCTGCTCAAGGCGATCATGAACCCCGCCATGATCGCCACCTGGGTGTTCGGGCTGGCGCTCGCCTGGATGAGCGGCTTCTACGCGAGCGTCTGGCTGCAGGCGAAGTTCGCGCTGGTGCTCGCGATGTCGGGCATCCACGGCTGGCTCGCCCGGATGGTCAAGGATTTCGCCGCCGACCGGAACACCCGCGGGCACAAGTTCTACCGGGTGCTCAACGAGGTGCCGACGCTGCTGATGATCGGCATCGTCATCCTGGCGATCGTCAAGCCGGGCCTCTGATCCCGCGATCCCGCGATCCTGTGATCCCGGCCGGAGCCTTTCCGCGGCCGGCCCGTTGGGAGGCCATGTCGAAGCCTCTCGTCCTCGCCCTCGCGCTGGCCGCCCTCGCGGGCCCGGTCGCCGGCGCGATCACCGCGTCCCCAGCCCGGGCCGCGAGTTTCCCGTGCGACAGGGCCGAGGCCCCCGACGAGAAGGCGATCTGCGCCCATCTCCCCCTCAACGACCGGGACGTCGAGATGGCGACCCGGTTCGAGATCCTGAAGAGCGTGCTTCCGATGGGCGGCCAGGCCAAGCTGCGCGACGACCAGGAGGCGTGGCTGACGGAGCGTCGCACCTGCGGCGGCGACGTCGGCTGCCTGACGGCCGCCTACGACGCCCGGCTGAAGGTCCTGCGCGGGGTCCTGGCGGAGTTCGCCAAGCAGGGCCCGTGAGGTCCCGCGCTCAGGCCGCGCGCGGCAGGGCCGCGGCGTCGACGCGGCAATCCGGCCGGCACGCCGCCACGCAGGCGCGCGCCAGCGCCTCGGTGGCGTCGACCAGCAGGCCCGACGGGTCGCTCCCGGCGAGCGCGAGCGGGATCTCCGTGCAGGCCATCACCACCCGGTCGCAGCCGGCCTCGGCCAGCGCCCGGACCTGCGCCTCCAGCAGCGGCGTCGCCTCGGCCACCCGGTGCGCCTTCACCAGCCGGATCGCCGCCGACACCGCGGCCTGACCTGCCTCATCGGGTGCGCGGCACGCGAGCCCGTGCCGCGCCAGCCGCTCCGGGTAGAGCCCGGACCGCAGGGTGCCGTCGGTGGCGAGCAGGCCGATCCGGCCGCCGCTCCCGGTCCCAGTCCCGCTCCGTGCCAGGGTCTCGGCCACGGCGTCGACGATGTGGAGGATCGGCAGGGCGGTCGCGGCCTGCAGCGCCGCGTGCCAGTGATGGGCAGTGTTGCAGGGGATCGCGATCCGGGTGGCGCCCCCGGCCTCGAGCCGCGCCAGGGCGGCGCGGAGCGCCGGCAGCGGGTCCGGGCCGGTGCCCAGGATCGCGTCGGCGCGGTCGGGGATGTCGACGGCCGAGCAGACCAGGGTCGGGATGTGGTCCTGATCGCGCCCCGCGGGCGTCGCCTGCACGAGCTTGGCCAGGAAATCCACCGTGGCCATCGGGCCCATCCCGCCGAGTACACCGAGCATCGCCGCCTCCGACCGTCGCGGTCGCCCTGATGGGCCGCGGCGGCGCGGGAATCCAATGCCGTGTCGGCACCGGCCATGCCGATCCGGCACCGGTTCCTAGGGCCCCGCCGCCAGTGCGGCGGCCGCGGCCCAGACCGCCTCGACCGCGCCGCCGCGCCCGGCCCTGCGGTAGAGCCGGATCTCCAGCGCCGTGCCCGGCCCGGCCGCCACGAGGCTGCCGTCGGCGAGCTCGCGGGCGACGAGGCTCTCGGGCAGCCACGCGCGGCCGTGGCCCGCGAGGACCATGAACTTCAGGGCCTCCGCCATGGCGTTCTCGTTGACGTGGGCGGCCGCCGCCCCGTCACCGGCGAGCGCCGCGACCCGGCCCAGGAACGAGTCCCGGGGGTAGCCGAGCCCGGGCCGGTCCGCGGCCGGCCCCGGCCGGTGCACTGGCACGAGGCTGTCCCGGCCGATGGTCAAGTGCGGGAAGGCGGCCGGGTCGAGGGGGATCGGCACCAGGGGATGGTGGTAGGTCAGCAGCAGGTCGTAGCCGCCCTCGGCCAGCGCCTGCACGCAGGCGTGGAAATCGTCCGGCAGGAGCCGGCTGCCGAGCGGCCCGGTGCGGGCCTCGACGTCGCGGAACCAGCCCGGGAAGACGGTCAGCGCCAGGGTGTGGAGCGCCGCCACCGAAACGGTCCGCGGCGGCGGCCGGATCCGGGCGCGGAGCGCGTCGCGGCTGCCGTGGAGCCGCCGCACGGTCTCCTCGGCGGTCTCCAGGAACAGCCGGCCCTCCGGCGTCAGGGCCGTCGGGTAGGTGCTGCGGTCGACCAGCGCGACGCCGAGCCAGCCCTCGAGCGCCCGGATGCGGCGGCCGAAGGCCGGCTGGGTGACGTGGCGCTCGACCGCCGAGCGCGAGAAGCTGCCGGTGCGCGCGAGGCTCAGGAAGTCCTCGAGCCATTTCAGCTCCATCTCGGCTCCATCGCGCGGCGGTCTCAGAGCCGCGCCAGGAGCCGCTCCGCCAGCGGGTTCTCGGCCGCGAAGGCGTAGTCGACCCGCCGCACCGTGACGGCCCGCGCGCCGGCCTCGACCAGGGCGCCGGCGAGCTCGAACACCGCGGCCTCCCGGCAGCGAAGGACGATCTCGCCGTCGGCTCCCCGCGGCGCGCCGTAGGGCAATTCGGCCTCGTGCAGGCCCGCGAGCGTGGCGAGGTCGATCGTGCCGCTCTCCGGCAGGGCGGCGCGCACCTCGCGGGTGGTCCGGGCGCGCTCCTCGGCGGCGATGCGGCCGAGCACCGTGCGGAGCGCGGCCCGCTGGCCCTCGCCCCAGGGGGCCTTCAGCGAGGCGACGAGGTTCGCCTCCGAGCGCAGGATGATGCCGTCGTCCAGCACCTTCAGGGCGTTGGCCGAGAGCGTCGCCCCCGTGGTGGTGATGTCGACCACGATCTCGGCCGAGCCCGCCGCCGGCGCCCCCTCGGTGGCGCCCAGGCTCTCGACGATCCGGTAATCGGCGACGCCCTTCTCGGCGAAGAACCGGCGGGTCAGGTTCACGTACTTGGTGGCGACCCGCAGGCGCCGGCCGTGGCGGGTCCGCATGCCGGCCGCGACCTCGTCGAGGTCGGACATGTCGCGCACGTCGATCCAGGCCTGGGGCACGGCCACCACCACGGTGGCGTTGCCGAAGCCGAGCGGCGTCAGCAGCTCGACCTGGCCGCGCACGTCCGGCAGGGTCTCGCGGATCAGGTCCTCGCCGGTGACGCCGAGATGGGCGGCGCCCGAGGCGAGCTGCGCGGCGATCTCGGAGGCCGAGAGGTAGCGCACCTCGACGTCGGGCACGCCGATGAGCTTGCCCCGGTAGTCGCGGGCGCCCGCGCCTTGAGCGAGCTTCAGCCCGGCCCGGCCGAAGAACGCGCTGGCATTCTCCTGCAGGCGGCCCTTGGACGGGACGGCGAGGATCAGCGGCATGGCGGCCGCGTCCGAGGCACTCATCGGCCGGCTCCCGCCACGCGCTCGATCCAGAAGGTGCATCCCACCGCCGGCAACGGCGCCGGGCTGCCGAGATGGCCGAGCAGGCCGTCGTAGCGGCCGCCGCCGACCAGGGTCGGGCCGTCCCGCTCGGTCACCTCGAAGATGAAGCCGGTGTAGTAGTCGAGGTTGCGGGCGAAGCCGCCCTGGAAGCGGAAGCGCTCGATCGGCAGGCCGCGGGCCGCGATGAAGCCGGTGCGCTCCTCGAACAGGTCGAGGGCGGCCGCGAGGGCGTCGTGCCGCAGGCCCGCGTCGGCGACGAGCGCCCGCAGGTCGCGGGCGGCGGCGTCCGGATGGCCGGCGATCGCCCGGTAGCGGTCGAGGAGCGCGCGGTTCTCGGCGTTGAGCCCGGCGCCGCCATGGGCCTGCGCGGAGGCCTTGGCGAGGAAGCGCTCGGCGATCTCGCCGGCGCTGCGCCCGCCCACGGCCGAGATCCCGGCGATCGCCAGCACGTCCTCCACGAAGGCGCGCACGCCCCGCGGGTCTTGGCCCTGGATCGCCGCGAGCAGGCCCGCGTGGGGATCCTCGGGACGGGTGCCCTCGGCGCCGTTGGTGACGGCGTCCAGCGAGCGCCCGGCGGCCAGCGCCCGGAGCGTCCGGCGCTTGGCGGCGGGCGGGACCGCGAGCCCGTCGAGGAGCGCCACGGTCAGGCCCATGTCGCCGAGCCGCACCGCCGGGTCGGTCCGGCCGAACAGGGCGAGGCCCTCCAGGGCGAGGCCCAGCACCTCGGCGTCGGCCGCCGGCGTGTCGGTCCGCCCGATCGACTCGATGCCGGCCTGGAAGAACTCGTCGGGCTCGTCGGCGGCGAGCCGGAAGACCGGGCCGCAATAGCTGTAATCGGCCGCCTGCCCGTCGGCCTCCGCCCGGTGCAGGCGGCAGACCGGGATGGTGAATTCGGGCCGCAGGCACAGCTCGGCGCCGCCCGCATCCTGGGTGACGAAGATCCGCCGGCGGATATCCTCGCCCGAGAGTTCGAGGAACGGCTCCAGCGGCTGCAGCACCGGCGGCGTCACCGGCCGGTAGCCCGCCGCCGCCAGATGCGCGGAGAGCCGCGCGCGCGCCGCGTCCCCCGCCCCCGTCTCGCCCGCCTCCGGTCGTGTCATCGCGATCCACCTCGCGGGGCAATCCACCTCGCGGGCGCTCTGTAGCAACCGCGACCGGACTTGGCGACACGCACCCGGGAAGCGTGGGGCCGGCGCGCCGCGCAGGACTGCGCAGACCCCGCGCCGCGGCCGGATTCCGCTACGGCGTCAGTGACCGGACCGGCTCAGAGCGGCTCAGAGCGGCTCAGAGCGGCTCAGAGCGGCCGGAGGCTGCCGAGGCGCGCGCCGCGCGGGCGCCGGGCCGGCTTGCGGCGGGCCAGCACGGTCAGGGCGGGCGCCCCCGCCATCCCGGCGCTCAGGATCGGCGCGCTGCCGGTCCCGGGCGTGGCCTGCGCGACGGCGCTGGGCAGCCGGCCGAGGACCGGCCGGGCGGCCCAGGCGGGTCCCGCGCCGGCGCAGACCAGGCCGAAGGACAGGACGAGGATCTTCGCGCGCATCCCGACATCTCCGCGGCACCGACCGACGACAACGCCGCCGGAGCCTCTGCGTTCGACGTGCGGTTCGACTTACGGTTCGATGCGCGAGTGTCTCAGATCTCCGTTGACGGAAAATGCCGGGCCAGCACGGCGCGGACCTGCGCCACCAGGTCGGCCTCGGGACACGAGAATTGCGCGGGCCGCGCGGCCTTCCACTCGGCGTTGCTGGCGATGGACTCGGCCGCCCTGGCGCCCTCGATCAGGTCCTTGATCTGGACCTCGCCGGCCAGGCGCTCGTTCGAGCCCTGGATCACCGCCACGGGCGCGCGGCGGCGGTCGGCGTACTTCATCTGCGCCTTCATGCCGGCGGCGCCGAGGTAGAGCTCGGCCCGGATGCCGTCGGCGCGCAGGAGCGCGACGAGCCGCTGGTAATCGGCCATGTTCTCCCGGTCGAGGACCAGCACCACCACCGGCCCGGGGGCCTCGGCGCCGGCGATCAGGGGGCTGCCCACGAGCTGGAGCGCCGAGAACAGCCGCGAGACGCCGATCGAGAAGCCGGTGGCCGGGACCGGCTCGGCCCGGAACCGCCCGACGAGGCCGTCGTAGCGCCCGCCGCCCGCCACCGAGCCGAAGCGCACGGTCTGGCCGTCCTCGTTGGTGACCGGGAAGGTCAGCTCGGCCTCGTAGACCGGGCCGGTATAGTACTCGAGGCCGCGCACCACGCTCGGATCGGCCCGGATCACGTCGTGGCCGTAGCCGGCGGCGGCGCAGAGGCGCATGATCGCGTGCAGCTCGGCGATGCCCTCGCGGCCGGTCTCCGAATCGCCGACCGCCTCGTGCCAGCCGGCGAAGAACTTCTCCCAGAACGCCACCTTGTCGGCGCCGTCGCCGGCATCGGCCTGGAACGACACGTAGGCGAGGATCCGGCCGATCGCCGTGGCGTCGAGGCCCGCGCCCTTGGTGAAGTCGCCGCTCTCGTCCTTGCGGCCGCCGCCGAGCAGGTCGCGCACCCCGTCGACGCCGAGCCGGTCGAGCTTGTCGATCGCCCGCAGGACCGTAAGGCGCTGGCCGGCCTTGTCGGGACCGGCGAGCCCGATCGCCTCCATGACGCCGTCGAGCACCTTCCGGTTGTTGACCTTGACCACGTACTGGCCGCCGAGCCCGAGGCGGTTCAGCGTGTCGGCCATCAGCATGCAGGTCTCGGCATCGGCCGCGACGCTGCCGGCCCCGACGATGTCGGCGTCGAACTGCATGAACTGGCGGAAGCGGCCCGGCCCCGGCTTCTCGTTGCGGAAGACGTAGCCGGCCCGGTAGCTCCGGTAGGGCTTGGGCAGCCCGTCGTAGTTCTCGGCCACGAACCGGGCCAGCGGCGCCGTCAGGTCGTAGCGGAGCGACAGCCACGCCTCGTCGTCGTCCTGAAACGAGAACACGCCGGCGTTCGGACGGTCGAGGTCGGGCAGGAACTTGCCCAGGGCCTCGGTGTACTCGACGAACGGCGTCTCCAGGGCCTCGAACCCGTAGAGCTCGAAGCTCCTGCGGATCGTCTCCAGCATCCGCCCCTGCGCGGCGATCTCGCCGGCGCGGCGGTCGACGAAGCCGCGCGGCAGGCGGGGCTTCAGGGTCTCGGCCTTCTCGGCCTTCGGGGTCTCGGGCTTGGACATGGGCGCATTCGCTCTCGCGGACCCGGAATCCGGGTCCCGCATCGAATCTTCGATCGTCTCCGGCGGGCGGAGATCCTGCGGCCGGGCTCTAGAGCATGCCGGGCGAAAGGGGAATTCGGTTCGCGGGCGCTCTGGCCGCCCGATCATCCAGCCCGATCATCCAGCCCGATCATCCAGCAATGTCGTCCTTGCGGGCGGAGCGAGCGATCCAGGCAGCGCCACGCTTGTCGAGGTCGCGCCACCCTGGGTCACGTCGCTGCGCTCGTGATGACGGAAAGGGCGCATCGACCGGAGCGGTGAAGCGGAACCCTGCCGGACTCCGCGCGCGCCCGTGCGCCTCTTCCCGGATCGAGTTCTGCTTCGCTCCCCCGGTCCGGCACAGGGCGCGGTTCACCCGGACCAAAGACCTCAGTACGGCGCCGTCAGCTTGAGCCAGAGCAGTGCCGCGAGACTCACCACGGCGATCGGCATCTGCAGCGGGCGCAGGCGGGCATGCGACAGCGGCACCTCGCCGGCGCGCGCCGCGATCGGGTCGAGGATCCCGATGGCCGCGTAGCCGAGGATCAGCATCGCGAGGGCCGGCACCGCCTTGCCCATCACCGCCGCGAACAGGCTGCCCAGCCCGAGGCCGTAGAGGACCAGCATGGTGACGATCTGCGACACCTGCGGGCCGCCCTCGGTCCGGAAGCTGACGCCGCGGCGCACGCCGGCCAGGAACAGCAGGATCGAGGCGGCGTAGAGCAGGGTGAACAGCGCCACGAGGTAGTCGAGGGGTTTGCCGTTCAGCCACCACGTCACGGCGGTGCCGACGGCGATCGGCAGCATCGGGCCGAAGCCGAAGACGATCTCGAGCCAGGGGATCCGGCGCGGCTCGTGCGTGGTGAGGGTGCGTCCGGTGGCGTCGTCGCGCATGGCGGTCTGGGGGAACTCTCGATTCGACGGTCTGCTGCGCCGCAGCACCGGGACAGGGAACGGCCGCGCACCGGCCCGGTTCCGAAACCCGGGTCCGGGCCCGGTTCGACGCGGCCCGTGTAGCGCCGCCGCGGCGCTCCGGCGAGGCCCCGCCGGTTAGTAAACGCGTCACCCGGTCGCCCGCGTCCCCGTCGGCGTCCCGGGCCAATGTCCGGGCCCTTGAGTGCGGGCGAGAAAGGCGTTATCTGTGTGGGGCCCTCATCACAAGGTCTGCGCCGCAGCGCGCCCGTGAGCCGCGAGGGTCCTGCCTCATCGGTTTCGCCAACCTGACCCCGGGCCCCTCGCCGCAGCGCGGCCCGCTCTCCGGTGCCCATCCCCCGGGCACCTGGCACTGAACCGGCCCTCCCACCACCTCCGTCGGTTGCAAGATACCCCCATGACGCCAAATCCCGACGCCCTCGCCGACGATATCGAGACCGCGGAGCCGGCCGACGCGCCGACCATGCCCGCCGCCCTCGAGGGCGTCCGCGAGGTCAAGCTCCAGGACCTCAAGTCGAAGACGCCGACCGACCTGACGGCCTTCGCCGAGGAGGTCGAGGTCGAGAACGCCTCGACCATGCGCAAGCAGGAGCTGATGTTCGCCATCCTGAAGCAGCTCGCTGCCAAGGAGGTCGAGATCATCGGCTCGGGCACCGTCGAGGTGCTGCAGGACGGCTTCGGCTTCCTGCGCTCCTCCGACTCGAACTACCTGCCCGGCCCGGACGACATCTACATCTCGCCGACCCAGATCCGCCGCTTCGGCCTGCGGACCGGCGACACCGTCGAGGGCCCGATCCGCGGCCCCAAGGACGGCGAGCGCTACTTCGCGCTCCTGAAGGTCAACACGATCAACTTCGAGAATCCTGAGAAGATCAAGCACAAGGTCCACTTCGACAACCTGACGCCGCTCTTCCCGACGAAGCGGTTCAAGCTCGAGCTGGACAACCCGACCAAGAAGGATTTCTCGCCGCGGATCATCGACATCGTGGCGCCGATCGGCAAGGGCCAGCGCGCCCTGATCGTGGCGCCGCCGCGCACGGGTAAGACCGTGCTGATGCAGAACATCGCGCAGTCGATCACCCTCAACCACCCCGAGTGCTACCTGATCGTGCTGCTCATCGACGAGCGGCCCGAGGAGGTCACCGACATGCAGCGCTCGGTGAAGGGCGAGGTCATCGCCTCGACCTTCGACGAGCCGGCCACCCGCCACGTGCAGGTCGCCGAGATGGTGATCGAGAAGGCCAAGCGCCTCGTGGAGCACGGGCGCGACGTGGTGATCCTGCTGGATTCCATCACGCGCCTCGGCCGCGCCTACAACACCGTGGTGCCGTCCTCCGGCAAGGTGCTGACCGGCGGCGTCGACGCCAACGCCCTGCAGCGGCCCAAGCGCTTCTTCGGCGCCGCCCGCAACATCGAGGAGGGCGGCTCGCTCTCGATCATCGCCACGGCGCTGATCGACACCGGCTCGCGCATGGACGAGGTCATCTTCGAGGAGTTCAAGGGCACCGGCAACTCCGAGATCATCCTGGACCGCAAGGTCTCCGACAAGCGCATCTTCCCGGCGATCGACATCACCCGCTCGGGCACCCGCAAGGAGGAGCTGCTGGTCCCGCCGGATTCGCTCAAGAAGACCTACGTGCTGCGCCGCATCCTCAACCCGATGGGCGTCACCGACGCGATCGAGTTCCTGCTCGACAAGCTGCGCCAGACCAAGAGCAACGGCGACTTCTTCGACTCGATGAACACCTGAGGCTGTCCCCGGCCGCGGGCATCGCCGCCGTCCCCGCGAGCGGAGCGATCCAGGCGGCGCCGCGGTGGCAAGCCGCGCGCTGGCTGGGTCACGTCGCTGCGCTCCGGTCCCTCAGGATCGGGGAGCGGATGGGACGGGGGTCGCGCCCGCCGTGCGGGACGCCTGTCCCGGGGCGGCACGAAACGCGATTCCGGCCCGATCGGGCCGTTGACCGTCTCCTAACCGGCCTCTGCCAAGGTTCCATCCGGGCGCCAGGTAGCGTATCGGCCCCGCGACAGCCCCGCCGGCCGGTCCATCCCGGCGGCGGGGCTCGTCGCAGCCGGCTTGCACCGATCCCCGGATCCGTGACACTGGCGCGATGCCCCGCTCGCCCTGGACCGGTCCGGATCCGCTCCTCCTCGCCTCGACCAGCCCGACGAGGCGCCTCCTCCTGGAGAGCGCCGCCCTGCCGGTCGAGACCGCTGCCCCGGACGTCGACGAGCGCGCCCTCGAGGCGGCGAGCGCCGGCCTGTCCCCGCCCGACCTCGCCCTGCACCTCGCCCGCGCCAAGGCCGAGTCGGTGGCGGCGCGTCATCCCGGGCGGATCGTCCTCGGCGCCGACCAGGTGCTCGACCTCGACGGCACCGTGTTCCACAAGCCGGCCGACGGCGCGTCGGCCCGGGCCCAGCTCGCCCGTCTGTCCGGCCGCACCCACGCCCTTCATTCCGCCGTGGTCCTGGCCGGGGCGGTCGAGGACGCCTTCGTGGAGACCGCGCGGCTGACCCTGCGCCCCCTCGATGAAAGGGCGATCGCGGCCTATGTGGACTGCGCCGGCGCGGAGCGCGTGCGGGCGAGCGTCGGCGGCTACCAGCTCGAGGGGCCGGGGATCCACCTGTTCGAATCGGTCGCGGGCGATCACAGCACCGTGCTGGGCCTGCCGCTTCTGCCGCTCCTCGCGCGGCTGCGCGCCGCCGGGCTTCTGGCTTTCTGAGGGAGTACCGCCTTGGCGGGACACGACCATTCGCACGGCGGCCACGGGGGGCATTCCCACGGCGGCCACGCCCAGGGCGGTCATGCCCATGGCGGCCTCGGCGGCCACGCGCACGCGCCGAAGGATTTCGGCACGGCCTTCGCCATCGGCATCGTGCTCAACACCGCCTTCGTGGTGATCGAGGCGGCCTACGGCTACCTCAGCAACTCCATGTCGCTGGTAGCCGATGCCGGCCACAACCTCTCGGACGTGCTGGGCCTCGCGGCGGCCTGGATCGCGGCGATCCTGGTGCGCCGCCGCGCCAGCGCGCGCTTCACCTACGGCTACCGCGGCTCCTCGATCCTGGCCGCCCTGTTCAACGCCGTGTTCCTGCTCATCGCCATGGGGGCGGTGATCTGGGAGGCGCTGGTCCGGCTGGTCCACCCGGAGCCCGTCGCGGGCACGACGGTGATGGTGGTGGCGGCGGTGGGAATCCTGGTCAACGGCCTGACCGCGTGGCTCTTCGCCAGCGGCGCCAAGGGCGACATCAACGTCCGCGGCGCGTTCCTCCACATGGTGGCCGACGCCGCCGTCTCGGCCGGGGTCGTGGTGGCGGGCCTCGTGATCCAGCTCACCGGCCTCGCCTGGCTCGACCCGGCGGTCAGCCTCGTCATCGCCGCCCTGGTGGTCTGGGCGACCTGGGGCCTGCTGCGCGACAGCGTGGCCATGTCCCTCGACGCCGTGCCGCCGGAGATCTCCCCGGACGCGGTGACCGGCTTCCTCCTCGAGCGGCCGGGCGTCGCCGGCCTCCACGACCTGCATATCTGGCCCATGAGCACCACCAGCGTCGCCCTGACGGTCCATCTCGTGATGCAGGAGGGGCATCAGGCCCACCGCCAGCCCGGCAACGGCTTCCTCACCGAGACCGCCGAGGGCCTGCGCGACCGGTTCGGCATCGGCCACGCCACCCTCCAGGTCGAGGAGGCCGGCGGCCCGGCCTGCCGCCTCGCGCAGGATTGCGCGGCGTGAGCGGCGCGATCCCCCGCGCCTTCGTGGTCGGCCACCCGATCGCCCACTCGCGCTCGCCGCTGATCCACGGCCACTGGCTCGCCGTGCACGGGATCCCGGGCTCCTACGAGCGGCTCGACGTGGCCCCGGAGGCCTTTCCGGACTTCATCCGCGCCCTGCCCGCGTCCGGCTACCGGGGCGGCAACGTCACCATCCCCCACAAGGAGGCGGCCTTCGCGCTGGTGGACACGCTCACGCCGCGGGCGAAAACCATCGGCGCGGTCAACACCCTGGTGGTCGGGCCGGACGGGCGGATCCGCGGCGACAACACCGACGCGCCGGGCTTCTGCGCCCATCTCGACCACAGCCTGGGCGCGGCCTGGCCGGACCGGGCGGGCGGCACCGCCCTGGTGCTCGGCGCCGGCGGCGCGGCGCGGGCGATCGTGGTCGGGCTCGCCGAGCGCGGCCTGCGGCGCGTCTGGGTCGCCAACCGCACCGCGGCCCGGGCCGAGGCGGTGGCGGCCCTCGCGCCGGGCGTCGGCGCGGCGCTCGCCTGGGACGACCTGCCGGCGGCGCTTCCCGGAACAGGCCTCCTCGTCAACACCACGTCCCTGGGCATGAAGGGCCAGCCGCCCCTCGCCGTCGACCTGTCGCCCCTGCCGGCGGACGCGGCCGTGGCCGACATCGTCTACGCGCCCCTGGAGACCGAGCTCCTGGCGGCGGCGCGGCGGCGGGGGCTCGCCGCCGTGGACGGGCTCGGCATGCTGCTGCACCAGGCGGTGCCGGGCTTCGCGGCGTGGTTCGGCCCGCGCCCCGCCGTCACCCCCGAGCTGCGCGACCGGATCGTGGCGGACCTCGCCGGATGACCCCGAAGGCCGGATCCGGACCCGTCATCCTCGGGCTCACCGGCTCGATCGGCATGGGCAAGTCGGCCACGGCCCGGATGTTCGCGGAGCGCGGCGTCCCGGTCCACGACGCCGACGCCGCCGTCCACGCCCTCTACGGGCCGGGCGGCGCGGCCGCCGCGGCGATCGGTGCGGCCTTTCCCGGCGTGCTCGACGATCGCGGCGGCGTCGACCGGGCGCGGCTGCGCGCCGCGGTGCTCGACGCGCCCGACCGGATGGCGGCGCTGGAGGCCATCGTCCATCCCCTGGTCCGGGCGGCCAGCACGGACTTCCTGGCGCGGCACGCGGCGGCGCCGCTGGTCGTCCTCGACGTCCCGCTCCTCTACGAGACCGGCGGCGAGGGCCGCTGCGACGCGGTCGCGGTGGTGAGCGCCCCGCCCGAGATCCAGCGCGACCGGGTGCTCGCCCGTCCCGGCATGACCGAGGCGGCCTTCGCGGCGATCCTGGCCAAGCAGATGCCCGACGCCGAGAAGCGCGCCCGGGCAGATTTCGTCATCGACACGGGCCGGGGTTTCGCCGCCGCCGAGGTCGCGGTCGCGCGGATCGTCGCGCGACTGACGGCGCACCGTGCGCCGCCGCACCGCGGCGACGGATGAAACGCCCGGAGGATTGAATATCTGCGGTTGTGTTCCGGGGGGAATACGGACGGCAGGATGGACGTGATGGCGCGGCGCTGGGGCGGGATTGATCGCATTCGATCGGGCGGCATCCGGGCCGCAACCCTTCTCGCGCTGCTGGCGGCCGGGCCCGCGCAGGCCCAGTACGCCGCCAGCTGCCCGCCGCCGAAGAAGGTCGCGGCCGGCGCCTGCGTCACCGCCTGTCCGGGCGGCTACGAGGACCGGGGACCCGTCTGCGTCTACCGCAACACGTCCCGGTGAGGGGCACGGGAGCTTAACCCCTCCGCCGTATCCCGCTAGGGTCCGCCCCCACCCCCGCGAGTCGCGAGACCCATGCTGCGCGAGATCGTCCTCGACACCGAGACCACCGGCACGGAGGCGAAGGGAGGCGACCGGCTGATCGAGATCGGCGCGGTGGAGCTCCTCAACCACATCCCCACCGGCCGGACCTTCCACCGCTACTGCAACCCGCAGCGGCCGGTCTCCGAGGGCGCCTTCAACGTCCACGGCCTGTCCGACGCGTTCCTCGCCGACAAGCCGCTCTTCGCCGAGATCGTCGGCGAGTTGCTGGCCTTCCTGGCCGACGGGCGGCTCGTGATCCACAACGCGCCTTTCGACGTCGGCTTCCTCAACATGGAATACGCCCGGCTCGGCGCGAACGCCCCGCCGCCGATCCAGCTGGAGGACGTCGTCGACACCCTGCCGATGGCCCGGCGCAAGCACCCGGGCGCGGCCAACAACCTCGACGCCCTCTGCAGCCGCTACGGCATCGACAACACCCGGCGCACCAAGCACGGGGCGCTCCTCGACGCGCAGATCCTGGCCGAGGTCTACGTCGAGCTGCTCGGCGGCAAGCAGACCAGCCTCGGCCTCCTGGAGGCCGCGACGGCCGCCCCGGTGGCCGGCTCGGCGGCCCTGGCGTCGGCGGCTCCGGCGGCGCCCCGCCCCTACCGGTCTCGCCTCACGGATGCAGAGCGCGCCCGGCACGACAGCTTCCGCGCGAGCCTCGGTCCTGCCGCGATCTGGGCCGAGTATATCGGGGCGGACGATCCGGCCTGATCGCCGGTCCGTCCCGCTCTCCGATCCGCACGCCTGCCGCGCGCCGCCGGCTGTTGCCGCATCGCACAGGGGCGTTTATTGCAATGCACAAAACGCCGTCGACGGAGCCTCTCGCGGGGTGACGGAGGCTGGCCCGCGCGGTGTCGGTGCGCTCCCTCGGGGGAGGCACGGGCGCGCCGGATCCGGTCGTGACGGAGATGCTGAGGCAGTGAGGCGCGCACGCATGACCGAGGATTTCGGCAGTCGCGACGGACAGCGCGACGACAAGACCGGCCCGTCACCCTTCGCCGACATGATCGAGGCCACCCGCCTGACCGGCCTCGGCCGGCTCGAGGAGGCGACCGCCCTCATCCAGCGCAGCCTCGGGGGGCAGAAGGCTCCGCCCGCCGATCCGCCGGCCGCGCCGCAGCCTCCCGCGCGCCGCGACGCGCCTTCCGCCGAGACGCGCAGTCCCGCGGCGGAGTCCGGGACGCGGATGCGCGAGGTGGTGGGGCAGGTCGTGCGCGGGCTCGCGCCGGTGCTGAAGGGCCTGGGCAACCCGCTCCGGTCGCCGGCCCCGCCGCCCGCCGACCGGGCGGGCGGGACCGGGGGGCGCTTCGTGTCCCTGACCCATGCCGAGCCCGCCGGCACCCGCGAGTACAAGCTGTTCATCCCGAGCCACCCGGACCGGGCGGCGCCGCTGATCGTGATGCTGCACGGCTGCACGCAGAACCCGGACGATTTCGCCGCCGGCACCGGCATGAACACCCTCGCCGAGCGCGCCGGCGTGTTCGTGGCCTACCCGGCCCAGAGCCGCCAGGCCCACGCCCAGCGCTGCTGGAACTGGTACGAGCCCCGGGACCAGGGCCGCGGCGCGGGCGAGCCGGCGATCATCGCGGGCCTCACCCGCGCGATCATGGCGGAGCACCCGATCGACCCGGCCCGGGTCTACATCGCCGGCCTGTCGGCCGGCGGCGCCGCCGCCCTCAACATCGCCCGCGCCTACCCGGATCTCTACGCCGCCGTCGGCGTGCATTCGGGCCTCGCGGCCGGCTGCGCCCGGGACCTCGGCTCGGCGCTGATGGCCATGCAGGTCGGCGCCCCGGGCCTCGGCGCCCCGACCGCCTTCGGCACCCCGGCGCCCGCGACCCGCGTCCCGACGATCATCTTCCACGGAGAGGACGACGGCACGGTGAGCGTGCGCAACGCCGACCAGGTGCTGGCCCAGGCCAAGGTCGCCGGGCTGACGCCGCGGTCGGAGACCTTCGAGGGCCGCGGCCACCCCTTCACCCGCACCCGCTACCGGGACGAGGCGGGCCGGGTCGTGGTCGAGGATTGGCGGGTGCGCGGCGCCGGCCACGCCTGGTCCGGGGGCCGCCCCGACGGCAGCTACACGGATCCCGAGGGGCCCGACGCGTCCCGGGCGATGCTCGACTTCTTCGCCGAGCACCGGCTGGGCCCGGCCGGGCGCCCGTAGGGGGTTTCCGGAGGGCCGCGCGCTCTGGCGGGTTGTCAGGACGCGGCCCTGCTATATCGCAGGGCGCTGCCCTGCTCCCACAAAAGGTCCCGGACCTTTTGCATCCAGGACCTCCCATGAGCACCACCCCCGCGCCGATCCCGACCCTCCAGGGCCTCGCCGAGGTCGCCGACCGGTACGACCTGATCCTCTGCGACGTCTGGGGCGTGCTGCACGACGGTCAGACGGCCCACACGGCCGCGGGCGAGGCGCTGATCCGCTTCCGCGGCCTCCCGGGCGCGCGGCCGCGCCGGGTCGTCCTCGTCTCGAACGCGCCCCGGCCCGGCGACGGCGTCGGCCGCATCCTCGACCGGTTCGGCGTGCCGCGGGAGGCCTACGACGCGATCCTGACCTCGGGCGACCTCACCCACGACCTGATCGCCGCGCGCCCGGGTGCCCGGATCCGGCATCTCGGGCCGGAGCGCGACCTCGGCATCTTCCAGGGGCTCGACCTCAGCCTCGTCCCGGGGCCGGAGGCCGACCTCGTCGTCTGCACCGGCCTGTTCGACGACCGCAGCGAGACCCCGGACGATTACCGGCCGGAGCTGGAGCGCCTCGCCGCCCGCGGGCTGACCATGATCTGCGCCAATCCGGACCTCGTCGTGGAGAGCGGCAACCGCCTGATCCCCTGCGCGGGCCTGCTCGCGGCGGCCTACGCGGAGATCGGCGGCCCCGTGGTCTACGCCGGCAAGCCGCACCGCCCGGTCTACGAGGCGGCGCTCGCCAAGGGGGCAGCGCTCACCGGGGCGGCGCTCGCCGGGGCCCCGGTGGACCCGGCGCGGGTCCTGGCGATCGGCGACGCGATCCGCACCGACATCGCCGGCGCCCGCGGCGTCGGCATCGCCAGCCTGCTGGTGGCCCGCGGCATCCACGCGGAGGAACTCGGCGTCACGGCCGCGCATCACCGCCTGGGCGACGTGGCGGAATGGCTCGGCCGGCAGGCGGTGCATCCGGACGCGGTGATCGAGCGGCTGGTCTGGTAGCGGCCGGTCCTCCGAGGCGGGTCCTCCGAGGCGGGTCCTGCGCGTATTGCCGCCAGTCTAACCCTCTGAAATCCCCGACAAGCTTGACACCGCGCGGGAAATTGCGTGGATTCGCGCGTGTGAATCGGTCCCGCGCGCAGCAATCAGCCCCGATATCCGCTTCGCGTGTCGGGCGATTCGACCGGGAGACCTGTCCGGCCGCGATGCTCGCGACGATCGGAACCGGCGAGACGGCAGGTCTTGCGTGACCCTCGTCTCCGGACTGCCCGATTTCCTGCTCTATCTCGGCACCGCGACCGGGCTGATCGGCCTCTACCTGCTGATCTACACCCTCGCCACCGCGCACAACGAGCTCGCGCTGATCCGCCGGGACGTGACGGCGGCCGCCGTCGCGCTGGGCGGGAGCCTGGTCGGCTTCACCCTGCCGCTGGCGGTGGCGATCTACAACGCGCGGTCGCTGCTCGACTGCCTGATCTGGGGGCTGATCGCCCTGGTGATCCAGATCGCGATCTACTGGCTCGTGCGCCTCGCGGTGCCGGACCTGTCGCGGCGCATCGAGGAGGACCGCGCCGCCGCCGCGATCCTCCTCGGCGCGGCCTCGCTGGCGGGCGGCGTCGTGAACGCCGCCTCGATGACCTATTGAGGGGCCGGTGACGGAGACCGCGCCACGTCCCGACGCAGCCTCCGACGCAGCCTCCGGCGGGCCCGGGACCGGCTTCGCCGCCACCCGCCGCTCCAAGCGCTCGGCCGCCGTGTCGCTGGTCCTGGTCGCGGGCGCCGGCGCGGCCGCCCTGACGCTCGGCGGCCTCGACCCGTCCCAGCGCGAGGAGGAGGCGCTCGTCTACGGGACGCTCGGCGCCTGCATCGCCCAGCAGCTGCGCGGCGCCGAGGCCTGCATCGCCGCCTACACGAGCGCGCAGGAGACCTACGCGGCGACGGCGCCGCGCTACGAGACCGAGGCCGATTGCCAGCGCCACCACGGGACCGGCGGCTGCACCCCGGGCGCGCAGGTCACGGAGGCCGCGCGCGGCCGCTACCTGCCGGTGATGGCCGCCTTCATGATGGGGCGCACGGACGCGCAGGACCTGCCGGTCCAGCCGCTCTACCCGCACGCGCCCGAGGAGGAGCGCGACGAGGCCGGGGCCGCGACGGCCGGGCACGGCGGCGGCTACTGCACCGGTGCGGGCGGGCGGGTCGCCTACGCGGGCGGCGCCTCGCGGGTCCACGTCCCCGCCTCGGTCGCCCGCACCACGAGCGCGACCCCGCGCACGATCAGCCGCGGCGGCTTCGGCGGCACCGGGCGGGCGACGGCGTTCTCCGGAGGCTCGGGCGGCCGTGCGGGCGGGTTTGGGGGCGGCTGATGCGCCGGGTGCCGGTCCCGGAGCGGCCCGACTGGCGCCAGCACGCCGCGCGGGCCGGCTTCACCTTCCACACGTTCGACGGCGCCCCCTACTGGGACGAGAGCGCCTACTACGCCTTCGGCCTCGCGGAGATCGAGGACGCCATCGAGGCGCCGAGCGCCGCGCTGCACGACCTCTGCCTCGCCTTCGTGGACCGGGCGGTCCGGGACGCGGCGATCCTCGCCTCGCTGCGGATCCCCGAGCACGCCTGGGACGCGATCCGGGCGAGCTGGGCGCGGCGCGATCCCAGCCTCTACGGGCGCTTCGACTTCAGTTACGGGGGCGACGGGCCGGCCAAGCTCCTCGAGTACAACGCCGACACGCCCACCGCCCTCTACGAGAGCGCGGTCTTCCAGTGGCTCTGGCTGGAGGACGGGCTGGCGCGGGGGCGCCTCCCCGCCGGCGCCGACCAGTTCAACACCCTGCACGAGGCGCTGGTGGCGCGCCTCGCCGCCGTGGCGCCCCCGGAGGGCGTCGCCTTCGCGGGCTTCCCCGACGCGCCGGAGGATCGCGGCACGCTGGCCTATCTCCAGGACTGCGCGCTCCAGGCCGGCCGCCCCGCCCCCTTCCTGCCGGTCGAGGCGATCGGGCTCGACGCGGACGGGCGCTTCGTGGACGCGGCCGGCGCCCCGATCGGCTGCCTGTTCAAGCTCTACCCGTGGGAGTGGATGTTCGCCGACCCGTTCGGCCGCGCGGTCGGCGCGGCCGCGACCCGGTTCCTGGAGCCGCCCTGGAAGGCGGTGCTCTCCAACAAGGGGCTGCTGGCCCATCTCTGGGCGATGGCGCCGGGCCATCCCAACCTGCTGCCGACCTATTTCGAGGAGGATCCGGCCAAGGCCGCGCTGGGCCGGAGCTTCGTGAAGAAACCCCTCTACGGGCGCGAGGGCGCCAACGTGCTGATCGTGCGCGACGGCGCCGTCGCGGCGCGCGACGAGGGGCCCTACGGCGGCGAGGGCTACGTGCGGCAGGCCCTGGCGGAGCTGCCCGATTTCGCGGGCCGCCGCGCGCTGGTCGGCAGCTGGATGGTCGGCGACCGGCCCGCCGGCCTGTGCCTGCGCGAGTCGGACGGCCTCATCACCACCGACCGGGCCCGCTTCGTGCCGCACCTCATCGACCCGTGACCGGGTCCCGAGCCGCCGCGGCTCACCGGCCCAGCGCCGCGAGCTCCCGCCGCATGTTCGACCGCGCCGGCCCCTCCAGCGCCGCCCGGGCCCGGGCGGTGACGAACAGCGGCCGGCCGGATGCGAGGGCCCCCCGCAGGAAGGCCGCGCGCCCCTGCCGGTAGGCGGCCGCGCCCACGACCGGGACGAATTCCCGCGCCACGCCGGCGGCGTAGCCGTCGTAGGCGTTGGGCGCCGCCCCCAGGATCGCCATGTCCATGTCAAGGAAGAGCGCGACGTCCGCGGCCGGGAGACCGTCCGGGACGGCGTGCCGCTCGGTCGCCAGGATCATCGTCTCGGCCGCCGCCAGCGTGGGCGCCGGGACCGCGCCCTCCGGCAGCGCCCGCAGGAGCGCGGCGCTGCGGCGCTCGTTGTCCGCGGCGCCCGGCCGGTAGACGGCGTCGTGGAACCAGATCGCCAGTTCCACCGCGTCGGGATCCCGGACCATCCCGCGGCGGGCGCGGAACGCTTCCAGCAGCGCGTCGATATGCGCCTGGCCGTGATAGACCCGGTGCGGCTCGGCCAGCCGGGCGCGCAGGTCAGCCAGGATGCGGGGATGGCCGTCGAGCATCGGCCGATGCTCTACCCGATCCGCCGCCGCGGGACGAGGCGGATCGCGCCGCAGGCCCGGGAAGACGCTCCGGGCACCCGCGATGGACTTCCCGGCCTCGCGCTCCGACGCCCCGCGAGATCATCGTTCCCGTGACGATGATCGGGGATGTGATCGTCGAACGCTCCGATAGACGCGCCGCTGTCGATCCCGAGAGATCTATTGGGCGCGATCGACCCGATCCCGTGTCTGGTCTTCGCGCGGAACGCCGGCTACAGGGGCAGAACCATCTGGAGGATCCCCAGCGCCCATGAGAGCGACGAGCCTGAGAACGACGACTTGGTTGATGCTGACGGCGCTGCTCGCCGCCGCCCCGGCCCGTGCGCAGGCCCCCGCGCAGGCCCCTGCCCCGGCACCGGCGGGGCCGGCGACCAAGCCCGAGAGCGATCCGGCTCAGGAGACGATCCGCAAGCTCAACGCCTATGTCGGGCTCCTCAACCGGACCCTGCGGGCGCAGGAATCGCTCGGCCGCTATCAGAGCTGGGTCAACATGAAGACCGGTCCGACCGGCCGCGAGCGGATCATCTACGGCCTCTACGGGCTCTACGACGTGCGCGGCGAGATCGCGAAGGCGGAGGCCGCGACGGCGCAGCCGCCCGCGATGCCGGACCTCGACGGCGCCGTGAAGACCTACATCGCCGCCTATCAGGCGCTCGCCCCGACGGTCACCGAGGCGGAGGGCTACTACGAGCGGCAGGATTACCGCGCGGACAAGATGGAGCAGGGCAAGGCGCTCCACGCCAAGCTCGCCGTCGCGGGGCCGGCCTTCCTGGCGGCGCGCGCCAAGGTCGACGCCGCGCTGCGGGTCGAGAAGGAGAAGAGCGACGCGCTGGAACTCGCCGCCATCGAGGCGCGGGAGGGCCGCAAGGCGCGCTGGCACGTCGCGAACGTGATGACCGCCTGCCGCAAGGTCATGGACCTGCTGCCCACCGACGCCAAGCCGGTCGTCGACATGGCGGCCTTCGACGCCGCGCTCGGGCGCTACGCCGTCGCCGTGAAGGACATGGACGGGTACAGCGCCGCCAACCCGAACTCCTTCCACGTGTTCGAGAGCCGGCCGCGCGCGCTCCTGGGCAAGCTGCGCGAGTTCGACGACAAGCTCGCCAAGGCCAGGGGCGACGCCCGGCGCGGCGCCGGGCGCGACGTGACCTGGATCGTGAACGACTACAACATGATGGTGTCGACCGCGCAGACGGCCACGACCTTCTCGCGGTGACCGGGGGCGTCCGGGACCCGGGGCGCCGTCAGCGGGCGCTCCGGCCCGGTTCCGTCAGCCGCAGCGAGGTCGCGGCCGTGGTGACGGCCGCCTGCCAGCGCGCCTGCTCGGCCGCGGGGTAGCGGACGCGCAGGGTGACGAAGGCGCCGCCGCGGCCGCCCGCCAGCAGGGTCTTCCGATACAGGATCCCGGCCGCCGTCGTGCAGGAGAGCACGATCCAGCCGGGCTTGCGCGCCGCGTATTCCGGCGGCTGCCGCAGGCAGGTCTTCCGGTCCGCGGCCACGACGGCGTCGAGATCCTGGTCGAGCACGTCGTTCAGGCCCGACACCGTCAGGTGCAGGTGGCCGTCGGCCGAGCGGAAGGCCTGCCCGTCGCCGTTGTCCGGCGGCGGCTCCGCGACGAGGTCGGCGGGCACGTCGACGGAGAAGCCGAAACGGGCGTTGACCACGTGGCGCAGCGCCGGCGTGTCCGGCAGCGCCCGGCTCCAGTCGCGCCGGACCTGCGCGATCCGCGCGGTGTAGGCCCGCGTCAGGCAGGCCGTGTCCGGGCAGGCATCGCGGACCCGCGCGCGCCAGCGCGCGTGGTCCTCGCCGAAGGTGTCGATCGCCTGGCCGGTCTCGCCGTCGACCCCGCGCGTCTCGCCCACGATCCGGTCGAACAGGCGCCTGAGTTCCTCGTCCAGCCGCGTCAGGGCGGGGTCGGCACAGATCAGCGTCTCGACCCTGTCCCGGATCCCGGCGCAATCCGGCGCCGCCCGGGCGCCGACGGTGCCGAGCGCACAGACTGCGCCGACGAGGCCGGATCGGAGGATCGATCGGGGAAACGATCGCGGGCTCAGGCGCGCCGGACGGGCTTGGCTACGCACGGATATCCCTCCTGTGGCGGTCTGGACGCGATCGGCCGTGCGGTCCCGGCCGGCTCGGGCCGTCGGGCCCTCCGGATCCGGGCAGGATGGCGCGCCGCCACTCATCGGCCCGTCGTGGTCTTGAGCATCAGGATGTCGATGTCGCGCCGGGGCACGTAATCCGTCACGACGCTCTCGAAGGTCGTCGGGCCGGTCTTGCGGAGTCCGGTGGCGCAGAACGACACGAGCGTCGTCGGATCGCCCTTGTCCACGGTCAGCTTGAACGTGCCGATCGGCCCGGCCCAGTTGCCGCCGGAGGTGATCACGTAGGACAAGTACTGCTCGAAGGCCTGCACCCCCTGCCCGCCCGCCGCCGCGATCCTGCGGGCGAGCCCCTGGGCCGCCTTCAGGAAGGCCGCGTCCGTGCAGTATTTCCGCGCGTACTCGGCCTTCTCGTCGGCGCCCTCGGTCGGGGTCCCGAACGACAGGCTGGAGAGGCCGCCGACGCCCGGAACGTAGCTCTGCCGGACGACGACGTCGCGGCCCGCCGGGAAGACCTGCCGGCGCCAGAACTTCGACCGCAGGGTCCAGACCGGGAACAGGCTCGTCGTGCCCTTGCCCATGTCCTGGGGCTCCAGGAGGCCGTCCGCCACGAGGCCGCGGCGCTGATCGGCGCCCAAGGCGGCCAGCGCGGCCTCGGTCGCCTCGACCGTCGGGACGAGGGGGATGCCGAGGCTCCGCAGCCGCCCGGTCACCTCGACCTCCGGCTTGCCGGCCGGCGTGACGAAGGCGCGCTGCTCGACCTGCGAGTCGACCGGCCGGCCGTCGACCTCGGTGGTGAAGCGGAGGAAGTTGTCGTGCTTCGGGTCGGCGATGCTCAGCATCGCGTCGGGACCCCCGGAGATGTCGGGCATCGGGAACGCGATCGTCGTCTCGACGTCCCGGTCGGTCAGGTTGCGGAAGCGGTAGACGATCCGCACCGCCTTCTCGGACAGGAAGAGGTCCTCGGAGACGAGGGCGATCCGGTCCGTCTTCTCCAGGACGAGACCGCCGGTCGCGAGGGTCGCGACGCTGTCGTCGGCCCGGGCCGGACGCGGCAGGGCCGACGACAGGGCCGCCGACAGGATCACCGACAGGATCACCGGCAGGAGCAGGGTCAGGCGCGGGATGCGGGTCGTGGATGGGATTCGCACGGCTGTCGGGCTCGCGGGTTGGATCCGTCGGTGCGGGGCGGGGTGAGAACCGGCGCGTCGCCGGTCAGCGATCGGCGGGCGGGTCTCGGACGATCCGGTCACGCCTCCGGCTCAGTCGCGGAGCGGGCTCGGCAACCGTCGGTCCCGGTGGGAGACGGGCCTCGATCCGCCGCCCCAGGGCGGTGAGCGCTTCGGCGAAGGCGTCATCGGTCGCACACCATCCTCCCCGCGGCGCGCCCGCACGCGCACCGCCGAATCTCGGACGGACCGAATGGAAGCTTTCGGGCAGAGTTGAGGCCGACCGAGAGGGCCATGTCAGGTCGAGGCGTCAGGTCGAGGCTGTGAGAAGACACCGCCGTCGGCGGCCGCGCGCGATTGCGCCGCCGCGACCGTTCGGTCTATCGGCTGCCCGGGATGGCCGGCGGCCCCGGGCGCCGGCTCGATCCGCGACGATCTGCGAGGAGCGCCCCGTGCCAGCCGAAGACGCCCCGATCGGCCGCTTCCCGATCCCCCGCCTGGAGACGCTGCCGGACGACATCCGCGCGCGGATCGAGGCGGTGCAGGAGAAGTCCGGCTTCATCCCGAACGTGTTCCTCGTGCTCGCCCACCGTCCGGACGAGTTCCGGGCGTTCTTCGCCTACCACGACGCGCTCATGGACAGGCCGGGCAACCTGACCAAGGCCGAGCGCGAGATGATCGTGGTGGCGACCTCGGCCATCAACCAGTGCCAGTACTGCGTGATCGCCCACGGGGCGATCCTCCGGATCCGCGCCAAGGATCCGCTGATCGCCGACCAGGTGGCGATCAATTACCGCAAGGCCGACATCACCGACCGGCAGAAGGCGATGCTCGACTTCGCCATGCTGGTCAGCCAGTCCGCGCATCAAGTCGGGGAGCCCGCGTTCGCGGCGCTCAGGGCCCACGGCTTCGACGACGCGGATGCCTGGGACATCGCCGCCATCGCGGCCTTCTTCGGCCTGTCGAACCGGCTGGCGAACGTCAGCAACATGCGGCCCAACCCGGAATTCTACGCGCTGGGTCGCGGCTGACGGCGCGGCGTCCCTCGCCGCCGGTTACCGGACCGCCGGAGCGGGTTCCGGGCGTCCACCACGCCTTCAGAAGGCTCGGCGCCCCCGCGGGACCGCCGGAGCCCCGCCGTGCGACCTGGCGTCGCGCGCGCGGAGCGGATGAAACGGCTCCGGCCCTCTGAGCCCGGCGGCGACCGCGCGCGGGGACGGGGCGCGGACGGGGCGCAGACGGGGCGCGGACGGGGCGCGCCGTCCTTACCAGTGCTTTAAGCCTATAGGAGCCGCCCGGTCCGGCTGTTAACAGGCGTTAAATTTTGTGGCCGACCCGGTGAGGGGGCGAATCCCGGCTTGAACCTTCGAAGCGGCGCGGCCCAGCGTCTCGACCTGACCGCGTGCGATCGCGAGCCCATCCACATCGTCGGCAGCGTCCAGCCGCACGGGTTCCTGCTCGGCCTCGAGGCCCGGTCCCTCACCATCGTCCAGGCGAGCGCCAACGCCCCCGCGGCGGCCTCCGTCGGCACCGTCCTCGACGCGGCCCTGCCCGACCTCGCGGCCGTCGTCCGCCACCACCTGGAGGCGGCGGAGCCCCAGGACGGCGCCCTCTATCTCCGGACGGTGACGCTGGAGACCGCCGGCGGGCGCCAGGCCTACGAGGTCGCGGCCCACCGGGTCGACGAACTCGTCGTGCTGGAGCTGGAGGAGATCGACGCGGCCGCGGCCGAGATCGGCGTCGACGTGCTCACCCCGCGCCTGCGGGCCTTCGTCGAGCGCCTGCAGACCGCCCGCACCGTCGAGGACCTCTGCCAGTTCGTCGCCGAGGACATCCGCCAGATCACCGGCCTCGACCGGGCCCTGGTCTACCGGTTCGACCGCGACTGGCACGGCACGGTGCTGGCGGAGGCCGGCAACGGCGTCCTGCCCTCCTACCTCGACCTGCGCTTCCCCGCCTCCGACATCCCGGCCCAGGCGCGCGAGCTCTACCGCCGGAACCGGCTGCGCATCATCCCGGATGCCGGCTACGTCCCCGTGCCGATCCGGCCGGCCACCACGCCCTCCGGCCGGCCGCTGGACCTCAGCCAGTCGGTGCTGCGCTCGGTCTCGCCGGTCCACGTCGAGTACATGCGCAACATGGGCACGATGGCGTCCATGTCGGTGTCGATCCTCGTCGACGGCGCCCTCTGGGGCCTGATCTCCTGCCACAACCGCGCGCCCAGGCGCGTGCCCCTCCAGGCGCGCAACGCCTGCGACGTGCTCACCCAGATCTTCGCCCTGCAGCTCTCGGCCCGCGAGCGCGGCGCCCAGTCCGAGAAGCGGCTGGCGCTGGGCGCCGTGCAGGCGCGCCTCCTCGCGTTCATGGCCGAGGAGGACAGCTTCGTCGACGGCCTGCTCAACCACCCCGACGACGTCCTGGCCCTGGTGGACGCGACCGGCGCCGCGGTGGTGACGGCCGACCGCTGCCGGCTGCTCGGGGCGACGCCGACCGAGCGCGAGGTCCGCACCCTCTATCGGTGGCTGTCCGAGCGCGAGGATGCCGAGGAGGTCTTCGTCTCCGAGGCCCTGTCGGAGGCGTTCCCGGCCGCCGCCGCCTTCGCCGACCGGGCGAGCGGCCTCCTGGCGATCTCGGTCTCGAAGAAGTACGCGAGCTACATCCTCTGGTTCAGGCCCGAGGTCGTGCGGACGGTGAAGTGGGGCGGCAACCCCGTGAAGGCCGTCCGGCCCGACCCGGAGGGCGGCCCGGACCGGTTGCACCCGCGCAAGTCGTTCGAGATCTGGAAGGAGACCGTGCAGGGCCGCTCCCTGCCCTGGTCCGACCCGGAGGTGGAGGCCGCCAAGGACCTGCGCGCCTCGGTGCTCGGCATCGTGCTCCGCCGGGCCGAGGAGCTCGCCGCCATGAGCGAGGAGCTGCAGCGCTCGAACAAGGAGCTGGAGGCGTTCTCGTACTCGGTCAGCCACGACCTGCGCGCGCCGTTCCGCCACATCGTCGGTTACGCGAACCTGCTCAAGACCCGCGAGGGCGCCCAGCTCTCCGACAAGGGCCGGCACTACGTGGAGACGATCATCGAGGCGGCCTTCTCGGCCGGCACCCTGGTCGACAGCCTCCTGAGCTTCTCGCAGATGGGCCGGCACGCCCTCAACAAGGTCTGGGGCGACATGAACGCCCTGGTCGAGGAGGTCCGCCGGAAGGTCCTGCGCGACGTCACCCCCGACCGGACCCTCCGCTGGGAGATCGCGCCCCTGGGCCGCGCCTATGCCGACCCGGTGATGCTGCGGCTCGTCATCGAGAACCTGCTGTCGAACGCCGTGAAGTACACCCGCGGCACCCCGGAGGCGGTGATCGCGATGGGCAGCCTCCCCCCTCGGGAGGGCGAGGCGGTCTACTACGTGCGCGACAACGGCGCCGGGTTCGACATGGCCTACGTCGACAAGCTGTTCGGCGTCTTCCAGCGGCTGCACCGGGTCGAGGAGTTCGAGGGCACGGGCATCGGCCTCGCCAATGTCCGGCGCATCGTCGAGCGCCACGGCGGCCGGACCTGGGCCGAGGGCAGGCTCGGCGCGGGCGCCACCTTCTACTTCACCCTGCCCATCCGGGAGGAGGCCCACTGATGGCGGGACTGAAGCCCATCCTCCTGGTCGAGGACAACCCGAACGACATCGAGCTGACGCTGGCGGCGCTCGAATCGAGCCAGCTCGCCAACGAGATCGTCATCTGCCGCGACGGCGCCGAGGCCCTCGACTTCATCTACCGGCGGGGCGCGCACGAGAAGCGGCAGGCCCAGGACCCCGCGGTGGTCCTGCTCGACCTGAAGCTGCCGAAGGTCGACGGCCTGGAGGTGCTCGCCAAGATCAAGGGCGACCCGGTCACCCGCCAGGTGCCGGTGGTGATGCTGACCTCGTCCCGCGAGGAGACCGACCTCGTGCGCTCCTACGATCTCGGGGTGAACGCCTTCGTGGTGAAGCCGGTCGCCTTCGAGGAGTTCTTCGCGGCGATCAAGGAGATCGGCGTGTTCTGGGCCCTCCTCAACGAGCCGCCGCCGTACCGGGGAGGCTGGCCATCGAACGCGTGATCGGACCTTCCGCGGGGCCGCTGCGGGTCCTCCACCTGGAGGACAGCGACCTCGACGCCGAGCTGATCGAGGCCGAGCTGGAGACCCTCGGGCACCCGGTCGCGATCGAGCGGGTGATGACCCGCGACGCCTTCGCCCGCGCGGCGGTCGCCGGCCGGCACGACCTGATCCTGGCGGACTACGTCCTGCCGACCTTCGACGGCGTGAGCGCCCTCGGCATCGCCCGGGCGCAGTGCCCCGACACGCCGTTCATCTTCTGCTCGGGCACGCTCGGCGAGGACGTCGCGGTCGAGGCCCTGAAGAACGGCGCCACCGACTACGTCGTCAAGCAGCGCCTCGACCGCATGCCGCGCACGATCGTCCGGGCGCTCGCCGAGGCGCGGGCGCGCGCCGACAAGCGCGAGGCCGAGGCCGCCCTGCAAGCGCTCAACGAGACGCTGGAGGTGCGCATCGCCGAGCGGACCCGCGAACTCGCCGCGGCGAACGAGGCCCTCCAGGCCCAGATCGTCGAGCGGGAGCGGGCGGAGGACGCCTTGCGGCTCGCCCAGCGCCTGGACGCGGTCGGCCAGCTCACGAGCGGCGTCGCGCACGACTTCAACAACCTGCTGACGGTGATCGCCGGCAACATCGAGTTCCTCGAGAGGGTCGTGTCCGACACCCGCTCGAAGCGCCGCCTCGCCATGATGCGCGGGGCCGCCGAGCGCGGCGCCCGGCTCACCGCGCAGCTCCTCGCCTTCTCCCGTCGCCAGCGCCTGGAGCCGACGCCGGTCAGCCTCAACCAGACGGTCGCGTCGATGCGCGACCTGCTGCAGAGCTCGATCGGCGGCGCGGTCCGGATCGAGACGACCCTTCAGCCCGACCTGTGGCCGGCCCTGGTCGACGCCACCCAGATCGAACTCGTGATCCTGAACCTCGCCATCAACGCCCGCGACGCGATGGCGGTGGGCGGCCGGCTCGCCATCGAGACCGCCAATGTCAGCGTCACCGGGGCGCCGACGCGGCCCGAGCAGCCGGTGCCCGGCGCCTACGTCATGGTGGCGGTGAGCGACACCGGCACCGGGATGACGCCCGACGTGCTGGCGCGGGTGTTCGAGCCGTTCTTCACCACCAAGGAAGTCGGCAAGGGGTCGGGTCTCGGGCTCGCCCAGGTCTACGGCTTCGTCAAGCAGTCCGGCGGCGGCATCCGGATCGACACGGTCGCGGGCGAGGGCACCTCGATCAAGGTCTACCTGCCCCGGGCCGCGGAGCCCGAGGGCGCCGTGCCCCGCCTGCCGGCCGCGGCCGAGGCCGCGCGGACGCACCCGCCCGGGAGCGGCCCCCGGCTCCTCGTGGTCGACGACGACGCCGAGGTGCGCGAGGTGACGACGACCCGCCTGATCGAGGCCGGCTACGCGGTGCGCGAGGCGGCCTCGGGCCTCCAGGCCCTGGCCGCCCTGGAGGCGGATCCGGGCGTCGACCTCGTCGTGATGGACTTCGCCATGCCGGGCATGAACGGGGCCGAGACGGCCCTGGAGGTGCGGAAGCGCTGGCCGGCGCTGCCGGTCCTGTTCGTCACCGGCTTCGCCGACACCACCGCCCTGACCGAGGCCGGCGCCGTCGGCGCCGACGCGATCGTGCTGAAGCCGTTCCGCGTCGGGGAACTCGAGGGCAAGGTCGCCGCCGCCCTGGCGGTGCGCCCGCCGGCGCAGCTCCGGCTGATCTCGGGCCGCGACAGGAGCGCCTGAGAGGGACGTCGCGCGGGCGTCCCGCTGGCGTCCCGCTGGCGTCTCTGGGGCTCTCCCGGGCGTTCTCCACACGGCGTGCGGGCCCCGCACGGCGTCTCGGGCGGCGCGTGCGCGCCGACGCGGTTGCGCGAACCCGCCCGCTGGGGCACCGATGGCGCTGTCCTGTCCCGCCGGTTCCTCGCCCCATGTCCGAGTCACGCGCCTGGTCCGATGCCTGAGACCGTCGGGACCGCGCCCCCGGCCTTCCTCGTGGAGGGCGGTGCGATGGGCGCCCGGATCCGCGCCCACGACTGGTCCGGCTCGCCGCTCGGCCCGCCGGACAGCTGGGCGCCCTGCCTGCGGGCGACCCTGAGCCTGATCCTGGGATCGCGGTTCCCGATGTTCGTGGCGTTCGGGCCCGACCTCGTCTTCCTCTACAACGACGCCTACGCGGAGATCCTGGGCGACAGGCATCCCGCGGCGCTCGGCGCGCGCTTCCGCGACGTCTGGAAGGAGATCTGGCCGGAGATCGGCCCCCTGATCGACCGGGCGCTCGCCGGCGCGGCGACGTGGTCCGAGAACATGCCTCTGACCATGAACCGGCACGGCTACGACGAGCCGACCTGGTTCACCGTCTCGTACGCGCCGGTGCGCGACGAGGCGGGCCGGGTCGCCGGCCTGCACTGCGCCTGCACGGAGACGACCGGCCGCGTCCAGGCCGAGGCGCGCCTGCGCGAGGCGGAGGCCCGGATCCGGGCCCTCGCCGACCACCTCCCGGGCGGCTACGTCTACCAGCTCGCCATGGCCCCCGACGGCGCCGACCGGCGCTTCCTCTACGTGTCGCAGGGCTTCGAGCGCATGACCGGCCTGGCGGCCGGGGACGTGCTCGCCGACCCGGCGGTCGCCTACGACCTGATCCTGCCGGAATACCGCGCCGCCGTCGCCGAGGCGGAGGCCGCCGCGATCCGCGACCTCGCGCATTTCGACGTCGCGGCGCCCATGCGCCGGCCGGACGGCACCCACGTCTGGACGCGCATCATCTCGGCCCCCCGCCGCGTCGGCGACACGCTGGTCTGGGACGGGCTGCATCTCGACGACACGGTGCGCCGCCGGACCGAGGAGCAGCTGCGGGAGAGCGAGCGGCGCCTGCGGCTCGCGACCGAGGCGGCCGAGATCGGCCTCTGGGACGTCGACGTCGTCGCCGACACCCTGTTCTGGCCCGCGCGGGTCAAGGCGATGTTCGGCATCTCGGCCGACGTGCCGGTCACGATGGCCGATTACTACGCCGGCCTGCATCCCGAGGACCGGGAGGCCACGAGCGCGGCCTACGCCTCCGCCCTCGATCCCGCGCGGCGCGCCGTCTACGACGTGGAGTACCGCACCGTCGGCAAGGAGGACGGCGTCGTGCGCTGGGTCGCCGCCAAGGGGCGCGGGATCTTCGAGGTCGCGCGCTGCGTGCGGGTGATCGGCACGGCGATCGACATCACCGCCCGCAAGCAGGCCGAGGAAGCCCTGCGCGCCAGCGAGGCGCAGTTCCGGGTCCTGTCGCAGGTGCTGCCGAACTTCGTCTGGGCGACCGACGCGGCCGGGGCGGCGAACTGGTTCAACGCGCGCGTCTATGCCTACGCGGGCCGGGAGCCCGGCACCCTCGACGGCGCGGGCTGGCGGGGGATCATCCATCCCGACGATCAGGACCGGGTCGACGAGGAATGGCGGGCGGCCGTCCGGTCGCGGGCCGACTACCAGTCCGAGTACCGCCTGCGCCGCGCCGACGGCGCGTATCGCTGGTTCCTGGCCCGGGCGCAGCCGGTCCTGGGCGCCGACGGCGCGGTCACCCGCTGGGTCGGCACCAGCACCGACATCGACGACCAGAAGCGGCTCATGGCCGAGCTCGTGCGCTTCAACCTGACCCTGGAGCAGCGCGTGGCCGAGCGCACGGCCGAGCACGACCGGGTCTGGCGCAACTCGCGCGACCTGCTGGCCGTGGTCGGGGCCGACGGCATCTTCCGCGCGGTCAATCCGGCCTGGCAGACGATCCTGGGGCACGAGCCCGCCGCGGTGGTGGGGCGCAGCTTCCTGGACTTCATCTGGCCCGAGGATGCGGGCGCGACCCAGGAGGCGCTCGAAGCGGCCGCCGCGGCGCGCGACCTGACCGATTTCGAGAACCGCTACCGGCACAGGGACGGCACCCTGCGGCTGATCTCGTGGCGCACCTCCGTCGAGGGCGCGCAGGTCTACGCCTACGGCCGCGACGTCACCGCCGAGAAGGCCCAGGCCGAGGCGCTCCGGCACGCCGAGGAGGCGCTGCGGCAGTCGCAGAAGCTGGAGGCGGTGGGCCAGCTCACCGGCGGCGTCGCCCACGACTTCAACAACCTCCTGACGATCATCCGCTCGTCGGTCGACTTCCTCCGCCGGCCGGACCTGGCGGAGGAGCGCCGGTCCCGCTACCTCAACGCCGTCTCGGAGACGGTGGACCGCGCGGCGAAGCTCACCGGCCAGCTCCTCGCCTTCGCGCGGCGACAGGCGCTGAAGCCCGAGATCCTCGACGTCGGCGCGCGGCTGCGCGGCGTGGCCGACCTCCTCGACACGGTCACGGGCGCCCGCATCGCGGTCGTGACCGAGCTGCCGGAGCGGCCCTGCTTCATCCGGGTCGATCTCAGCCAGTTCGAGACCGCGCTGGTCAACATGGCGGTGAACGCCCGGGACGCCATGGACGGCGCCGGCACGCTGACCCTGCGCCTGCGCTGCGGCGCGGCGCTGCCGCCGATCCGCGGCCATGCCGGCGCGCCCGGCCCGTTCGCGGCGATCGACCTCGTCGACACCGGCACCGGCATCGCGCCGGACGTGCTGGCGCGGGTGTTCGAGCCGTTCTTCACCACCAAGGAGGTGGGCAAGGGCACCGGACTCGGCCTGTCCCAGGTCTTCGGCTTCGCCAAGCAGTCCGGCGGCGACGTCGCGGTCGAGAGCGCGCCCGGCCGCGGCGCCACCTTCACGCTCTACCTGCCGCAGGTCGAGCCCGAGGCGTCCTGCGCCGCCGCCGCGGAGGCCGCCGCCCTCGACCCCGGCGGCGCGGGGCAGCGGGTTCTGGTGGTGGAGGACAACATCGAGGTCGGCCGCTTCGCCACGCAGATCCTGGAGGATCTCGGCTACGCGACGACCTGGGCGACCAACGCCGAGGAGGCGCTGGATCAGCTCGGGGCCGACGGCGCGGCCTTCGACGCCGTGTTCTCCGACGTGGTCATGCCCGGCATGGGCGGGATCGCGCTGGCCCGGCTCCTCCGGCAGCGGATGCCGCACCTGCCGGTGGTTCTGGCCTCCGGCTACAGCCACGCCCTCGCCCAGGAGGGGATCCGCGAGTTCGAGCTGCTGCCCAAGCCCTACTCCGCCGACCAGGTCTCGCGCGTGCTGCGCAAGGTCGTCGGCGCGCGGCGGAGGCGGCCGAGAGGCGGGCAGCAGGGCGGGCAGCCCTGACGCGGCGGGGCGCTGCCGGGACCAGCGGAGACCTGACAGAGACCTGACAGAGACCTGACAGAGACCTGACAGAGGCCTGACGCCGCAGCCGGGCGGCGACGGGCTCTCCCGGCGCCATGTTCCCGCGGGAGGTTCCGCGCGCGCGGGAGACGCCGCGCCCGCCCCCGGAGGTCCCATGGACAGGGTCATGTACGCGCTCGTCACCCTGGCGGAGGCGGTGCTCGGGATCTTCGGCGTGCGGGCGCTCTACGAGCAGCCCGCCTACGCGGTCGTCGAGCGCCTCGACCGCGGGGTCGAGATCCGGTCCTACGCGCCGCGCCTCGCGGTCGAGACCGACGCGCGCGGCCAGGGCGACGGCGACGCCTTCGGGCGACTGTTCCGCTACATCACCGGCGCCAACCGGGCGGGCGACCGCATCGCCATGACGGCGCCGGTCGAGAGCGGCGGCCAGTACATCGCCCAGCGCATCGCCATGACCGTCCCGGTGGAGCGGGACGGCACCGGCACGATGCGGTTCTTCCTGCCCCGCGCGGTGGCGGCGGCCGGGGCGCCGGCCCCGACCGAGCCGGGCGTCCGGCTGGTCGCGGTCCCGGCCGAGCGGGTCGCGGCCCTGCGCTTCTCCGGCCGCCTCACCCCGGAGGCGCGGGCCGCGCAGGCGGGCATCCTCGCCGCCGTCCTGGCGGCGGCCGGCCGCGCACCGGCGGGCGCGCCCTTCGTCATGGGCTACGACCCGCCCTTCGCGATCCCGTTCCTGCGCCGGAACGAGGTCGCCGTCCGCCTGCCGCCGCCGTGAGAGCCGGGACCGGTCCTGACGACCCGGCGCGCGGCCTCGGACGCCGCCCCGAGGACCGGCCCGATTGCGCAATTATCCCGCGATGTCCTTCATAATAATCCCGAAGACTTGCCGCGATCTTCCTCTTTTGTTGTCTTTGCGCCACAGGCCCGATCATTCGAGCCCGCAAGTCGTCCCCCGCAGGGATTAAACAGAATGTGAATTGAGGTCGCGACCCAACCCGAGATCAGTGAGGCGCACGCAGCCGACGCGAAGCGGCGCGTGCCTTCGAATCCAGGTTGGGGGAAGATATGCGGGCCCTGCGAGGCAGCTTGATCGCGTCCGTGGCTCTGTTGCCGGGTGTCGCGCAGGCTCAACAATCCGTCACCCTCGGCGAGATCAGCGTCGTCTCGACGTCGCCGGTGGGTGCGGGCGGCGGCAATTCCAGCGGCGTCCAGAATCTCGATACGCTCGCCCAGACCGCGCCGACCTTGCCGGCCCCGGCCGGCGGGGTGCGGCTGCGCGGCTCCGAGCAGCCGCTCAACAAGATCCCCAGCACCGTCGAGACCGTCACGGCCCGGCAGATCGAGGTCGATCAGGGCTCCGACAACGTGATCGCCACGCTGGCGCGGCGCACGCCCGGGGTGAACCTCAACGACTCGCAGGGCAATTCGAACCGGGTCGATCTCAGCTACCGCGGCTTCACGGCCTCGTCGGTGCAGGGCGTGCCGCAGGGGCTCGCCGTCTACCAGAACGGCGTGCGCATCAACGAGGCCTTCGGCGACGTCGTCAATTTCGACCTGATCCCGCCGCAGGCGATCCAGCGCATCGACGTGGTCACCGGCAACCCGGTCTTCGGCCTCAACGCCATCGGCGGCGCGGTCAACATCCAGATGAAGAACGGCTTCACCTGGCAGGGCACCGAGATCTCGGCCTGGGGCGGCTCGGACGCGCGCACCGCCGGCTACCTCGAGTACGGCAAGATCTCCGGTCCCTGGAGCTTCTACTTCACCGGCGACGGCCTGAACGACCGCGGCTGGCGCTACCAGAGCCCGAGCACGATCGGCCGCCTCTACGCGGATCTCGGCTACCGCTCGCAGGATTCGGAGTTCCACCTGATCGGGCTCGCCGCCCGCAGCTTCTACGGCGCCGCCGCCGCCACGCCGGTGGACTTCACCCATCTCGACCCGCGGGCGATCTTCACCTACCCGCAGACCCAGACGACGCAGGTGGGCACGCTCCAGCTGACCGGCCGGGTCGACCTGTCGCCGACCTGGGACCTCGCCGGCAACGCCTATTACCGGCGCTTCAGCGAGTTCTACGTCGACGGCAACCAGGGCAACTTCGAGAACTGCAGCAGCCGCAGCAGCTTCCGGGGCTCGCTCTGCTACCAGGACGACGCGTTCAACGTGAACGCGCCGCCCACCAGCCAGGTGGCGGCGCGCCGGGCCTACGCCAACCAGTTCGCGATCCTGGGCCTGAACAACCAGACGATCCCGTTCGTCCGGAACATCCCGTACGGCACGATCGACACGACCCGGACGGAGGCCGAATCCTACGGCGGCTCGCTCCAGGCCGCCAACCGCGACCGGATCTTCGGCCTGAACAACGCCTTCGTGGTCGGCGGCAGCGTCGACGCCTCGAATTTCTCGTTCAAGTCGGCGAGCCAGCTGGGCGTGATCAACCCGAACCTGTCGATCACCGTCGATCCGAACAACCCGTATTACGGCACGATCCCGGGCCTCGGCACGCCGGACATCCGCACGCTGGGGGCGATCGGCCTCGCGCCGGGCAACGTCAGCGGCTCGACCCTGTATCTCGGCCTCTACGCCACCGACACGCTGGATGTGACCGACCGGCTGTCGCTGACCGGCGGCTTCCGGCTCAACTACGCCCGCATCCAGACCCGGGACCAGACCGGGTTCTCGCCGGACGTCACCGGCGTGCACGAGTACACCAAGGTCAACCCGCTCGCGGGCCTGACCTACCAGTTCGACCCGGCGCTGAACCTCTACGGCGGCTACTCGGAATCGAACCGCGCCCCGACCCCGCTGGAGCTGTCCTGCTCCAGCCCGACCCAGCCGTGCCTGCTGCCGAACTCGCTCGTGGCCGATCCGCCGCTCAAGCAGGTCACCGGCCGGACCTACGAGGCCGGCTTCCGCGGCGTGATCCCGGCCTTCCTGTCGGGCGGCGCCCTCACCTACAAGGCCGGCGTCTACCGCACCGACCTGAGCAACGACCTCTACCAGGTCGCCGTCGCGGGCAACGCCGCCCGCGCCTACTACATCAACGTCCCGGCGACCCGGCGCCAGGGCATCGAGGTCGGCGCCGAGTACGCGGTCACGCCCGACCTGCTGGTCTACGCCAACTACGCCCTGGTCGACGCGACCTTCCAGTTCAACGCGACCCTCTCGTCGCCCAACAACCCGCTGGCGAGCACCGGCGCGGCCGGCGGCGCCGTGGGCGGCGACGTGATCCCGAACGGCGGCATCCGCGTCCGGCCGGGCGACAAGATCCCGCTGATCCCCGATCACCAGATCAAGGCGGGCTTCGAGTACAGCATCACCCCGAACTGGCGCTTCGGCCTCAACGTCTCGGCGTTCTCGTCGTCCTACTACCGGGGTGACGAATCGAACCTCAACCGCAAGCTGCCGGCCTACTATGTGATGAACCTGACGACGAAGTATCAGGTCAGCAAGAACCTGGAGATTTTCGGGCTGATCACCAACCTGACCAACAACCGCTATGCCACGTTCGGCACCTTCGCCGAGACGGGCGCAGTGGCCGGCAACCTGTCGATCAACGACCCGCGGACCACCACCCTGGCGCAGCCGCTCTCGATCTACGCCGGCCTGACCTACCGGTTCGGGGCGGATCCGGTCCCGATGGCGCCGGAGCCGATCATCCGGAAGTACTGATCCCGTCCGGGGGGGAACGACGGAGCGAGGGGCCGCGGGATCCGCGGCCCCTCTTCCGTTCGAGCCCGCGCGCCTTCGCGCCCGGACGATGAGCCCGGTCTTTCAAACCCAGATGAGTGCGGCCGCCGACCCGATCTGTATCCCTGATCGGCCGCCGGCGAGGCTTGCGGGCGCTCCCGTCCCGGTCATCCCGATCCTGGAGACACCCATGCCGCGCTACTTCATCGACACCGCCGACCACGTCGCCGTCCGGGACGACGAGGGCACGGTCCTCCCGGACCGGGCCGCCCTGCGGGACCTGCTGCGCCGGACCCTGACGGCGCTCCTGCACGACGAGGGCGAGGAGACCGGGGTGAACGACTTCACCGCCAGCGCCTACGACGAGGACGGTCGCCTCGTGATGCGGGCCCGGGCCAGCTTCCACGTCGTGGACCCGTAGGGGACGCCCGGCAGGACGTCCCCGCACCCCTGTCAGGCCGCGTCCGGCATGCGGTCGAGAAGCTTGTCGAGGGTGATCGGGTAGTCGCGCACGCGGATGCCGGTGGCGTTGTAGATCGCGTTCGCGACCGCGGCGCCGACCCCCGAGATGCCGAGCTCGCCCACGCCCTTGGTTTTCATGGGCGAGGACATCGGGTCGACCTCGTCGAGGAAGATCACCTCCTGGTGCGGGATGTCGGCGTGGACCGGCACCTCGTAGCCGGCGAGGTCGTGGTTGGCGAAGAAGCCGCGCTTGGTGTCGACGGCCAATTCCTCCATCAGGGCCGCCCCGGTGCCCATGACCATCCCGCCGATCACCTGGCTGCGGGCGGATTTCGGGTTGAGGATGCGGCCCGCCGCGCAGACCGCCAGCATCCGCCGCACCCGGACCTCCGCCGTATAGGCATCCACCGCGACCTCGACGAAGTGGGCGCCGAAGGTCGAGACCTGCTGGGTCTTCGAGAACTCACCGAACTCGATCGCGTCCTCGGCCACGAGCTCGCCGTCGGCGGCGGCCCGGGCGAGCGGGATGGCGCGGTTGCCGGCGCGGACCTCGCCCTCCTCGAACACCGCGTCGGTGGCGTTGAAGCCGAGCTTCTGCGCGACCGCCTCCCGCAGCTTCACGCAGGCCGCGTAGACGCCCGCGGTCGACGAGTTGGCGCCGAACTGGCCGCCCGAGCCCGACGAGACCGGGAAGTCCGAATCGCCGAGCCGCGCCACGACCCGGTCGAGGGGCACGCCCATCATCTCGGCGGCGGTCTGCGCGATGATCGTGTAGCTGCCGGTGCCGATATCGGTCATGTCGGTCTCGACCGTGACCGTGCCGTCGGCGGAGAGCCGCACCCGGGCGCCCGACTTCAGCACCATGTTGTCGCGGAACGCCGCCGCCATGCCGTGCCCGACGAGCCACTGCCCCTCCCGGACCTGTCCGGGCTTCGGGTTGCGCCTGGCCCAGCCGAACCGCTCGGCGCCGAGCTTGAGGCAGCCGACGAGGTCGCGGTGGGAGTAGCGCAGGTCCGGCTGGGTCGGGACGACCTGCGTGTCGTTGCGGATGCGGAACTCCACCGGGTCGAGGCCGAGCTTCTCGGCCATCTCGTCCATGGCGACCTCCAGCACCGCGAGGCCCGGGGCCTCGCCGGGGGCGCGCATGGCGTTGCCCTCGGGCAGGTCGAGCCGGGCGAGCTTCATGGCGGTCAGGCGGTTCGCCCCCGCGTAGAGGTACTTGGTCTGGTTCACGGCCGTCTCGGGATCGCCCTCCGGCAGGTTGCCCGAGACGCTCTCGTGCGCGATCGCCGTGATGGTGCCGTCCCGCTGGGCGCCGATCCGGACCCGCTGGATCGTGGCCGGGCGGTGCGTGGTGTTGTTGGCGATCAGCGGGCGGGTCAGCGCCACCTTGACCGGCCGCCCGGTGGCCTTCGCGGCGAGCGCCGCCAGCACCGCGTCGGCGCGCACGAACAGCTTGCCGCCAAAGCCGCCGCCGACATAGGGCGCGTCGAGCCGGACCTTGTCCTTCGGCAGGCCGAGCATCTTGGCGAGGCTGCCGTGGCCCCAGCCGATCATCTGGTTGGCGGTCCAGAGCGTGACCCGGTCGCCGTCCCAGGCCGCCGTCGTGGCGTGCGGCTCCATCATGGCGTGGCTCTCGTCGGACGTCGTGTAGGTCGCGTCGAGCGTCACGGGGGCCTGCGCGAAGGCGCCCTCGAAGTCGCCGGTCCGCTCCTCGCCGTTGCCGCCGCTGCCCTCGCCGCTGTCGGCCGGGACCGGCTCGGCGGTCTTCGCCGCGGCGGCGAGGTCGAACGCACCGGCCTCGGGGGCGTAATCGACCGTCACCAGGAAGGCGGCCGCCCGGGCCTGCTCGAAGGTCTCGGCCACCACGACGGCGATCGCCTGATGGTAGTGCTGGATCACGTCGCCGCCGAACAGGTAGGCGACGTTCATCACGCCGCGCTCGATCCGCGGCGTGTCGAGGGTGGTGACGACCCCGATGACGCCGGGCGCCTGCCGGGCCGAGGCCGTGTCGATGCTGCGCACCCGGCCCTTGGCGATGGCGGAGCCCAGCACGTAGCCGTAGGCGGCGTCGGGGGCCGCGTCGTGGCGCTCGTACGCGTAGGGCGCGGTCCCGGTGGTCTTGTACTTGCCGTCGATGCGGTCGGTGGGCAGGCCCACGACCTTGAGGCGGTCGATCGGGTTCGGACCCGCGGCGGTGTCGAACTTCATGGCTCAGTCCCTCGCTTGGTTGAGCGCGGCGCCGAGGGTCCGCTCGGCGAGCTTCAGCTTGTAGGCGTTCTCGTGGGTGGGCTTGGCGTCGGCGAAGACCCGGGCCGTCACGGCCCTGGCGCCCTTCGGGAGATCGGCCTCGGCCGCCTCGAACCGCCAGGGCTTGTGGGCGACGCCCCCGAAGGCGACGTGGCCCGTGCCGTCCTTGCCCAGGATGGCCGCCACCGAGACCAGCGCGTAGGCGTAGGAGGCGCGGTCGCGGACCTTGCGGTAGATGTGCGTGCCGGGAACGGGCTTCGACAGCGTCACCGCGGTGATGAGCTCGCCGGGCTCGAGATTCGTGTCGCGCGACGGGTCGTCGCCCGGCAGGCGGTGGAACTCGGCGATCGGGATCTTCCGCGCGGCGCCCCCGGCGTCGATCGTCTCCACGGTGGCGTCGAGGACGCGCATGGCCACCGCCATGTCGCCTGGATGCGTGGCGATGCAGGCCTCGCTGGCGCCGATCACCGCCAGCTGGCGGCTCACGCCGTCGAGCGCCGAACAGCCGGAGCCCGGCCGGCGCTTATTGCAGGGCTGTGCGGTGTCGTAGAAGTACGGGCAGCGGGTCCGCTGCAGCAGGTTGCCGGCGGTGGTCGCCTTGTTGCGCAGCTGACCGGAGGCGCCGGCGAGCAGCGCGCGGGCGAGGACACCGTAATCCTTGCGCACTCGCGGATGGGCCGCGAGGTCGGTGTTGCGCACCAGGGCGCCGACGCGCAGGCCGCCCTCCTCGGTCGGCTCGACCGTGTCGAGGCCGAGCCCGTTCACGTCCACGAGGTGGCGCGGGGTCTCGATCTGCAGCTTCATCAGGTCGAGCAGGTTGGTGCCGCCGGCGATGAACTTGGCGTCGGGCGTGGCGGCGACGGCGGCGGCCGCCTCGGCGGGCGTGCCCGGGCGCTCGTACGTGAAGGACTTCATGCGCGGCTCCCGGCGACTTCGGTGATCGCCTCGACGATGTTGGAATAGGCGCCGCAGCGGCAGAGGTTGCCGCTCATCCGCTCGCGGATCTCCGTCTCGGTCACCTGCGGCGCGGCGCCGAGATCGGCCGTGACGTGGCTCGGGATGCCGGCCCTGATCTCCTCCAGGACGGCCACGCCCGAGCAGATCTGGCCCGGCGTGCAGTAGCCGCACTGGTAGCCGTCGTGCTTGACGAAGGCCGCCTGCATCGGGTGCAGGCTGTCGGGCTGCCCCAGGCCCTCGACGGTCACGATCTCGGCGCCCTGGTGCATGATCGCCAGCGTCAGGCAGGCGTTGATGCGCCGCCCGTCGACGATCATCGTGCAGGCGCCGCACTGGCCGTGATCGCAACCCTTCTTGGACCCGGTGAGATGCAGGTGCTCGCGCGCGGCGTCGAGCAGGCTGGTGCGGGTGTCGAGTTCGAGCGTGCGCCGCTCGCCGTTCACCGTGAACGTGACGGCGGCGAGGACCGGTGCGTCGGTCCGCGCAGGTCTGGCGCCCGGGTCCTGGGGCACGGTTTCGGCGCTCACCATCAAGTCTCTCTCCGGTTCAGATCACGAAGGCGCGGACGGGATCCCGGTCGCCGGGGCCTGCGGGCGGAACATCCCGGCGGAACATCCCGGCGGAACATCCCGGCAAGACATCCCGGCAAGACATCCCGCAAAGCGGCGGCACCCTGGATCGGCTCCAAGGTAGAGCCCGCTCCCGCGATGGTCAGGGGGGCGGCGCGGCCGGGGACGCGAAAGTTGCGGCGGGCCGCGCCGGGCCCCGCCCAAACGAAAGGGCCGACCCGAAGGCCGGCCCCGATCGTCGCGCGGCGGACGCGCCTACTCGGCCGCGGTCATCTCGGCGGTGTAGTGGCCGCACCAGTCCTGGGCGGCGACCACCGGCCAGAGACCCTTGGACTCGGGCGCGGGCTGGCTGACCGGCGGGTTGAAGCGGCACAGGCCGGCATCGTTCTGCGCGACGGCGCCGTTGCCCTTGTGCTCGTCGAAGAACCGGCAGGTCTCGCACTTGGCGTTCATGGTCGGGCTCCTGTGAGGCCGGCGGCCCGGGGGCCGTCCCGGCGGGGGACGAGAGCTTGGACCTTAGAAGTGATCCAATCTGCGGGGCCAACGTCGGAGCGATCGGGCGGGTTCCCGGCGGCGGATCGGCGATCCCGCTCAGCCGACCGCAGCGAGGCCCGGCTCGGCCCGGGCGGATTCCTCGGCGGGGCCGGCGGGACCGCCGACCGCGGCGGCGTAGTCGGTGATCGGGCGCGGCCTGCCGAACAGGAAGCCCTGCATCTCGCCGCAGGCCTCCTCGGTCAGGAACTTCATCTGCGCGTGGGTCTCGACGCCCTCCGCGACGACGCCCATGCCGAGGCTGCGGCCGAGGCTGAGCACGGCCCGGACGATCACGGCGGCCTGCGGCCCGGTCCCGAGCTGCGCCACGAAGGAGCGGTCGATCTTCAGCTTGTCGAACGGGAAGGCCTGGAGGGTCGCGAGCGACGCGTAGCCGGTCCCGAAATCGTCCATGCTGATCCGGATGCCGTAGCTCTTCAGGCGGCGGAGGATGCCCACGGCCCGCGCCATGTCGTTGATGATGATGCTCTCGGTGACCTCCAGCTCCAGGCGGTCCGGCGAGAGACCGGTCTCGGCCAGGATCGCCAGGACGGTCTCGGGCAGGCCGGGCTTCTGGAACTGGCGGGGCGAGAGGTTGACGGCGACCTTCAGGGGCTGCGCCCACTGGGCCGCCTCGCGGCAGGCCTCGCGCAGCACCCAGTCGCCGAGCGCCACGATCAGGCCGGTCTCCTCGGCCAGGGGCACGAACACGTTGGGCGACACGCTGCCGCGGACCGGGTGGGTCCAGCGCAGGAGCGCCTCGAACCCGACGAGCGCCCCCGTGTGGCCCTCCACCTGCGGCTGGTAGTGCAGGCTCAGGGTGTTGTCGTCGAGGGCCTGGCGCAGGTCGCGCTCGAGCACCCGCCGCTCCTCGGCCTCCTCGTCCATGGCGGGGGTGAAGATCCGGTACGTGCCGCGGCCCTCGGCCTTGGCCCGGTAGAGGGCGAGGTCGGCGCGGCGGTACAGCGGCTCGGCATCCGTCCCGTGCTCGGGGGCCAGCGCGATGCCGACGCTCAGGCCGACGCCGACCCGGTGCCCGCCCACGCTGAACGGGCTGTGGAACAGCGCGATGAGGCGCTCGGCCAGGACCTCGGCCTCGGCCGCGCCGCCGGCGGAGAGCACGGCGAACTCGTCGCCCCCGAGCCGGGCCACCGCCCCGTCCCCCGCGATGCCCCGCAGGCCGGCCGACACGCGCCGGAGGAGCTCGTCCCCGGCCTGGTGGCCGAGGCTGTCGTTCACGCTCTTGAAGCCGTCGAGGTCGAGGTACAGGACCGCGCAGGCGCCGCCGCGCTGGACGATGTCGACGAGGCTGCGCGCGAGGGTCTCGTGGAACAGCGCCCGGTTCGGAAGGCCGGTGAGGACGTCGTGGCGGGCGAGGCGCGCCACCTCGGCCTCCGCGGCCTTCCGCTTGGTGATGTCGGTGAAGGTCCGCACGAAGCCGCCATCCGCCAGGGGCACGGTGCGGATCTCGAGCACGAGGCCGTTGGGCCGCGCCCGCTCGTGAACCTGCGTCTGCCCGGCCTCGCCGCGCTCGATCCAGGTCCGGATCGAGCGGTCCGGGCGCCGGCGCTCGCGGCGGCTCGCCTCGTGGCGCAGCACAGCCCGGTAGCTCGGCCGCGCCTGCATCATCGCCCGGGGCAGGTCGAGGAGCGCCAGCGCCCGCTCGTTGCAGACCCGGACCACGCCGCCGGCGTCGACCATGATGAGGCCCTGGTCCATGCTGTCGAGGGTGGCGTCGAGCAGCAGGGTCTTCTCCCGCAGCATGCGGCCCTGCCGGGCCAGGGCGACGTTGATCCGGCGCAGGTGGTCCAGCATCAGCGTCAGCGCCGCGAAGGCCAGGATCACCGCCATCACGCCGGCGATGCCGCCGGCCAGGACGCCCCGGGCGAGGCCGAGCTGCGGGACCGCCAGGGCCGGGTCCGGCACCACGCGGGCGGCCGCCATGGCGAGGAAGTGCAGGATCGCGATGGCGAGGGTCAGGACGGTCGCGGCCGCGAGCCGGGCCCGCGCGCCCGCGCTGCCGACATGGATGGCCATGCCGGCGGCCGCGAGCCCGCAGCCCGCCGCGATCGCCGTGGCGGCCATGGCGGGGTCCCAGGTGAAGTGCCCCGGCAGCCGCACGCCGGCGATGCCGAGGAAGTGCATGCAGGCGATGCCGATCCCGAGCACGAGGCCCGCCCCCGCCCCGGCCCAGCGCGACGGCGTGGCCCGGGCGAACAGGAAGGCCACGGTGGCGGCCGCGATCGCGACGATCAGCGAGAGCAGGGTCGTGCGCGGCTCGTAGCCCAGCACCACGCCGGGATCGTAGCCCAGCATGCCGATGAAGTGGGTGCTCCAGATCCCGGCCCCGATCGAGAAGCCCGAGGCCAGGAGCCAGACCGGCCCGTGCCCGTCGGCGCGGACCTGGACGCGCTGCTCCAGCTTGAGGGCCACCGCGCAGGAGATCCAGCACACGCAGGCGGCCAGGGCGACCACCCAGCCGGTATGTTCCTCGGTCAGGCAAGCGAACGCGCGATACATCGAGGTGCCCCGCCCATCTGCGACGGCGGGAACCTTAACCCGCGGATACTAATCAGAAGTTGCATTTCGCCCGGACACGGGTCCGATCCGCGATGCGGACGAGGCTCTTCCGGGCGCCGCCGGGCGCCGGTCAGGCCGCAGATCAGGAGTTGTATCTTCGGGCGCGGCGGCGGTCCGCCCGCCCGTGCCCGTCGCGGCGCCCGTCGCGGCGCCCGTCAGCCGCGCCCGTCAGCCGCGCCCGTCGCCGCGGATCTCGATCGGCCGCGCCGCGAAATCCGTCAGGAGTTCCTGGAGCTCGTCCTCGTGGACGAGGCGCGCCGCCTCTTCGGGCGCGAACCATTGCAGGGTGCGCTGGGCCTGTTCCGGCCAGCGCTCGTGCTGGGCCTCGACCCGCAGCGGGTAGACGCGGACCATGCAGGGGAAGGCGCGGCCGTGGTCGAAGCGCTTCTGGTAATGGTACCGTCCGACCGGGTTCGCGGCGATCTGCCCCTCGAGCCCCGCCTCCTCGTAGGCCTCCCGCGCGGCGGCCTGATGGGCCTTCCGGCCGGTCATCGGCCAGCCCTTCGGGATGATCCAGCGTCCCGTATCCCGCGAGGTGATCAGCAGGACCTCGATCCGGCCGTCGGCGCCGACGCGGAACGGCAGGGCCGCCACCTGCTTGAGCGGTTTGACCTGCGCCTTGCGGAGCAGCTTCTTCAAGTTCGGCCGCTTGGATGCCGTCTTCAGCGCTGACCTCGCGGACGGAGAAGGGCGGGATTTCTGATGATGCTTCTGCAATCGACGGCCTCCTCACGCTTTTACATAAGTTTAACACGATCCCATTGCAGCCCGCGCGCATTGGCACCGAGCCATGCCTGTAACGCTGTGCTCATCTCCGCCAGGCGGCTTGTCGCGGGCCGGCTTGTCGGCGAAGGCTGACGCCTCAAACGTCCACGAGGCGCGGCATGGCTGTCGAGATCGAGCGCAAGTTCATCGCGAACCCGTCGGTTCTGGCGCTGTGCCGGGCGGGGACGCCCCTGGTTCAGGGATACCTCTTCACCGACGCGGCCAACACGATCCGGATCCGCCGGGCCGGTGAGCGCGCGCTGATCACGTGGAAGAGCCCGCGCCGCGGCGCCAGCCGGGACGAGATCGAGTTCGCCATCGCGCCGGAGGACGGCGCGGCGCTCCTCGCCACCGTGCCGCCCGGCCGGCGGCTCGAGAAGACCCGCTACCGGGTCGCGCATGCCGGGGCGGTCTGGGACGTCGACGTGTTCGGCGGGAACCTCGCTGGCCTGATCCTGGCCGAGATCGAACTGGAGCGCGAGGACCAGCCGGTGGTGCTCCCTCCCTGGGTCGAGCGCGAGGTCACCGACGACGCGCGCTACCGCAACTCGCGGCTGGCCGCGGGACCGGTGCCGGAGCGGTGGGCGGCCTAGGTCCCCGACGCGCCGGGCGGATCCGTCCGGTCGAACATCTCGAACATCCGGGCCCGTGAACATCCCGGGGCGGCCACGGTTCTCACGGCATGCCCCGGACCCTGATCACCTGGACGCAGGACGAGACCGCAGGCGTGCCGCTCCCGCGCTTCGTCGGCCGGGTCGGGACGGTCGTCGTGGGGATCTGCGCCTACGACGGATCGAGCCGGTTCTGGACCTGGTGGAGCCCGCTGGCCGAGGACATCTGGGGGCACGGCCAGGACGCCGAGGGCGCCCGGCAGGGCTGCGAGGCCTGGCTGCGCGGATGGCTCGAGAACTTCAGGCCGTTCTTTACCTGACGCGGCCGGCCGCGAGGGCGCGGCCGGGCCGTCGGCGCGGGATCAGCGCATGAAGTGCGGCAGGCGCCGCTTCCAGCGCTCGCCGAGCCGCAGCTCGTTCGTCCGCCGCCCTGCCGTCGACCGGGGCGACGGGCCCTGACCCGACGTGGGACCCGACGTGGGACCAGACGCGGCCGGCGGCGGGACGCGGGCGGGCGCCTCGTCGACGGGCAGGGCCGGCGGCGGGGCCGGGCGCGGCGGCACCGTCTGCACCTGCGGGAGCGCGTCCCGCGCGGCCGCCCGCGGCCGCCCGCGCCGCGCCCGCGGCGCCGGAACGGTCTCGGCGGCGGGGTCCGTCGCGGCCTCGTCGGCGGCCTCGAGGACCGGCTCGGCCGGGGCCTCGAACATCGGCATGAGGCTCGGCAGGACGCGGCGCACCGGTGCGTCCGGCACCTTCCGTTCCGGGCGCGGCGCCGGTGCCGCCTGAGGGGCGGGCGCGGGTGCGGGCGGCGCGAGGGCGGCCTGCGCCAGTTCCGGCCACAGGATCTTGTCCGGGCGCGGCCGCGCCTCGGTGGCAGTCAGCGTTGTGCGGGCCGAACGGGTCTGCTTGACTTCGACCATGAACGGTCGCGCGCTGCGGCGCTTCATGTAAGATGATCCTTGGAAGCATTCGAGCGCGCATGTCGGCGGCACGAACACACCGAGGTTAAGCCTGATCTCGGCCGTTGTCCAGAAAGACGACGTCGTACTGGTCAAATTTCTCTTTAGTCGAGATGGGCCGCGGTCGTTTCCAGGCCTCGGGTCGTGAAACCGAAGGCGTGATCGCCCGAGCACCTGCGGACACTGCCCCGTCGCCGCCCGGCGAGGGGGCGATCCGCTGCGGGGCGATCTGTTGCGGGGCGGGCGTCGCGCGCGATCGGGTCGTCCGGGATCAGGCGGCCTGCGCCTGCGCCGGGCGGCGCCGCAGGGGACCGGGCGCCCCGAACAGGGACTGGTACAGCGCGGCCGGCGTCCGCGCCTCGCCGCTGCCGTCCGTGATCGTCACCTCGGCCATGCCGGCCGCGATCAGGCTCATGCCCTGATCCAGGGCGTTCAGGACCGAGGCGTGCTGGTAGGCGAACCGGCGCGCGGACAGGCGTGCGGTGACGGTGAAGTGCATGACGACGATCCCGGGAAGCCGGACCCGCCGGGTCCGGACGGCAACGGCGCGCGCGACGCGCTCGGGTGAGAACGGGGCTCCGGCAACGCCGCTGCCGGTCCCGCACCTGCTCGCGGCCAATAAAGTCGTTATCTTGACGAAAGCTTGTTCATCCCCGCTTTGCACCAACAAGGCGAACAAGTAGCGGCTGAATTTAGTGGTTGCCGCCGCGCCGCTGCCGTCACGCTTCAGTTCAGGCGGCGGCGCCGCTCCGCGACCTGCCGCCGGGCCAGCCGTCGCCCCAGCGCCATCAGCAGCGCGTCCGCCTCGGCCTTCAGGGCCGGATCGCCCAGCGCCGCGACGGCGTCCTGCGCGGCGAGGGCGTGCTCGACCGCCCGGTCCAGGGGCGTGTCGCCGAGGTCGGGCGCGGTCGCGCCGCCGATCGCCTCGCGCGCGCGCAGCGCCGTGATGTCCACGAGGATCCCGCGCCCGCCCGTCGGCCGGCCGCGACGGTCGCTGGTGAAGCGGCCGCGCGCCAGGACCCAGCGCATCCGGCCGTCGACGGAGATCACCCGGTACTCGGCGACGTAGGAACTCCCCGCCGCGACGCTGCGGCGGATCAGGGTGTCGACCCGGTCGCGGTCGTCGACGTGGATGGCCTCCTCGTAGACGGCCAGCGGGATGCCGGATTCCGCCGCGGTCGGATCGACCTTGAACAGGAGGGCCACCAGGGCGTCGACCCGCACCCGGTCCGTCGCGGGGTCCCACGCCCAGTGCCCGATCATGTCGGCGGAATCGAGCGCGATCTGGAAGGCTTCGGGACAGGTCTGACCGACGGACGCGTTGGTCTTGGGCATGGCGGTGTACGTGTGCGGCTCCGGTCCGGTCGATCTACGGGTTCGGTAGCTGCAACCTCAAGACTTCTTTTACGCATTCATGCAACTGTTGCGTGCTGGCCACTCGCGTCCTGCCGGTCTTCTGTATTATGAATGCTCGAGCCAGCCCGCGCGCCAGAGCCTGACCGCCGATGGGATCGAAGTCACCTGTCCGGAGCGGATCCTCCGGGGCTGCGGCGCCCGAGGACGACCTGTTCGAGCGCTCCGCACCGCCGCACGCGCCGGGTGCCGGGCGGCTGCTGCAGCGGATCGCCGACGCGCTGCAGGTTCCGGCCACCTCCCTGTACGGCCCACTGGGCGCGGAGCGGGGCGCCGGCGTCGCGGGCGGGCGTGCCGACGAGGCCGACGCCCTGCTGCATGCCTACCGGCGCATCGACGATCCCGAGATCCGCCGCCGCGTCCTGACCCTCGTGCAGGATCTGGCGGCCGCACGCTGACCGGTGCGCCCGTGATGCGCTTGTGATGCGCTTGGCCCGCCGCGTGCTAACCTGAGCGGGATTGCAACGCTCGGGCGAGTCGGCATGCTGAACAGACGATCCTTCATGGCCCTGTCGGGGGCCGCCCTCGCGACCCCGGCGCTGGCGCAGGGCAGTGCCGCCCGGACGCTCAAGTTCATCCCGCAGGCCGACCTGACGGTGCTCGATCCGATCTGGACGACCGCCTACGTCACCCGGAATCACGGGCTCGCCGTCTTCGACACGCTCTACGGCACCGATGCCGCCTACGCCGCCCAGCCGCAGATGGTGGCGGGCCACACGGTGGAGAACGACGGCAAGCTGTGGCGCCTCACCCTGCGGCCCGGGCTGACCTTCCACGACGGCAGCCCGGTCCTGGCCCGCGACTGCGTGGCGAGCGTCGCGCGCTGGGGCAAGCGCGACGCGATGGGCCAGACGCTCATGGCCTACACGGACGACCTCTCCGCCCCGGACGACCGGACGATCCAGTTCCGCCTGAAGAAGCCCTTCGCGCTCCTGCCGGACGCGCTGGGCAAGGTCGGCTCCTCGATCTGCGCCATCATGCCGGAGCGTCTCGCCAAGACCGACCCGTTCACGCAGGTGACCGAGATGGTCGGCAGCGGCCCGTTCCGCTTCAAGGCGGACGAGCGCGTGGTCGGCGCCCGGGTGGTCTACGAGCGCTTTGCCGGCTACGTCCCCCGCGAGGGCGGCGAGCCGCAATGGACCTCGGGCCCGAAGCGCGTCCACGTCGACCGGGTCGAGTGGAACGTCATCCCCGACCAGGCCACCGCCGCCTCGGCCATGCAGACGGGCGAGATGGACTGGTGGGAGCAGCCACCGGCCGACCTCGTGCCCACCCTCCGCGGGCTGACGACGCGGATCACCGACCCGACCGGCCTGATCGGCTGCCTGCGGATGAACCAGCTCCAGCCGCCCTTCGACAATCCGGCGATCCGGCAGGTGCTGCTGAAGGTCGTCGACCAGACCGACTTCATGCAGGCGGTGACCGGCACCGATCCCAAGCTGATCCACGTGCCGACCGGCTTCTTCTGCCCGGGCCTGCCCATGGCGAGCGACGTCGGCCTCGACGCCCTGACCAGCAAGCGCGACTACGCGGGCGCCAAGGCGGCGCTGGCGGCGGCCGGCTACAAGGGCGAGAAGGTGGTGCTGATGGGCGCCTCGGACTTCCCGAGCCTGAAGGCGCTCGCCGACGTGGCGGCCGACATGCTCACGCGCGCCGGCTTCAACGTCGACTATCAGGTCATGGACTGGGGCTCGGTGGTGCAGCGGCGCGCCAAGAAGGAGCCGGTCGCCCAGGGCGGCTGGAGCGCCTTCTGCACCTTCTGGGCGGGGCTCGACCAGGCGAATCCCGCGGTCAGCGCCTTCCTGCGCGGGACCGGACAGAGCGCCGCGATCGGCTGGCCCACCAGCGCGAGGATCGAGGCGCTGCGGGACCAGTGGCTGGACGCCCCGGACACCGCCGCGCGCAAGCGGCTCGCGGGCGAGCTCCAGCAGCAGGCCTTCGTCGACCTGCCCTACCTGCCCCTCGGGCAGTACTTCAACCAGACCTCGTACAAGCCGTCCCTGACCGGCGTCCTCGACGGCGTGCCGGTGTTCTGGAACGTCAAGAAGGGCTGAGGCGCAGGGGTCGCCCTCTTTCAAGACCTCGAGACGTGGGCGCGGGATCAGCGGCTCCAGGTCCGTGCGTGCGCGCCTTTTCCGGGTACCCGAACGCGGAGAGGGTCGCGGTCCGGCGACAGGGATCGCGCAGAACTGGCTCCGTGCCTTTGCGAGCGCAGCGAAGCAATCCAGCTGCGCCAAGCTTGACCGATGTCTCGCATCCCTGGGTTGCTTCGCTGCGCTCGCAAAGACGAACAGGCCATCGGCATCCCTACAGCCCCGCTGCACGAGCCTACTGTGTCGCCGGCACGGCGTAGTTCAACGGTATCCTGCCACACGAATACGCCGTTCCCTCCAACAAGTCCGATCGATTGAAGCCGCGCGAGCGCTTCCCAGCCGCATCGGGAACGGGGTAAGCAGATTCGGCACAGGTCACCGCCAGAGATGACCGGCCCGCGAGGAAGCCCGAGATATCCGTCTCACCGCCATCGCGGCGGTGCATCGACGCCCTCGACGCCGCGCGGATTCCATGACGCGACGAGGACACGCTCGATGACAGGCTTGGCGACAGGCTCCCCGGACGAGGCCGCCCTGGAACGCTCGGCGATGCGCAGGATCGGCTGGCGGCTCGTGCCGTTCCTGATCCTCGCCTACTTCGTCTCCTTCCTGGACCGCGTGAATGTCGGCTTCGCGGCGATCCAGATGAACCACGATGTCGGCCTCTCGGCGACCGTGTTCGGCTGGGGCGCCGGCATCTTCTTCCTCGGCTACTTCCTGATGGAGATCCCCAGCAACCTGATGCTGGAGCGCTTCGGGGCGCGGCTGTGGATCGCCCGGATCATGGCGACCTGGGGGCTCATCTCCGCCGCCATGGCCCTGGTGCAGGGGCCGTGGTCGTTCATCGGCCTGCGCTTCCTGCTGGGGCTCGCCGAGGCCGGCTTCTTCCCCGGCGTGATCCTCTACCTGACCTACTGGTTCCCCTCCGCCTACCGGGCGCGGATCATCGGGGTCTTCATGATCTCGATCCCGATCTCGTCGTTCCTGGGCTCGCCGATCTCCGGCGCGCTGCTCAACGTGACGGGGTTCGGCCTCGCCGGCTGGCAGTGGCTGTTCATCCTCGAGGGCCTGCCGGCGGTGTTCCTGGCCGTCGCGGTCCTGTGGCTCCTGCCGGACGGCCCGCGGGACGCGGCGTGGCTGCCGGCGGCCGAGCGGGACTGGCTGGAGCGGCAGCTCCGGGCCGAGGCGGCGCGCAACACCCGCAGCGGCCAGCCCGCGAAGCCGCCGCTCTGGGACATCCTGCGCGACCGGCGGCTCGCCCTCTTCGCCGCGATCTATTTCGGCTCGACGGCGAGCAGCTACGGGCTGTCGTTCTGGACGCCGCAGATCGTCAAGAGCTTCGGCCTCGGCAACGTCGAGACCGGGCTCCTGAACAGCATCCCGTACGGCTTCGCGTCCCTGGCGATGGTCCTCTGGGGCCGGCACAGCGACCGGACCGCCGAGCGGCGCTGGCACCTCGCGCTCTCGTTCCTGATCCTGGCGCTGGGGCTCGCGGGCGGCACGGTCCTGTCGGGGCTCGGCCCGGTCGTGGCGGCGCTGACGATCGCCGCCATGGGCGTCTACATGCTCAAGGGCCCGTTCTGGGCGCTCGCGACCGAGCAGATGCCGCCCGCCACGGCGGCGGCGAGCATCGCGGCCATCAACGCGGTCGGCAATCTCGGCGGCTTCCTCGGCCCCTACCTGATCGGCGCGATCAAGGACGGGACCGGCAGCTTCACCCTGAGCCTCCTGCCGCTCGTGGTCTTCGCCCTGCTCTCGGCCGCCCTGTCGCTGGTGCCGGGCCGCGCCCCGCGCCCCGACTCGGGCGCGCCGCGGCCGTCGGCCGTCTGAGCCCGCGGCGAACCGAGTCCGGGACCGGCCGGTTGGCCCGGTGCGGCCGCCGCCCGGCGCTGCGCCGGCCCGGACTGGACCGGCCCGGACCGGACCGGACGGGGTCCCGCGGGCCGTGACCGCGCCGCCGCCAGGAGATCGCCGTGCCCGAGCTCAACGCCATCCTGGAGACGGCGCTGTACGTCGCGGACCTCGACCGCGCCGAGGCCTTCTATCGCGACACGATGGGGTTGCGCTGCCTCTTCACCGACTTCCGCATGCGCGCCTTCGACGTCGGCGGCCGCGGCGTCCTCCTGCTCTTTCCGGAAGGCGGGTCCCTGCAGCCGATCGAGACGCCGGGCGGTCTCATACCGCCCCATGACGGCCGCGGCCCGGCCCATATCGCGTTCTCGATCGACGCCGACGCCCTCGCGCCCTGGGAGGACCATCTCGCGGCCGCCGGCGTGGCCGTCGAGGGCCGCACCCGCTGGCCGCGGGGGGGCGTCAGCGTCTACTTCCGCGACCCGGACGGGCACCTGCTCGAGCTGGCCACACCCGGCCTCTGGAAGGGCTACTAAGGCGGCGCCGGGTCAAGTCCGGGTCAAGTCCGGGTCGAGGCCGGGCCGGATTCCGGCCGCCCGAACGGCGAAGGGGCCGCCTCCTGTGGGARGCGGCCCCTTCGCGTGTCGGGTCGGGTGCGACGGTCGGGATGCGAGCGTCGCACCCGACCGCCGCTGGTCGATCTCAGTAGGAGCCGAACTTGTAGTTCAGGCCGGCGCGGACGACGGCGAACTCGTCGGAGCGGCGGCCGATGCCGCTGTAGACGACCGGGAAGTTGTTGGTCTCAGTAGGAGCCGAACTTGTAGTTCAGGCCGGCGCGGACGACGGCGAACTCGTCGGAGCGGCGGCCGATGCCGCTGTAGACGACCGGGAAGTTGTTGGCGGCGTTGATGACGAACGCGCCCTGGTTGCGGGTGTTGCGGTCGAGGTTGACGTACAGGCCTTCGACCTTGAGCGTCACGGCCGAGGAGCGGAAGAAGTTCAGGAACGAGTCGGTGGGCAGGGCGTACTCGATGCCGCCGCCGACGGCCCAGCCGGTGCGGAAGCTGTCGTTGCCGGCRTAGCCGCCGAAGGAGCGGTCGGCGCTGCCCGAGCCGTAGGCGAAGCCGCCGGTGCCGTACACGAGGGTGCGGTCGAAGGCGTAGCCGAGGCGGCCGCGGACGGTGCCGAAGAAGTCGAGGCTGGAGAGGCCGCGCGGGTCGGTGACGTAGTAGCCGGGGGCCAGCGCGCCGGAGACGAAGGCGCTGTTCCGGTTACGGCCGAAGTCGAGGTACTGGGCGTCGGCCTCGACACCGATCACGAGGCCGGAGCCGGGGGTGATCTGCCAGTTGTAGCCGATCTGGCCACCGCCGGAGAAGCCGTCCTGGCTGCGGGCGTTGATACCGAAGTAGGCGCCGGTCCAGGTGAAGACCGGGACGGGGGTGAACACCGGCGGCGGGGCGGCGCGGCGCGGCAGGTCGGCGGCCGAGGCAGCGGCGGTGAGGGCCGTGAAGGCGGCCAGCGAGGCCAGGAGCTTGGTCATGTCGGTTCCCCGAATGTGTGATCTGGCGGTGTGGCTACCGATCACCGGGGAAAATGGCTGTAGTTTTGAGGTCACACCGCCTGTCGAAGGCCCGAAATGCCAGAGTAAAGCATCCTTCAAGACGCGACGAAGCGCGGAAATACAGCGCGCATTACGCGGGCGAGCGCGCCAACAACACGGCAGCGTTTTGGTTGCATCGAAATGTCGGGTTGGCACCGGGTGTGACGGGCACGCCACACCCGGTGCCGGTCGGCCGCCGGACGGCGCGGCGGCGATCCCGATCGCTCCCGCGGGATCCCGACACCGGCCTGGGCGACCCGGCAAGGTGCCGGAACGCCCCCGCCGCCGCGAGACAGGGTTTCATCCCGCGGATCCCGATCGAGGGTCCGATCACCCGCGCGTCCCGGGCCGCGATCCGAAGTTATGACTCCTGTTACCAACAGGAAAATAGATGGACTCGACAGTCGTCGTCGCGACGACCGCGCGATGGGAACCGGGGCGCCATGCATGTGAGAGTTCGCCTCGACGGCGCGAACCCGCGGCGCTGGCACGTCGCGCTGCTGGACCGGCTGTCCGGCCTGCCGGGCATCGCGGCGGTGAGCGTCGACGCCGCGCCCGGTCTGGAGGAGTGGCCGGCACAGGCCGACCTGCTGTTCCGCCTGGAGGCGCTGATCTTCCGGCTGACGCCGAACGGGTCGCGGCCCGTGCCGCCCGCCGATCTCGCGGCCTGGACCCGTCCCGGGACCCCGGACCTCGTGCTCGACCTGTGCGGCGACGCGGCCGCCTCCTGCCCGGTCTGGCGCGTGGCCTACGACGGCGGCCTCGGCGAGACCGGCCTGCTCGCGAGCCTGCTCGCCGGCCGGGTCCCGCAGCTCGACCTCCTCGAAGGCGGCACCGTCGTCGCCGCGGGTCGGCTCGGCTCGGACTACCGGGGTTCCATCGCCGTCTCGTTCGAGGATGCCCTGTCGCGCACGGCGACGCTCGTCGCCGCCGCCCTGCGGGCCCGGTCGGACGGCCGCGCCTTCGCGGCGACGCCCGCCGCGGCCGCGGCCGCGCCCGCCCGTCCGGGGCGGATCCTGGCGTCCCGGCCGGCGCGGCTCGTCGCCCGGAGCCTCGTCGGGCGCCTGTACAGGCTGTGCTACCACGCCCCGCACTGGCGCACCGGGTGGCGGACCCTCCGCGGGCCGGACCTCGTCGCGCTGGGCCGCCATCCCGCGGAGGGCTGGCAGGTGCTGCCCGACGACGGGCGGCGCTTCTACGCCGACCCGTTCCCCCTCGCGGTCGACGGGACGACCCACGTCTTCGTGGAGGAGTTTCCGCACGCGACCGGCAAGGCGATCATCTCGGCGGTCCGCTTCGGGCCGGACGGACCCGAGGGGCCGCCCGTCCCGGTGCTGGAGGAGCCGCACCACCTCTCCTACCCGTTCGTGTTCGCGCGCGCGGGCTCCGTCTGGATGGTGCCGGAGAGTTCCGCGGCCGGCACGGTCGATCTCTACCGGGCGACCCGCTATCCGGGCGGCTGGGTGAAGGAGGCGACGCTCCTCTCCGGCGTGGTCGCGAGCGACGCGACGCTCCTCGAGCACGGCGGCCGCTGGTGGATGTTCGCCACCGTCCGGGACGCGCCCGTCGGCGCCCCGCCCGGATCGGGCTGCCACCACGACGCGCTGTATCTCTGGTCCGCGCCCGACTTCCGGGGGCCGTACGCGCCGCATCCGGCCAATCCCGTGCTGGTCGACCCGTCCTTCGCCCGGCCCGCGGGCCGGATCGTCGCGCGCGACGGGGTCCTGATCCGGCCGGTCCAGGATTGCGCCCACGGTTACGGACGCGCCCTGTCGCTGGCGCGCATCGACCGGCTCGACCCGGAGGGGTTCGCCCAGACCATCCTCGACCGGATCGAGCCCGGCCCGGCCTGGCCTGGCAGCTGCCTCCACACGCTCAACACGGGCGGCGGGATCGAGTGCATCGACGGCTCCGGTCGGGCCTCGCGTCTCAGGGCGTATCTGAGCGCGCGGTCCGACGCCTAGGCCGGGCCGCGGCGGAAGCTCGGCCGTCCGGAACCAGCCGCCGCGATCCGTGTTCGCTCACGAACGCGGAAACCCGTTGCCCCCATGATCATGATCCTCATCTGCTTTCTCGCGCCGTGGCTCGCCATGTTCCTGCGCGGAAAGGTGTTTCAGGGCATCCTCTGCATCATCCTCCACCTGACGATCATCGGATGGATCCCGGCGACGATCTGGGCGCTCGTCGTCACCCGCAAGGAAACGGCCTGACCGGGGCGGAGCGGCCGGGATCGGCGGCTCCGCCGCGCGGTCCGATCCCCGCATACGGGAACGGCGGGGCTCTCGCCCCGCCGCTCACGCCGTCCGTTCGGGCAGTCCGTCGCCCGGGCGGCCCCGAGGACTGCCGCGGCTCAGAAGCCCATCAGCACCCCGGCCGAGCCGGTCACTGTCATCGCGAGGCCGCCCAGGAAGGCGCCGATCATCGCGTAGGAGAAGCCCTTCAGGACCATGTCGTGCACTCCTTTCATCAAGCGGCGGGTCCTCAGCCGGACCCGGTCGGTTCGTCTGCAATGATGATGCCGGATCGGCCGGCTGCGTGCGGTGCGAAGAGTCACGCTGCGCTGCGGAACCGTTCGGCGCGCGTTCAGGCGGCGGCGGTCAGCGAGACGGCCGACGGGTCCGTCTCGCTCACGCGAAATGGGCCGGCAGGCTAAGGGCCTGCGCGTAGGTCACGAGGGCGACCGCGCCGGCGATCAGGGTCGCCACCAAGGCGATGCGGTTGGTCCAGGTCATCGTCGTCTCCATCGGGTTCGCGACTGTGTTCGCGGTGTGATCCCGATGTACGCCCAAGCTTTCGGGCCCGGCGTGTCCCGGAACACCCGCGGTCGCCGGAGCCGCTCGGAATCGCCGCGCGCGGGCCGCTCCCGGCCACCCGGGAATCGCGAGCGGCGCCCCGTCGGCGCTAGGCAGATTGCGGCCCCGACGCGCCGTCCTTCGCCGCGGCGCGCAGGGCGGCCGGGCGCGCCCGGCAGCGGTCCAGATAGGCATCGAGGGCCGCGCTCGCCGGGAAGGCCGCGCGGCCGAAGCCCAGGGCGCTGCCGATCAGGATGTCGGCGCCGGAGAACCGCGCGCCCATCACGTAGGGGCCGCGCGCCAGGGCGGCTTCCAGGCGGTCGACCACCGCCGCGTGGTTCCGGCGCTTCTGCGGTGATCCCGCGAGCTCACCCGTCAGGCCGGCGAACAGCGCGGGCTCGAACTCGGCGACGTACCAAGCCAGCCACGTCAGGTACGCGCCGCGCTCGGGGGCGCCCACCGCAGGCGCCAAGCCGGCTTCGGGGAACGTCTCCGCCAGGTAGAGCACGATGGCCTGGGACTCGGTGACCAGACCGCCCGCGTGCAGGACGGCCGGGACGCGCTTGTCAGGATGCGGGTTGGTGGCGTCCGGCACGCCCTCGCCCGTCATCGGCCGGAAGATCGAGACCGGCGCGATGGTGTAGCGAACTCCCATCTCCTCCAAGAGCCAGACGATGCGCGAGGAGCGCGATTGCGGGGCGTGGTACAGGGTGATCATGGCGCGGTTCCTGTCGGCACGGCGCGCGGGATGGCCGTGGCGGGAGGACTTGTAGGGACGCCCTGCTGACAGCATTCTGTCAGCAGGAGTCGGTGGATGCGGCGCGCGGACAGGCTGTTTCAGATCATCCAGATCCTGCGCCGCTCGCCGCGCCCGGTGACGGCCGCCGAGATCGCCCGGGAGCTGGAGGTCTCGGTCCGCACGGTCTATCGCGACGTCGCCGACCTCGTCGGCCAGCGCGTGCCGATCCAGGGCGAGGCCGGGCTCGGCTACGTGCTCGGCGAGGCGTTCGACATGCCGCCGCTGATGCTGACGCCCGACGAGATCGAGGCGGCCGTCCTCGGCGCGCAGTGGGTCGCGGGACGGGGCGAGCCGGTCCTCGCCAAGGCGGCGCGCGATCTCATCGCCAAGATCACCGCCGTGGTCCCCGAGCGCCTGCGCCCGCTCATCGCCGATCCGTCGATCGGCACGCCGACGGCCTTCGCGCAGGCCGCGGACGGGATCGACGTCGCCCGCGCGCGGGCCTGGATCCGCGAGGGCCGCAAGATCTGCATCCAGTACCGCGACGTCCGCGGCGATCCGAGCCGGCGCGTGATCTGGCCGGTGATCGTCGGGTTCTTCGATCAGGCCCGGATGGTGGCCGGCTGGTGCGAGCTGCGCGGGGCGTTCCGGCACTTCCGCACGGACCGGATCACGGACGCCGAGTTCCTGGAGGAGCGGCACGGCCTCCGGCCCGCCGTCCTGCGGGCGCGCTGGAAGCGGAGCCTGCCGGACCGGCAGGAGGCGGCGAACCCCGCCGCGCCGGCCGCGCCGTAGGGCCGGATGACAGGGCCACGGGGAAAGACCTGGCGACCCCGGTAGGGCTCGAACCTACGACCTGCCGCTTAGAAGGCGGCTGCTCTATCCAGCTGAGCTACGGAGTCGGGGCCAGGCGGCCCCAGAAGCCACGGGCTCGCCCGAGGGTCAAGCGCGCGGGGCGAGGACCGGCGCGGCGTCCCGGATCGGGCCGAGGATGGAGAGACTGCCCCGCGGCGATGCGCCGGACGCGCCTTAGCGATCCGGCGCCGGGAGCGGGCCGGGGTTGCGCGCCGCCGCGGATCCGGTCAGGCCGGAGCGCGGTTCATGCCGGGGCGCCGCGCCCCCGTCGGGAGACCGAGCTTGACCGCGCCGAGTCCCACAGCCTCGCCCCCCGGACATGTCCGGCGCCGCCGCCTCGCCGCCGGCCGGGGCAGCCTGAGCCGGCCGGGCGGCGATCTGCGGCGCCTGCCCACGGGCCTCGACCTACGGAACGTGCGGCTCGTGGAGGGCGTGCGCGCCGCCTTCGCGTTCGGCGTCGTCATCCTCCTCAACATCTGGATCCAGTGGTCGCCGCTGCTGACCATGGCGCTCGCCGCCAACCTCGCCTGCTTCTGCGACAACGGCGGCCCGATGCGGGCGCGCCTGCGCGTCCTCACCGCCTTCTCGTTCCTCGGCGGGCTGCTCTGGGCCGGCCTCGGCCTGATCCAGCCCCTCGGCCTGCCGGTGGTCGTCCCGGTCGCCTGCGCGCTGATCTTCGCCTGCTCGTACGCGCGCGTCTGGAGCGTGCAGGCCCAGTCGGCCGGCAACGTGCTCGTGGTGGTCCTGTGCATCGCCCTCGACCGGCCGCTCGACGTCGCGCAGGCGGCCGTCACCGCGGCGATGTTCGCGGCCGGCGGTCTCTGGGCGACCTTCCTGGCCCTGGTCATCTGGCGGCTGCACCCGTACCGACCGGCCCACCGGGCGGTGGCGGAGGTCTGGCACAATCTCGCCCGGCTCTGCGGCGACCTCGAGCGGCTCGTCGCCCTGCCGGAGCCCGACACGGCCGCCTTCGACGGCCACGCGCGGGGCCACCGCCGCGGCGTGCGGGCGAGCATCGAGACCGCGCGGACCATGATCCTCGACCTCGCCCGCTCCCGCGAGCGGGTCTCGGACCGCACCGCCCAGGCCCTGCTGCGCCTGGAGAGCGCCGAGCAGATCTTCGCCGCGCTGATCGCCGTGGGCGAGTTGATCGACAGCCGGCCCGACGCGCGCCGCCGGGCGCTCGCCAAGGTCTTCCTGCGGCGCCTGCGCCCCCTGCTGGTGACCATCGCCCGGGCGATCCGCGACGACGTCAACCTCGACCTCGGCCGCCTGGAGCACTCCATCGCCCGGGTGGCCGACGGCCTGTCGGAGGACCCGACCCAGGCCCGCCTCGCCGACCGGATCGCCGGGCGCGTGCAGCTCGGCGCCAAGCTGTCGACGCCGGAGGGCTACCGGCCCGGCGGCACGATCACGGAGGGCGGCAGCCTCGACCGCTGGACCCGCTACGTCGGGCCGCTGGCGCAGAACTTCACCCTGGCCTCGCCCAACCTGCGGCACGCCCTGCGGGCGAGCGCGGTCGCGGCGCCGGCGCTCGCCGCCACCCTGACCTACGCGGGCGCCTTCACGCACTGGCTGGTGATGACCGTGGTGCTCACCATGCAGCCCTTCTACGCGGCGACGTGGCAGCGGGCCCTGGAGCGGATCGGCGGCACGGTGCTGGGCGGCCTCGTGGGGGCCGTGCTCGCCTACTACGCCACGAGCCCGCTGGCGGAGGCCGGGCTCATCCTCGTGCTCAGCATCGTCGGCTTCGCGGCGCGCCAGATCTCGTACGGGTTCTTCGTCACCTGCCTGACGCCCCTCGTGGTGCTGCTCGTCGAGTTGCTGGAGCCCGGCCACAGCTCCTGGGAGATCGTCGCCATGCGGGGCGGCTTCACGGTGCTGGGCGGCGTGATCGCGGTGGCGAGCTGCCTCGTGCTCTGGCCGATCTGGGAGCCCGATCAGGTCCGGCAGGAGCTGCGCCGGGCGCTGAAGGCCCAGGCCGGGCTCGCCGAGGCGGTGCTGCGCGCGCCGCCCGGCGAGGGCCGCGAGGCCGCGATCGCGGCGCAGAGCCGCGAGGCCGGCCTCGCCCTCAACGATCTGGAGGCGGCGCTCTCCCGCGCCCTGCAGCAGCCCCGGGCCGGCAGCCACCCGGAGGTGGAATCCGCCCTGGTGGCCGACGCGACCCTGCGCCGGATCAGCGCCCGGCTGATCGTCCTGCGGCACGCCCCGGAGGCGGCCGCCCCCGAGGCGGAGCCCTGGCGAGCCTGGATCACCGCGACGCTGGCGGCCCTGGGCGCCGACAGGCCCGTGCCCGAGCGGCCGGCGCTGGATCGCGGACAGTCGCTCGTGCGCCTCGTCAGTCAGGTCGATCTTCTGGTCGGGACCCTGCGGCCCGGGGAGATCCGGGCCGCGACGGGGGTCGATGGCGGGGCCCCGGCTTCGAGCGACGGGACCGAGGCGCATGCCGGTCAGCCCGTCCTGCCGTCCTGACGGACGGCCTCCCGTCAGAACCGCGGCAGGGCGTTGGCCGGGCCGCCGGCATGCGGGCCGCTGTAGCGGTAGGCGGCCGGCCGGGCCGGGCCGGCGGCGTCCCGGTACAGGACGGGGGCGTTGCCGACCCAGCCCGAATAGGCCGAGGCCGGGTAGGGCGAGTGCTTCGAGTCTAGGCCCTGCGCGAGGGCGGGCGTGGCGACCGCGGCGACCAGGGCGGCGGCGGCGAGCATGCGAACGGTCATGATGATCTCCGAGTGTCTTCGTATGACTTCGACGGGAAGTCATCCGGTCAACCGTGTCGAGTGAGGAAGATCGTCGTCGCGATGCGCTGGGCGGCGGTCTTGATCGCTCCGGCTTTGCTTGGCCGAATGTGACCTCTCAACGGAGATACTCTGCCCCGGGTTCGACCGCCGCCGTGCGCTGGCGCACGGGGAGACGCGGCGCGGGCCGGAAGGCGCGCGACGGGTCCGGGCACGGCCGGGGATGCGTCCCGCGCCGAAGCGTGGCACAGACCGCGGCCTGAGAGGGATGCAGACCATGCGGCTGATCGTCGGCCTCGGAAACCCGGGCGCGCGCTACGCGGGCAACCGGCACAATATCGGCTTCCTCGCCGTCGACGCGATCGCCCGCCAGCACCGGGCGAGCCCGTTCCGCCACCGGTTCCAGGGCGAGGCCGCCGAGGTGGTGCTGGGCACCGAGCGGGCGATCCTGCTGAAGCCCTCGACCTTCATGAACGAGTCCGGCCGCGCGGTCTCGGAGGCGCAGCGCTTCTACAAGATCCCACTCAGCGACGTGATCGTGCTGCACGACGAGCTCGACCTCGCCCCCGCCAAGCTCCGGGTGAAGCTCGGCGGCGGCAATGCCGGCCATAACGGCCTGCGCTCGATCACCGCGCAGTGCGGCAACGATTACCGCCGGGTGCGGCTCGGCATCGGCCATCCCGGCGACAAGGCGCTGGTCCATGCCTACGTGCTCAACGATTTCGGCAAGGCCGAGCTGCCCTGGGTCGAGGATCTCTGCCGGGCGGTGGCCGACCACGCCGCCCTGCTCGCCGCCGGCGAGGACGCGAGCTTCCAGAACAAGGTCCACCTCGCTATGGCCGGCCGCGGCTGGGACGACGTGAAGACGCTGGGCGCCAGAAATTGACACGCCCACACGGGGACGGGATATCGGGGCGGGCGAGAGGGTCCGATGAAGGCGGTGCGCGTCGCGCCCGGCTGTCGGCGGTTCGATTGCCTCCCGGCGGCCGCGGCCCGGCGCGTCGGTGCCGCGCGCTCGACCGAGGACGGGGCGCGCGGCGTCGTGTTCGCGGGCCCGATTCTCATCAACCCATTCCGCGCGTCGCCCGACGACGCGCTGCGACGGAACTGACCCATGGGCTTCAAATGCGGCATCGTCGGCCTGCCGAACGTCGGCAAGTCGACCCTCTTCAACGCGCTGACGCAGACGGCGGCCGCCCAGGCGGCCAACTACCCGTTCTGCACCATCGAGCCGAATGTCGGCGAGGTGGCGGTGCCGGATCCGCGGCTGAATGACCTCGCCCGGATCGCTTCCTCGAAGGAGATCATCCCGACGCGGCTGACCTTCGTGGACATCGCCGGCCTCGTGCGCGGCGCCTCCAAGGGCGAGGGCCTGGGCAACCAGTTCCTGGCCAATATCCGCGAGGTCGACGCCATCGCCCACGTGGTCCGCTGCTTCACTGACGGCGACGTCACCCACGTGGAGGGCAAGGTCGATCCGGCCGCCGACATCGAGACCATCGAGACCGAGCTGATGCTCGCCGACCTCGACAGCCTGGAGCGCCGCGCCCAGTCGCTGGAGAAGAAGGCCAAGGGCGCCGACAAGGAGGCCAAGGAAACCCTCGACCTCGTCAACCGCGCCCTGCCGCTGCTGCGCGACGGCAAGCCCGCCCGCCTCGTGGAGCGCAAACCCGACGAGGAGAAGCTGTTCCAGTCGCTCGGCCTGATGACCGCCAAGCCCGTGCTCTACGTCTGCAATGTCGACGAGGGCGACGCCGACAAGGGCAACGCCTACTCGGACGCGGTCTTCGCCCGCGCCAAGGCGGAGGGCGCCGTGGCGGTGGTGGTCTCGGCCAAGATCGAGAGCGAGATCGCCGTGATGCCGGAGGCCGACCAGGCCGAGTTCCTGGAGGCGGTGGGCCTCGCCGAGCCGGGCCTGAACCGGGTGATCCGCGCCGGCTACGACCTGCTCGGCCTCGTCACCTACTTCACGGTCGGCCCCAAGGAGGCCCGCGCCTGGACGATCACCAAGGGTACCCGCGCGCCCGGGGCGGCCGGGGTGATCCACTCGGATTTCGAGAAGGGCTTCATCCGCGCCGAGACCATCGCGTTCAAGGACTACACGGCGCTCAACGGCGAGGCCGGGGCCCGGGACGCCGGCAAGCTCCGGCTGGAGGGCAAGGAGTACGTGGTGCAGGACGGCGACGTGCTGCACTTCCGCTTCGCCAACTGAGGTCGGCCCCACCCCGTCATCGCGCGCGCAGCGACGCGACCCAGGGCAGCGCGACATCGGTGAGCGCGGCGCCGCCTGGATCGCTTCGCTCCGCTCGCAAAGACGGCGATCCCGATCGCCTGCCCCACTGATCAACGTGACGAGCCCGCCATGCCCGATCCCGCCCTGGAAGACTTCTCCGTCGGCGACGTGATCGTCGGGGAGCCGCTGACGGTGACCCGCGACGACATCGTGGGCTTCGCGAAGGATTTCGACTTTCAGCCCTTTCACCTCGACGAGGCGGCGGCGGAGACGACCTTCGCGGGCCGGCTGATCGGCTCGGGTTGGCACACGGCGGCCCTGGGCATGCGCCTGCTCCAGCAGGGGCCGTTTCGGGGCGGCTCGTCGCTGGGCGCGCCCGGCATCGACGAGCTGCGGTGGCTCGCGCCGGTCCTGCCGGGGGACGCGCTGACGCTGACCTTCCGGGTCGCGGGCCTGCGCGACTCGGCCTCGAAGCCGGGCCTCGGCTTCCTGACCGCCGAGGTCGCCCTCGCCAACCAGCGCGGCGAGACGGTCCTGACCCAGCGCTTCACCTTCATGCTGGCCCGCCGCGGCACCGATCCCCTGCCCCCGCGGCCCGTGGAGATCGGCGTGCCGGGGCCGGTCACCGAGCCGGAGGATGCCGAGATCCTGCCGTTCCTGCGGGACGCCGAGATCGGCGCCGTCCGGGAGCTGGGCGCCTACCCGTTCAGCGCCGAGGCGATCGTGGCCTTCGCGCGGGCCTACGACCCGCAGGCCTTCCACCTCGACCACGACGCGGCCAAGCGCAGCCATTTCGGCGGCCTCTGCGCCTCCGGCTGGCACACGACCGCCGCCTACATGAACCGGATGCTCACGACCCGCGCCCGGGACGCCGCCTACACGGCCGCCCGCGGGCCGGTCCCGGAGGCGGGCCCCTCCCCCGGGTTCAAGAACCTGCGCTGGCTGAAGCCGGTCTACGCGGGCGACACGGTCCGGTTCAGCGCCAAGCTCACCGACAAGCGCGCCTCGGCGTCGCGGCCGGGCTGGGGCTTGGCCTTCGCGCGCAACACCGGGGTGAACCAGCGCGGCGAGGCGGTCTTCGCCTTCGACAGCGCGGTCTTCCACCAGTGGGAGCCGTGAGCGGGCCTCAGGCCGGCGCCTTGCCGAGCACCGCGAGGGACTGACCCAGATACACGCCCGACGGCCACGGCGCCGCCGTGCCGTCGAGGAACGTCACGCTGTCGAAGCCGATATGGTCGGCCCAGGTCTGCCAGACGCTGCGCTCGATGAACGTGTTGAGGTGCGGCACCGTGCTGGTGCGCTGCTCGCCGACCGTCTTGGTGAAGACGCCCCAGTGCGAGGCCATGCTGAACTCGAGGTACGAGGCCACGACGCGGCCCCCGGGCCTGAGGGCGCGGTGCATCTCCTCCAAGTAGATGTAGCACTCCGTGTGCAGGAGATGCGTGAACACGCTGAAGGCCGAGACGAGGTCGACGCTGCCGTCGGCGACCGGCAGCGACAGCGCCGTGTTCCGGGCGAAGCGGTAGTCCCTGGGACAGCGGCGCTTCGCGTAGTCCAGCAGGTCCTGAACGACGTCGAGGCCCAGATACGCGACGCTCGCGGTGCGGGCGAGATGCACCGCCAGGCGCCCGGAGCCGCAACCGAAATCGACCACCGACTGGCCGTCCCGGAGCCCGAAATGCTGGAGGATCTCGCACTCGATCGCGCCGATGCGGTCGTAGTCGCCGCCCACCGCCACGCTCATCGCCTCGTCCAGGGGCAAGTCGCGCATCAGTCGGCGGACGTACGCCTCATAATCCTCGACGAAATGAAATTTCGCCATCGCGGCCACCTCGAAGGTGTCGAGATCGGACTGGGATGATCAGTCCATCCGCCGTCGAGATTTGTTCTTCCCCACGACGCTCCGGCATCCGTTCTGCCGAACACCGTCGAGCCGCGAAAGCGGCCGCGCGGATACGGGGCGCGAATTGCCCCCGAGGCTGCCTTTTCGGTCACACCGCGTTCGGGAAGACCCGGATACTGCGCCGGGCGGCCGCGGCTGCGGGAGAATCCGCCCTCACGCCGCCCGGCGGCGCTCCGGATAGAGATCGTACAGGCCCTCGCGGCTCGCCGCGCAGATGCCGCGCTCGGTGATGATCCCGGTCACGAGGCGCGACGGCGTCACGTCGAAGGCGGGGTTGGCCACCGGGCTGCCGGGGGAGACGACCTCGATCGTGGCGAAGCCGCCGTCGGGCAGCCGGCCGGTCATGTGGGTGACCTCGCGCCCGTCGCGCTCCTCGATCGGGATCTCCTTCACCCCGTCGTCGAGGGTCCAGTCGATGGTCGAGAACGGCAGGGCGGCGTAGAACGGCACGCCGTTGTCGTGGGCCGCCAGCGCCTTCAGGTAGGTGCCGATCTTGTTGCAGACGTCGCCGCTCGCCGTGGTCCGATCCGAGCCGACGATGCAGAGATCGACGCCGCCGTGCTGCATGAGGTGGCCCCCGGCATTGTCGGCGATGACCGTGTGCGGCACGCCGTGGCCGTTCAGCTCGAAGGCCGTGAGCGCGGCACCCTGGCTGCGCGGCCGGGTCTCGTCGACCAGGACGTGGACCGGCACGCCCCGCTCGTGGGCGGCGTAGATCGGCGCGAGCGCCGTGCCCCAGTCCACCGTCGCCAGCCAGCCGGCATTGCAGTGGGTCAGGACCGTGACCGGCCGGTCGCCGCCCCTTGCCGCGTGGAGGTCGGCGATGATCTGGCCGCCGTGGGCGCCGATCGAGCGGCAGCTCGCCACGTCCTCCTCGGCGATGCGGCCGGCCTCCGCGAAGGCGCGGGCGAAGCGCTCGTCCGGCGCGACCTGGCGCAGGTTGGTGGAGACCCGGTCCAGTGCCCAGCGCAGGTTGATCGCGGTCGGCCGCGTCGCCGCGAGGGTCGCCACCGCCCGGTCGATCCCGTCGTGGGACGCGTCGGCGCGCATGGCGAGCGCCAGCCCGTAGGCGGCCGTGACGCCGATCAGCGGCGCGCCCCGCACGATCATCGTGCGGATCGCCACCGCGGCGTCCTCCAGCGTGGCGAGGCGCTTCAGCTCGAACGCGAAGGGCAGGCGGGTCTGGTCGATCACCTGGACGCTGAGGCCGTCCGGGTCCGGGAAGATCGTTCGGTAGGGCTGGCCGTCGATGTTCATGGCCGCCCCTGTGCCACAGCGGGGCGGATTTTGCACCCGTGGAGCGGACGGCGACACCCTGGTGATGCGCGGCCGGGCGCCGGTGAGCCTTCCTCAACCTTAGCAGGTCGTTAAGGGGGTCGTGCCTAGCCTCGGGGGTAAGTCCCCGTCCTGCGTCCGGTCCCGCATGCGCTCGCTTCGCCGTCCCGCATCGCCCTACGAGACTTTCGTCGACAGCGTTCGCCCGTTCCTGGGCAAGCGCCTGACGGAGCTCGGCGGCTTCGTGCTGTTCACCGGCGCGGTCGCGCTGACCGTGGCCCTGGCCACGTGGTCGATCGACGACCCGAGCCTCAACCACGCCACCGACCACGCCGCCCACAACGTCCTCGGCCAGCCGGGCGCCGTCGTGGCCGACCTCGCCATGCAGATCCTGGGCCTGGGTTCCCTGGCCTTCGTGCTGCCGCCGGTGCTCTGGGGCATCCGGCTGATGCGGGAGCGCAACCTGCCCGAGGGCGGGCTGCGCATCGCCCTCTGGATCATCGGCTTCTGCGCCGCGAGCGCGGTGGCGAGCGCGCTCCCGCCGACGACCCGCTGGCCCCTGCCCACCGGCCTCGGTGGCGTGGCCGGCGACGGCCTGCTGTCGATGGCGCGGGTGATCGTCGGCGCGGTCTCGTCGGCGGCGGCCCACCTCGTCGGCTTCGGCTACGCCGCCGTGGCGATCCTCAGCCTGACCGGCGCCTGCCGGTTCGGCGCCGTCGAGGAGGACAGCCTGCACGACGATCCCTACCCCGTCCGGCGCGCGCCGGCGCGGGGCCGGGATTCGGGCCGCGACGAGCGCGAGGATTCCGACGAGCCGAGCCTCGGCCTCGTGGGTGTCGGCGCCCTGGCGCAGGGGCTGATGGGCCTGCGCGGCGCCGCGGCCGACCGGATCGCCGCGTGGCGCGCCGGCCGGGCCGAGCCGATCGACGGCGCGTCGCCCGCCCTCGCGGCCCGCCGCGCCTTCACGGACGCCGATCTCCCCTGGGCCGAGCACCTGCCCGAGGGCCGGCAGGCCGGCGCGAGCCGGCGCGAGCCCGTCTTCGACGCGTCCGAGGACTCCCCCGCGGCGCCGGCCCGCCGCGCCGCGCCGCCGCGGGACGACGCGGAGGACGATCCGGACGCGTTCGAGGCGCCGCAGCGCCCGGTCCCGCCGCGGGCCGAGCCGACCGCGTCCCGGGTGGCGCCGCCGCCCGCAGCGCCCGTGCCGGCACGGCGCGCCCCCGCGCCGCCCGTCCGTCCCGAGGATTACGCCCTGCCCGCCCTCGACCTGCTGGCGGCCCCCCGCGGCCCGTCCCAGGCGAGCCTGATCTCGGCGGACGCGCTGGAGCAGAACGCCACGCTGCTGGAGGCGACCCTCGGCGATTTCGGCGCGGCGTGCGCGGCGACATCCTGGCGGTGCGGCCGGGCCCGGTCGTCACCCTCTACGAGCTCGAGCCCGCGCCCGGCACCAAGTCCAGCCGCGTGATCGCGCTCGCCGACGACATCGCCCGGTCGATGTCGGCGGTCTCGGCCCGCGTCGCGGTCGTCCCCGGCCGGAACGCCATCGGCATCGAATTGCCGAACGCCAAGCGCGAGACGGTCTATCTGCGCGAGCTCCTGGCCTCGACGGACTTCGCCGAGAGCAAGCACAAGCTGGCGCTGTGTCTGGGCAAGAACATCGGCGGCGAGCCGATCATCGCCGACCTCGCGCGCATGCCGCACCTCCTGGTCGCCGGCACGACCGGCTCGGGCAAGTCGGTGGCGATCAACACCATGATCCTGTCGCTGCTCTACCGGCTGAAGCCCGAGGAGTGCCGCCTGATCATGGTCGACCCGAAGATGCTGGAGCTGTCGGTCTACGACGGCATCCCGCACCTGCTCTCCCCGGTCGTCANGGCTGAAGCCCGAGGAGTGCCGCCTGATCATGGTCGACCCGAAGATGCTGGAGCTGTCGGTCTACGACGGCATCCCGCACCTGCTCTCCCCGGTCGTCACCGACCCCAAGAAGGCGGTCATCGCCCTCAAGTGGGCCGTGCGCGAGATGGAGGAACGCTACAAGAAGATGGCCAAGATCGCGGTGCGCAACATCGACGGCTACAACGCCCGGGTCGCCGAGGCGGCGGCGCGCGGCGAGGTGCTGACCCGGACCGTGCAGACCGGCTTCGATCGCCACACCGGCGAGGCCGTGTACGAGGACGAGGCGATGGATCTGGCGCCGCTGCCGTACATCGTGATCGTAGTCGACGAGATGGCCGACCTGATGATGGTGGCCGGCAAGGACATCGAGGGAGCGATCCAGCGTCTGGCGCAGATGGCGCGGGCGGCGGGCATCCACCTGATCATGGCGACGCAGCGGCCGTCGGTGGACGTGATCACCGGGACGATCAAGGCGAATTTCCCGACCCGGATCAGCTTCCAGGTGACGAGCAAGATCGACGCCCATCGGGCAGCTGCCCCTCGACATCCTGCCGGGTGCATGGGCCGTTCTGCTCGGACAGCGAGGTCGAGAGCGTGGTCGCCCACCTCAAGCGCCAGGGCCGCCCCAGCTACCTCGACGCCGTCACCGCCGATGACGAGGAGGGCGCGACCGAGAAGGGCGGCGGCAAGGGCAAGGCCGGCGCCGCGGAACTCGAACTCGACGGCGCCGTGTTCGACCAGGGCTCCTTCGGCGAGGCTGGCGGCGACCTCTACGACCAGGCCGTGCAGGTCGTGCTGCGCGACCAGAAGGCATCGACGAGCTACATCCAGCGCCGGCTGCAGATCGGCTACAACCGCGCCGCCTCCATCATGGAGCGGATGGAGATCGAGGGCATCGTCGGCCCGGCCAACCACGCCGGCAAGCGCGAGATCCTGGTCGCCGGGGCGACGCACAGTTCGGCCGGGATGTACGACGACGAGTGAGACGCTGTCCGGGCCGCCTCGCCACGGGGCGGCCCGGACGTCGCATCTTCGCCACAGGGCGAGGTTCTAAAAGGGGGCTNGCTGCAGATCGGCTACAACCGCGCCGCCTCCATCATGGAGCGGATGGAGATCGAGGGCATCGTCGGCCCGGCCAACCACGCCGGCAAGCGCGAGATCCTGGTCGAGGAGGCGGTCGGCTGAGAGCGGGGCCTGCCGCGTCCGCGGCACCCCCTCCCTCGTGCGGCCGACGCGTGTTCGCGGTGCGCCCTGCGACGGAGCACGACGCGCCCCCTCTCCCGAGCGGGAGAGTGTTGGGGTGAGGCATGGGAAGTCTCCGGACAGGGCACGCGTTTGACGCGCGGACGGGGCGCGCCGTCTTCTGAACGTTCGCGTCCCTCACCCTGTCCCTCTCCCGCACGGGAGAGGGGACCCGCGCTCTCATCCTGACGGACGGACGGACGAACCGAGACCGCGAGCGCGTGCAGCCGGCGGCTCAGCAGGAGAGGCCGCGCAGGTCGGATCACCGTATTCGGCCAGCCCTCGCCCAACCCGAAAAATTTCGCGCGGCGCGGAACCGACCCTTCACCCGCACGTTACGCGCGTGCGAGGCCTGGAAACGGGCTCGCTCTGAGGGCGCCGGGCACGGTGTCCGGCGCTGCTTGTAGTCACGTTGCTCGTCGGAGGATGTGGTTATGAGGACGTACGACGTTTCGCCCCTGTTTCGGTCGTCCATCGGGTTCGACCGCCTGTTCGAGCTGATCAACCAGGCCGACCGCGTCGAGCCGTCGGCCGCCTGGCCGCCCTACAACATCGAGAAGGTGGCCGAGGACCAGTACCGCATCACCATGGCGGTCGCGGGCTTCACGCCCGACGAGATCGAGCTGACCCAGCAGGACACCACGCTCCTCGTCTCGGGTCAGAAGGCCGCCCAGGAGGGTGAGAAGCACTATCTCTACCGCGGCATCGCGGCCCGCACGTTCCGCCAGACGTTCAATCTGGCCGAGCACGTGAAGGTCGTGGGCGCGTCGCTGGAGAACGGCCTGCTCACCGTCGCGCTGAAGCGCGAGGTGCCGGAGGCGCTGAAGCCCCGCCGCATCGCCATCGGCGGCACGACGGCCGCGTCCGGCCAGGACAACGCCCCGGCGCAGATCGCCCGCGAGGCCAAGGCGGCCTGAATGGCAGCCTGAATGGCGGCCTGATCCGGTGCCCCGGGCGGCGCGCCCGGGCACCCCTGTCGACACGGATGACATCCCTCACGGGTCCGCGGACCCGCGGGCCCGTTCCCACGACTGCACCGCATTCGATGGAGCGAGGACCATGAGCGTGAGAGATCTGATTCCCTGGAACCGCACCCCCGCCCCGGCGCCGGCCGCCCTGTCGCAGGAGCCGGCCAGCCCCTTCCTGACGCTGCACCGGGAGATGAACCGCCTGTTCGACGACGTGTTCGGCGGGTTCGGCGGGATGCCGAGCCTCGCGGGCCGCGGCTTCGGCTGGCCCCATGTCGAGCTGGCGGAGGCGGACGGCGCGCTCCGCGTCTCCGCCGAGCTTCCCGGCCTCGACGAGAAGGACGTCGAGCTGCTCATCGCGGACGGCGTCCTGACCCTGAAGGGCGAGAAGCGCGCGGAGACCACCGACACGGGCCGCGGCTATTCCGAGCGCAGCTACGGCCGCTTCGAGCGGTCGATCGCCCTGCCCGTGCCGGTGGAGGAGGACAAGGCCGAGGCGACGTTCCGCAACGGCGTCCTCACGGTGACGCTGCCGCGCGCGGCCGAGGCGCCGGAGCGCCGCCGGCGCATCGCCATCAACGGTACCGGCGCGCCGGCCGCCAAGCACTGAGCCGGGCCCTGGGCCGACCCTGGGGGTGACCGCCTGCGCGGTCGCGGACCCGAACGCATGACGCGACGGCCGGCGCGGCCCGATCGGGCGTGCCGGCCGCCCCAGCCTTTGCTCACGATGAGGAGGGTCGCATGCAGCCGATCGATACCAACTCCGTCCATCCCGCGTTCCATCCCGAGATCGGGCGCCTCGGTCCGGTGGCGGCCGCCAGCCTGAGGCCGCAGGCGGTCGAGCCGTTCGAGGCCTTCGTGGCGCCGGGCGACGTCTTCCGGCATCCCCGGGAGGTGCTGCGCAATCCCGGCCTGTCGCGGGCCGAGAAGCGGGCGATCCTGGCCTCCTGGGCCTCCGACGCCCGCGCGGTCGAGTCCTGCCCGACGCTGCGCTGCCTGCCGGGCTGCCGGGCCGAGCCCGTGCCGCTGAGCGCGATCCTGGAGGCGCTCCAGGCGCTCGATGAGGGTTCGGCACCGCCCGCAGCCCCGCCGCCCGAGCCCCCCGTCCCCGCGGCGCTCATCCGGCGCTGGGAGCGCGGTCCGGCCGGACCGGAGCCCCTGCTGAACTGAGCCGGGAACTGAGCCGGGGAGGCGCGTGATGGCAACCTTCGACCTGCGGGGTGGGCACGGGCTCCTGCCCCGGACACGGCGCGGCCGGCGCGGAGGGCCGGCGCGGACCACCGACGGCACGGTGCTCAGCCGCTGGCTCCTGTCCGTGGCCCTGTGCCTCGCCCTGGCGGCGCCCTGCCCGGCGCCCGCCCTGCCCTGGGTGCTGGCGGCCCTGCTGAGCCTGTCGGGCTTCGCGTGGCTCGGCCGGGCGATCACGCGGGCCGGACCGCCGGCCAACGCCCGACACCTGACCGCCTGGGACGCGGCCCTGCTGTCCTTCGCGGCGAGCTTCGCCGTCCAATCGGCGGCGCGCCTCGGCCTCTTCGGCGGCTGAGCGCGCTCCTCCAGGGAGGCAACCATGCAAGATGGGACGATCGGAATCGGACACGCCAGCCCGCCCGGCCCGGCGGCCGCGCGCCTGCCCGACCTGGAGCGCGCCCTGGTCAACCCGGCCACGGTGTTCGACACCCCGGCTGCGTTGCGCGATCATCCCCGGCTGCTCCCGAGCTGCAAGCGGGAGATCCTGCGGCGCTGGGCCTGGGACGAGTACCTGAAGGAGGTCGCCGCGGCCGAGGGCATGGCCGAGGGCGAGCCGTCGCGGCTCGACGCCGTGAAGGCCGCCCTCCTGGCGCTCGGCGAGGCGCGGCGTCCCGATCCCGCCGCGCCGACCGCCGCGATCCCGGCGCCCCGGGCGCTCGATCGCGCGGCGGCCTGAGCGCGCCGCGGCCGTCACTCGACCATCACACGACCGAGAACCGGAACTCCGTGGCGGCCGCGAAGGTCTCGCCCGGCCGCAGGACCGCGGAGGGGAAGCCGGGCTGGTTCGGCGCGTCCGGAAAGCCCTGCGTCTCGAAGCAGACGCCGTCGCCCGACCGGTAGATCCGCCCGGACGGGCCGATCAGGCGCCCGTCGAGGGTGTTGCCGCTGTAGAGCTGCAGCGCCGGCTGCGTGGTCCAGACGTCGAGCCGCCGCCCGCTGCCGGGATCGACGCAGGTGACGGCCGGCCGCAGCGTCCCGGCGGCCCCGCGCAGCGCGAAGGTGTGGTCGTAGCCCTTGGCGAAGGTGAGCTGCGGGTCCCCGGCGCGGATCCGCGCTTCCAAGGCCCGCGGCGCGCGGAAATCGAACGGCGTCCCGGCGACCGGCAGCAGCGCGCCGGTGGGGATCTGGGTCGCGTCGGTCGGCGCGAAGGCGTCCGCCTCGACCTGCACGACGTGGCCGAGGACGCTGCCCGCCCCCTCGCCGGCGAGGTTGAAGTAGCTGTGGTTCGTGAGGTTCAGGACCGTGGGCCGGTCGGTCACCGCGGCGTAGTCCACGCGCAGCACGCCCTCCTCGGGCAGGCTGTAGGTGACGCGGACGTCGAGAGTGCCCGGAAACCCCTCCTCCCCGTCCGGGGAGCGGCGGCTCAGGACGAGGCGCGTCGCGTCGGAGAGTTCCGCCCGCCACAGGCGCCGGCCGAAATTCTCCGGGCCGCCGTGGAGGGTGTTGGGGGCCTCGTTCACCGGCAGCCGGTAGTCGTGCCCGTCGAGGCTGAAGCGCCCGCCCGCGATGCGGTTCGCGTAGCGGCCGACGATCGCGCCGAAGCTCGGGCTCACGGTCTCGTAGCCCGCCAGGGTGTCGAGGCCGAGCACGACGTTGGCCGGACGGCCGGCGCGGTCGGGCACCTCGATCGCCGTGACGGCCGCACCGTACTCGATGACGGCGACGCGCAGGCTGCCCCGGCTCAGGGTGTGGCGGCCGACCGGTCGGCCGTCCGCCGTCGTGCCGAACGGTTCGGCCGGCATCCGGCTAGCGCTTCCAGACGCCGAGCCGCTCGCTCCGGGCGTGGTCCTCGGCCGCGACCAGCTCCGGGCTCGCCTCCGGGGCGGCGCGGCCGCCGCCGTTGAACAGCACCACCTCGGAGAGATCGCGACCGTCCACGAGGCAGTTCATGTTCGCGCTGCCGGGGGCGGGCTGGCAGGTCACCGACCGGTTGCCGATGTACCGGGCCAGCTCCTCCGCCTGGCCGCCCCGCACCCACTCGACGCCGAACAGATGCACGACCTTGCCGCCGACCTTGAGGGTCGCGGTATCGATCACCTGGGCCTGTCCGGTCACGGCGTTCGGCGGCAGCGGCGCGTCGGGCTCGGGATCGCCGCCTGTCTCGGGGGGCGGCGTCACCGTGTCGGGGGCCGAGGCCGGGGGGCCTGCGGGCCGCGCGTTCGGCGTGGCGCCGCTCGGGGCTTCCGCGCGGGGATCCGTGCGGGAAGCGGTCGGGGCGGCGGGGCGCCCGGCTTCCGGCGCGGAGCGGTCCAGCACGAGCCCCGCGGCGAGCACCGCCACCAGGGTGCCGGCGACGGCGCCGAGGAGCAGCCGGCGCTGCCGGCGCGCGCCGTCATCGATCCCGCCCCCGCCGAGGCTGAGGCGGTCGCGCACGTGGCCGAGGCCGTCGCGCAGCGTCTCGCCGAACCGTCCGGGACCGCTGTTCCAGGCCGCCGCCGGATCCGCGCCCGCGGCCGGCCCGGCCTCCGCGTCGACGGGCGGGCGGGCGAAGCGTCCGCGCAGGTTCGTCCGCAGGCTGGCGAACCGGCCGGCGGCGGTCTGCGCCAGCACGCGGCCCTGCTCGGAGGAGCGCTCCGCCAGGGAGCGCGCCCGCTCGGACTGGGTCCCGACGAAGCGGGCGGTCGCGGCCTTCATCTCGTAGGCGCCGCTCAACAGGGACGAGTCTCGGGCCTCCTCGGCGGTCGCCGGGGCCGGTTCGGGCTCGGGCTCCGGCGGCAGGAACAGGGCGGGATGGCGCGCGCGCAGCTCCGCGACGAGGTCCGCCAGGGTCATCGGCTCGGAGGTGCCCTCCCGCCGCCGCGCGGCCCCGTGGCGGTCGAGGACGCGGAGGCCGGTCCCGGACTCGTCCGGGGCGCAGGCGGCCTCGGCCAGGAGCTCCAGGGTCCGGACCGCGACGGGGCGCGGACGCGCGCGCGCGATCTCGGCCCGGATCGTCTCGCGCAAGGCGAGGCGGCCGGGACTGTCGAGAACCGGCCGGGCCGGCTCCGTCTCCTGTTGCTCCACCACCGTTGAAGACGTCATTCACCCGATCCCGGCATCACCGACGCGCGGCGCGAAGGAGGCTCGATCGCGCCTCCCGACGAAGGGCGCCCGCGGGCGCCCCACGGAACGCCCGACCCGCGGGACCGATCCCGCGACGCGCCCCGCCGCACGCTTCCGTCGCTGGCGCCCATTTAGACGCCCTTGCAGACGTTCTTGTAGGGGCCGCCGCACACCCCGGGCGAGCCCGTGCCCGCCGCGCGGTGGCGGATCGCGACGCGCGGCTCTTACGCCTTGCCGGGCGAGGCGGCCAGGGTTCCGGCCTGGATGCTCCGCCGCAGGACGCGACCGGTCTCGCCGAGGATGTAGGGCCGCGTCCCGGCGAAGCCCACCTCCAGGACCAGCTCAGCCTCGCCGCTGGACACGGCGCCCCGGCCCGGATTGGCGGTGCGGAAATCGACGATCGTGCGGATCGTGCAGGTCTCGGTGTCGCAGGCGGCGCGCATCGCCCGCGGCTCGTAGCGCCGCTCGGGCCAGCGCTGGACGAAGCTGCGCTTCTCGGCGACCAGGGCCGCCGTGGTGATCGGCCGCCCGTAGAAGCGCACGCGGGTCGCGTAGTACTGGGTCGCGGCCCCGACCATGGTGTCGCTCGGACCCGAGACGGTGGCGAGATAGCTCGTCGTCAGCGCCCGGGCGGCGGCCACGCGCTCCGCCGACGCGCCCGGCGCCGGGGCGGTCGCGGCCGGCGTCTCGGCGAGCCGGTGCGGGTGGCGCGCGGGGTGGTGCAGGTGTTCCCGGACCGGCGGACGCTCCAGGGCGGCTGCCCGCTTCGGTCCCGGCGCCCGCGTGGCCGCCGCCTTCGGCAGGGCGTCCTCGCCCGGCTCAGGTCTGGCGGCCTGCCGGACCGGCTCGGCGGCGCGCACCGGCGCTTTCGCCGCGTCCTTCGCTGCCTCCTGCGCCGATTCCTTCCCCGGACCCTGCGCGGAACCCTGCGCCTGCGCGGCGGCCCGGGGCGGCGGGTCGACCCAGGCGCTCTGGGCGGCGGCACCGCCCGCGAGGGCGAACGGCAGGAGCATGCCGAGGGCGAGGGCCTGGGGACGGACGGGACGTGTGGCGGACATCGGTGCCTTCCTGGCGGCCGGGGCGGGCATCATGGAGAACGCGCCCGCGTGGGTCGGGGGTTCCACGAAGGGCTCGGGCGCGCCCACATCCTGCCGAACTCCGCGACGGCGACCAGCCCGGAATTGCGGGGATGATGGGGTTGCGTTCGTGCGTTTGGGTACCAAGTCGGGGACAGACTTGGCCTTTGGCCGGTCCCGGGTTCCCTACCGCGTTCCAGACTGCCCGCTCCCCCGTGCACCGAGGCTCCCTTGGCCCGACCTGAGACCGAGTCGCCCTCCGGCCCGCTTCCCGGGAGCGCGCGATGAGCACGCAGCCGCGCCGGGCCCTGCTGCTCTGCAACGCCAAGGCGCGCAACGGCGCCCTGGATCTCGACGAGGTGCGGGAGATCCTGCGGGCGGGCGGCATCGAGCCGGAGGAGCCGCCGCCGGAAGCCGATTGCCGCGACGTGATCCGCGACCGGGCCGGCGCGGTCGATCTCGTGATCCTGGGCGGCGGCGATGGCACCATGAACTACGCCGCGCCCGCGCTGGTGGCGAGCGGCCTGCCCTTCGCGATCCTGCCGCTCGGCACGGCGAACGACCTCGCACGCTCCCTCAACCTGCCGCTCGACCCCCTGGCGGCGGCCCGCTTCATCCCGACCGCGCAGGCGCGGCCGGTGGATCTCGGCTGGGTCAACGGCCACTACTACTTCAACGTGGCGAGCATCGGCTTCTCGGCGGAGCTCGCGGGCGAGCTGACGTCCGAATCGAAGAAGACCTGGGGCGTCCTCGGCTACGCGGTGGCGGCCGTCCGGGTCTTGCGCCGGGTCCGGCCCTTCACGGTGACGATCGAGCACGACGGCGTGGTGGAGAAGGTCACCACGATCCAGGTTTCGGTCGGCAACGGGCGCCACTACGGCGGCGGCATGACCGTGGAGGAGAGTGCCGCGGTCGACGACGGCAAGCTCGATTTCTACAGCCTGGAGATCAAGCACTGGTGGCGGCTCCTCGCGCTGCTGCCCGCCCTGCGGCGGGGCACGCACGGGCGCGCCGCCGACGTGCGGGCGTTCCACACCCAGGAGATCCGGCTCTCGACCCGCAGGCCCCGGCCGGTGAACACCGACGGCGAGCTGACCACGCGCACCCCCGCCCATTTCAAGGTCTTCCCGAAGATCCTGCAGGTCCTGGCGCCCGAACCGGTGCGCGGACCGGCCCCCTTCGACCTGACGGCCCTCGGGAGCCGCCTGTTCCCGACCAGCGAGGCACCGCGCCCGTGACCGATCTGCTCCAGCTCGCCAGTCAGCCCGCCGTCTGGGCTGCCCTCGCCACGCTCGTGGTGATGGAGGTGGTGCTCGGCATCGACAACCTGATCTTCATCTCGATCCTGACCAACAAGCTGCCGCCCGAGCATCAGACGCGGGCGCGGCGCATCGGGATCGGGCTGGCGCTGATCCTGCGGCTGGGGCTGCTCGGCACGGTGGCGTTCATCGTGCACCTGACCGAGCCGGTCTTCTCGGTGCTGGGCCAGGACTTCTCCTGGCGCGACATGATCCTGATCGGCGGCGGCCTGTTCCTGCTCTGGAAGGCGACCAAGGAGATTCACCACACGGTGGATCCGGAGCCCGAGACCCCGGGCGTGACCGGGGGTACGATCGGCTTCGGCGCGGCGATCGGCCAGATCCTGCTCCTCGACCTCGTCTTCTCCATCGACTCGATCATCACGGCGGTCGGCATGACCGCGCACGTGCCGGTGATGATGGTGGCGGTGGTGGTCGCCGTGGTGGTGATGCTGGTCGCCGCCGAGCCGCTCTCGGCCTTCATCGCCCGGAACCCCACCGTGGTGATGCTGGCCCTCGGCTTCCTGATCATGATCGGCATGACGCTGATCGCCGAGGGGTTCGGCGCGCACGTGCCGAAGGGCTACATCTACACCGCGATGGCCTTCTCGGCCGGCGTCGAGGGCCTCAACATGTTGGCCCGCCGGCGCCGCCGTCCCGCCCGGGACGGCGGCGCCGCGTCGACCGGTCCGGCGCGGCGCGCCTGAGAGGGAGCGACCGTCATGCGGATCCGCGCGGCCCTCCTCCTCCTGCTCCTCCCCGCCGCCGTCCACGCGGAGACGAAACCGATGGCGCCCGATCCGACGGTCCTGCACGACCTCGCCCCCACCGGCACGCTGCGGGCGGCGATCAACCTCGGCAATCCGGTCCTGGCCCAGGCCGGCGCCGACGGCCCCGCGGGGGTGTCGGTCGACCTCGCGCGGGCGCTGGCGGCCCGGCTCGGCGTGCCGGTGGCGTTCGTGACCTTCCCGGGGGCCGGCGCGGTCTCGGGCTCGGCGGGCTCCGGGACCTGGGACATCTGCTTCCTGGCGATCGACCCGAAGCGGGCGGAGGGGATCGCCTTCACGGAGCCCTACGTGCTGATCGCCGGCAGCTACCTCGTGCCGGCCGCCTCGCCGATCCGGTCCCCGGAGGCGGTGGACCGCGACGGCGTGCGCGTCTCGGTCGGGCGCGGGAGCGCCTACGACCTGTATCTGACCCGCGCCCTCCAGCACGCGACCCTGGTGCGGGCCCCGACCTCGGCCGAGGCGATCACGGCCTTCGCCCGGGACGGGCTCGACGTCGCGGCCGGCGTGCACCAGCCCCTCGCCGCCTACGCGGCGGCGCACCCGGAGGTGCGGCTGCTCCCGGGCCACTTCATGGAGATCCCGCAGGCGATGGGAACGCCGGTCGGGCACCCGGCGGGCGCCGCGTATCTCGCGGATTTCGTCGCGCGGGCGAAGCGGGACGGGCTGGTGCGGCGCGGCCTGGAGGCCAGCGGACAGGATCCGGAGCTGGCGGCGCCATGAGTTATCGGCGGCCATCGAACCCGCACACCTCGTCCTGAGGTGCGAGCGGAAGGCGCCTCGAAGGAGCCTCGAAGGAGCCTCGAAGGAGCCCTTTCAGGGCTTGTGCGGCCGACTGGATCCCTCATTCGAGGCCTGCTGGGGCAGGCACCTCACGATCGGATCTACGGACGGACAGAGGATCGAGCGGAACCTCACGATCCGGGGTTCTCTCCATGTCCCGAGGAGTCTCTCGGCCGGCGTCACGCGCTCCGTCATCACGAGCGAAGCGAAGTGACCCAGGGTAGCGCGACCTCGGTGGGCGTCGTGCCGCTGGGTTGCTTCGCTCCGCTCGCAAAGACGGTCAGATCGATGCCATCAACCGGACGCCGGATCACACCACGAGGTTCACGATCCGCCCCGGCACCACGATCACCTTCCGCGGCGCCTTGCCCTCCAGCACCTTCTGGACGGCCTCCAGCGCCAGGGTCGCGGCCTCCACGGCCTTGGCGTCGGCGTCCCGCGGCACGGTCACGTCCGCGCGCTTCTTGCCGTTGATCTGAACCGGCAGGGTGATCTCGTCCTCGACCAAGAGCCCCGCCTCGGTCTCGGGCCAGGGCGCCTGGGCGACGAGGCCGCCGCGGCCGAGGACGGACCAGCACTCCTCGGCGAGGTGCGGCATCATCGGGGCGATGAGCTGCACCAGGATGCCGGCCGCCTCCTGGGCGGCACCGGCCGAGACCGGCCCGCGCAGGCCGTCCTCCAGGGCGTTGGCCAGGGTGTAGATGTGGGCGACGCAGCGGTTGAAGCGCAGGCGCTCGATATCGTCCTGCACGGAGGCGAGCGCCCGGTGGGCGGCCTTGCGCAGGGTCAGGTCCGCGGCGCCGTCGCCCGCCGCCTGCCCGGCCGCGTTCACCAGCCGCCAGACCTTCTGGACGAACCGGGCAGCGCCCTGCACGCCCTCCTCGGTCCAGATCACGTCGCGCTCGGGCGGCGAGTCGGACAGCATGAACCAGCGCGCCGTGTCGGCCCCGTAGCTCGCGATGATGTCGTCGGGGTCGACCACATTCTTCTTCGACTTCGACATCTTCTCGATCGGGCCGATCGCGATCGGCGCCTGAGTTTTCACGTGAAACGCGCGGCGCTCACCCTCCTCGGTGGCGAAGCGGATCTCGGCCGGCGGCACCCAGGCGCCGGCCGCGTCCTTGTAGGTCTCGTGGACGACCATGCCCTGCGTGAACAGGCCGGCGAACGGCTCGGCCACGCCGGCCCAGCCGGTCTCGCGCATCGCCCGCATGAAGAACCGGGCGTAGAGCAGGTGCAGGATCGCGTGCTCGATGCCGCCGATATACTGGTCCACCGCCAGCCAGCGGTCGACCACGGCGCGGTCGGTGGGCGCGTCCGCCAGCCAGGGCGCGGTGAAGCGCGCGTAGTACCAGGACGAGTCGACGAACGTGTCCATCGTGTCGGTCTCGCGCCGGGCCGGCGCGCCGCAATGCGGGCAGGGCACGTTCCGCCACGCCGCGTCGCGCTCCAGCGGGTTGCCGGGCTGATCGAACGACACCTCCTCGGGGAGCTTCACCGGCAGGTCGGCCACCGGCACCGGGACCGGGCCGCAGCTGTCGCAGTGGATGATCGGGATCGGGCAGCCCCAGTAGCGCTGCCGGGAGACGCCCCAGTCGCGCAGGCGGAACTGGACCTTGCGCCGGGCGACCCCCTCCCCTTCGAGGCGCCGGGCCACGGCCTCGAAGGCTTCGTCCGTGCTCATCCCGTCGAGGAAGCGCGAGTTGATCATCCGCCCGTCCTCGACATAGGCGGTGTCGGTGATCACGAAGCTCGCCGGATCCTGCCCCTCCGGGCAGACCACGGGCGTGTTGCCGAGCCCGTACTTGTTGGCGAAATCGAGGTCGCGCTGGTCGTGCGCCGGGCAGCCGAACACCGCGCCGGTGCCGTACTCCATGAGCACGAAGTTCGCCACGTAGACCGGCAGCTCCCAGGACGGGTCCAGGGGATGGCGGACGGTCAGGCCGGTGTCGAAGCCGTGCTTCTCGGCGGTGTCGATCGCGGCCTGGGCAGTGCCGGTGCGACGGCACTCCTCGATGAAGGTCTGCAGCTCCGGCCGTCCCTCGGCCAGCGCGGCGGCCAGGGGATGGTCGGCGGCGATCGCCAGGAACTTGGCGCCGAACAGCGTGTCGGGCCGGGTCGTGTAAACGGTCACCGGATCGGCCGCGCCGGCCGCCGGCCGGGCCAGGGCGAACTGAACCTCCAGGCCCTCCGAGCGGCCGATCCAGTTCTTCTGCATCAGCCGGACCTTCTCGGGCCAGCGGTCCAGCCCGTCCAGGGCGGTCAGCAGGTCCTCGGCGAAGTCGGTGATCTTGAAGAACCACTGGGTCAGCTCGCGCTGCTCCACCAGGGCGCCGGAGCGCCAGCCGCGGCCGTCGATCACCTGCTCGTTGGCCAGCACCGTGTGGTCCACCGGGTCCCAGTTCACCTTCGCGGTGCGGCGGGTGACGAGGCCCTTGGCCAGGAAGTCCAGGAACATGCGCTGCTGGTGCTTGTAGTAGTCGGGATCGCAGGTCGCGATCTCCCGGCTCCAGTCGAGCGACAGGCCCATGGCCTTCAGCTGGTCGCGCATCGACGCGATGTTGGCGTAGGTCCAGTCCCGCGGGTTGACCTTGCGCTCCATGGCGGCGTTCTCGGCCGGCAGGCCGAAGGCGTCCCAGCCCATCGGGTGCAGCACGTTGAAGCCGCGGGCGCGCTTGTAGCGGGCGACCACGTCGCCCATCGCGTAGTTGCGGACGTGGCCCATGTGGATGCGCCCCGACGGGTAGGGGAACATCTCGAGCACGTAGTATTTCGGGCGGCCGTCGGCATTGTCGGTCTCGAACAGCCGCTTCTCGGCCCAGGCCTCCTGCCAGCGCGGCTCGGCATCCTTGGCGTTGTAGCGCTCGACGGGCTGGGGGGCGGTGCTGGCGGTCATGGATCCGGCTGCGTCAGGGGCTCGTCGGTCATTCCGAAGGATGACCACGGCACGGTCGCGCCGCGATAGCATATCTGCGCCGCAGCCGGTCAACGCGGCGCGCGATTCGGGCTTGCGCGGGGCGCGCGAACGCATAGGTCGGCGGGGATCAGGCGCGACGACGACGCGCGCCGAGGCTCATACCACGCAGACCGACGCCCGGCAGCGACAGGACAGGCACGCCATGGACGACGCGACGACCGGCACGAATGCCCCTCCGACCGACGGGATGGGACAGAGGACCGACAAGCTCCCCGTCGGTCAGGCCGATGTCGCGGCCGGGCTCGCCGAGGTGCGCGCCGCCATCGCCCGCGCGGCCGAGGATTCGGAGCGCGACCCGGCCGAAGTGCAACTCGTGGCGGTCTCCAAGACCGTCCCGGCCGAGGGCATCCTGCCGGCGCTGAAGGCCGGCCATCGCGTCTTCGGCGAGAACTACGTCCAGGAATCCACCGCGAAGTGGCCGGCCCTCCGCCACCGCTTCCCGGACGTGGAGCTGCACCTCGTCGGGCCGCTGCAATCCAACAAGGCCCGGGAGGCGGTGGCGCTGTTCGACGTGATCCACTCCCTCGACCGGCTGTCGCTCGCGGCGGCCCTGGCCAAGGAGATCGAGCGGTCCGGCCGGACCCCGAAGCTGCTCATCCAGGTCAACACCGGCGCGGAGCCGCAGAAGGGCGGCGTGCTCCCGGACCAGCTCGCCACCCTCCTCTCGGAGTGCCAGGAGACCCACGGGCTGGCGATCCAGGGCCTGATGTGCATCCCGCCCGCGGACGACCCGCCCTCGGCCCATTTCGCCCTGCTGGCCCGGCTCGCCCACGAGCACAACCTGCCGATCCTCTCCATGGGCATGAGCGCGGACTTCCCGGCGGCGATCCAGCTCGGCGCCACCCATGTCCGGGTCGGGACCGCGATCTTCGGGGCCCGGACCCGGAAGGCATGACGCTGGGCCCGGGCCTGAACCTGTGCCCGGGCCTCAGCCGATCCGCAGGTGCGTCCGCGGCCCGAGGCGCCCGAGCAGGCGCAGGAGATCGGCCCGGGCCAGGGCGACGCAGCCCTCCGTGGGGCGGTAGCCGTCACGGGCGATGTGCAGGAAGATCGCCGAGCCCCGCCCCTTCCGGATCGGGGCGCGGTTGTAGTCGAGGTCGATCACCACGTCGTAGAGCCCGTCGCCCCGCCACATCGATTCGGTGCTGACCCCCGGGGCCGGCAGGCGGATCGGCCGGTTGTAGCGGCGGTCCCGGCTCTCGTCGCACCAGCCGTCGTCGGGGCGGGTCGCCCGCAGGGGCAGCAGCGTGCGCGGCCGGACCGCGAGGTGGTCGGGCCGGTACGCGCCGCCGCGCAGGCGGAAGCGCCCGCGCGGCGAGCCGCCGTCGCCCTCGCGCTTGTCGCCGACGATCCCGCCCGCCCCGAGGGCGCAGGGAATCACCGCCGGGCCGACGAGGAGCTGCCCACGCCGCCGGTCCCCGACGAGGGCGCGGACGCGGATCTCCCCCAGGGTCAGGCGGATGGGTCCCCTGCTCGGCCGCCGCATCTCCGTCCTCCCGAATCCGCCCGGTCCCGGGGCCTTATGCCCGGGATCGGTACTTCGAACCGGTGAAAAATTGCGCACAAGGCAACTTCCGGCCACAAAGGATGCTCTATCTCTCGGTTGAACCCGGGCCGCCGAGCCGGGATTCGGGAGCGCGCCAGCCCCCCGCCGCGCCGCGGGGACCGCCGCCGTGATCCCGGAGCGGCGCGCCCCCGATCCCGCAGCCCGTTCGCCGGGGCGCTTGTCACGGCGGCGAAAGGATGCGGAAACACAAGCCTGGGTAGGGTCGTCCCGCGATCCTGCCGAGATCTGACATCATCGCATGCTGCACCCGGCAGGCGGCCCTCGCCCCTCCCGCAGCACGCATTGGGGCCCGGACGATGCCGAATGTCTACCGCCTGCTGATCTGCGACGACGACGCGGTCCTGCGCGATACCCTGACCGAGCAGCTCGATCTCTGCGACGAGTTCACGGTCTTCACCGAGGCCAACGCCACCGACGCGATCCGGCGGGTCGCCGCGGAGCGGATCGACCTCGCCGTCATGGATGTCGGCCTGCCCGACCTCGACGGGCGCGAGGCTGTGCGCCGGATGCGCGCCGCCGGCTTCCGCGGCCCGGTGATCATGCTGACCGCCCAGGATTCCGAGGCGGACCACGTCGAGGGGCTGGAGGCCGGCGCCAACGACTACGTCACCAAGCCGTTCAAGTTCGGCATCCTGCTGGCCCGGATCCGCGCCCACCTGCGCAGCCACGAGGCCTCCGAGGACGCGGTCTTCCAGATCGGCCCGTACACGTTCCGCCCGGGCGCCAAGCTCCTCGTCGGCGAGCGCGGCTCCAAGCTGAAGCTCACCGAGAAGGAGACCGCGATCCTGCGCTTCCTCTACCGGGCGGGCCGGGCCGTGGTGAACCGCGACACCCTGCTGGCCGAGGTCTGGGGCTACAACGCCCAGGTGACCACGCACACGCTGGAGACGCATATCTACCGGCTGCGCCAGAAGATCGAGCCGAACCCCGCCACCGCCGCGATCCTCGTGACCGAGGGCGGCGGATACAAGTTGCTGCCCTGACGAATTGAAGCTTTACGTGTAGGCGATCCGGCGGGTTCGCGTATGCGCAGGGTGGTGAGGCGTTCTTGGGGCTCGACGACGATATCGCGATCCTCGCGGCCGCGCCGCTGTTCGGCTTCCTCGACCGGGACGCCCTGCGCCTGCTGACCTTCGCGGCCGAGCGGCGCGACCTCGCGGACGGCGACCTGCTCTTCGCCCGCGGCGATCCGGCCGATGGCGGCTTCGTGGTGATGGCGGGCACGATCCGCCTGGAGCCCCGGGTTCCGACGGCCGAGCCGGTGCGGGCCGGGCGCTCGGCCCTGATCGGCCAGCTCGCCCTGTTCGTGCGCGGGACGCGCCCGACCGAGGCCCGGGCCGAGGGGAGCGCCGCGGTGATGCGGATCACTCCGATGCTGATGCGCCGCGTGCTGGAGGAGTTCCCCGCCGCCGCGCGGGCCGTCCACGACACCCTGGCGGACGACCTCGCCGGCCTGGTGACCGATCTCGATCAGGTGCGCGAACTGCTCGAGGTCATCGACGGCATCTCCTCAGGTGACAGCTCCGGTGGCCGCTTGTAAGCACGGGCTCCCGCCGCAAGAGTTCTGACCCGTCCCATGTCCCAGGCCGGCAAGCCCCATTCCGATCTCGCCCATTCCGATCTCGCCCAGACCATCGAAGCCGCCTGGGACGACCGCGCCAACGTGTCGACCGCCACCAAGGGCGCGGTGCGCGAGGCGGTCGAGGCGGCCCTGGAGCTGCTCGATTCGGGTAAGGCCCGCGTCGCCGAGAAGTCGGGCAACCACGACTGGGTGGTGAACCAGTGGCTGAAGAAGGCGGTGCTGCTCTCCTTCCGCCTCAACGACATGGCGACGATCGAGGGCGGCCCCGGCGGCGCGCCCTGGTGGGACAAGGTCGCGTCGAAATTCGCCGGCTGGGGCGAGGCCGAGTTCCGCGCCGCGGGCCTGCGCGCCGTGCCGGGCTGCTTCGTCCGCCGGGGCTCCTACATCGCCCCCGGCGCCGTGCTGATGCCGAGCTTCGTCAATCTCGGCGCCCATGTCGGCGAGGGCACGATGGTCGACACCTGGGTGACGATCGGCTCCTGCGCGCAGGTCGGGAAGAACTGCCACATCTCGGGTGGCGCCGGCATCGCCGGCGTCCTGGAGCCGCTCCAGGCCAACCCGGTGATCATCGAGGACGACTGCTTCATCGGCGCCCGCGCCGAGGTGGCGGAGGGCGTCATCGTCGGCCAGGGCAGCGTCCTGTCCATGGGCGTCTATATCGGCGCCTCCACCAAGATCGTCGACCGGACCACCGGCGAGGTCATGTACGGCCGGGTGCCGCCCTACTCGGTGGTCGTCTCGGGCACGATGCCCGGCAAGGCGCTGCCGGACGGCACGCCGGGCCCGGGCCTCTACTGCGCGGTGATCGTCAAGCGCGTCGATGCCGGCACGCGGTCCAAGACCGCCATCAACGAGCTGCTGCGCACCTGATTCATCCGGGACCTGGCGGGAGCGCGATGGAGACGTCCGAGCTGACCCTGACGGTGGCGGGCCGGACGGTGCCGACCCCCTGCGACCGGATCGGGGCGGGGCCGGACGCGCTCCTGCTCCCGGCCCTGTCGACCATCTCGGCGCGGGCCGAGATGCGCGGCCTCGCCGGCCGCCTCGGGACGGAGTACCGCTGCCTCGTCCCCGACTGGCCGGGCTTCGGCGCCCGGCCGCGGGCGCGGGTGCCCCTCGCCCCGGCGACCTTCCACGCCTTCCTGGACGCCCTGCTGGCGGCCGCGCCCGGCCCCTACGCCCTCGGCGTCGCGGCCGGCCACGCCGCCGGCTACCTCGTGGCGGCGGCGCGGCGCCACCCGCGGGCCTTCGGGCGGCTGGTCCTGGTGGCCCCGACCTGGCGGGGACCGCTGCCCACCGCGATGCCGGGGCGGGCGCACTGGTTCCCGCGCATCCGACGGGCCGTGGAGGCCCCGATCCTCGGCGAGGCGCTCTACCGGATCAACATCAGCCCGCCGATCATCGGCCGGATGATGCGCGCCCACGTCTACGCCGACGCGGCCCGGGTCACCCCGGCGGTGATCCGCGACAAGCACGCCATCACCCGCCAGCGCAACGGCCGCTTCGGCACCGCCGCCTTCGTCACCGGCGGCCTCGACCCGGTGGGCAGCCGCGACGCCTTCCTGGCCCTGTTCGGCGACGGCCTGCCGCCGACCCTGGTGCTGCGCCCCGCGGGCGCCCCGCGGCGCTCGGGCGCCGAGATGGACGCCCTCGTCGCCGGCGGCCGCGTGACCGCCGCCGCGATCCCCGGCGCCCTGAGCCCGCACGAGGAGCATCCGGACGCCGTGGCCGCCGCGATCCGGGCGGCGTGAGCGCGGCGCGCGGGCCGGCGCGTGTGACAAGCGGCCCGGATCGCCGCCGCCCCGCCCTGGACAGGCGTGTGTGCCTGTGCAGGGACTGAACGGGCCGGCTGAGCCGTTCCTCCGGCAGCGGGCGCGCCCCGCAGATTCCATCCGAGAGAGTCCCGGATCCGATGCTGCGCACGCCGTCCCTGCCCCTCCTCGCCCCGGCCGCCCTCGTCCTCCTCCTGACCGTCGCGGCTCGCGCCGACGATTCCCCCCGCCCTGCCCCCTCGGCCCCCCCGGCAACGCCCGCGGCCCCGTCCCTCGGTGCCGACACGCTGAAGCCCGGCAAGCCGGCCGTGAAGCCCTACTTGGCCGACGCGGCGGTGCCGGACGCCGTCCAGTTCCTGCCCTCCCCGCCGGCCCACGACGCGCCCCTCGACAAGGCCGACCGGGCGGCCTTCAACAGCACCCGCGCCCTCAAGGGGTCGCCGCGCTGGGAGCTGGCCGCCAACGACGTGTCCGAGGGCGCCGCCGCCGTCCTGGAGAACTTCGCCTGCGTGCTCGGCACCCGGATCGATCAGGCGCGGGTGCCGGCGGTGATCAACCTCCTGGAGCGCGCCCGCCTGGATCTCGCCCGGGCGACGCGGGGACCCAAGGTCCATTACCGGCGCCTCCGCCCGTTCGTCGGCAACGAGGCGCCGATCTGCGTGCAGCGCAGCCAGGCCCTGGCCGACAGCTTCAGCTACCCGTCGGGCCACGCCACGCAGGGCTGGGCCTACGCGCTGATCCTCGCGTCTCTGGTGCCCGAGAAGGCGACCCCGATCCTGGCCCGCGGCCGGGCCTACGGCGAGAGCCGGATCGTCTGCGGCGTGCACTGGCTCAGCGACGTGGCCGCGGGACGCCTGACCGGCACCGCGGTCTTCGCCGCCCTGATGGGCGACGCGGCCTTCCGCGCCGATCTCGACAAGGCCCGCGCCGAGCTTCGCGGCGCCCTCGCCAGCCCCGGGACGGTTCCCGATCAGGCCGCCTGCACCCGGGAGGCGACCGCCCTGCGGGAGCCCCCGCTCGAGTTCTAGGCGCGAACGATTGTAGATTTGAACGCTTCCAAGTGTGTGATTTGCAACACGTTTTCGGCTTGATCGAGCGGCCGTGATCGATGGTACGGGAGCCCCGGGCGCCGTGTAGAGGCGCGTTCGTGGGTCCCCGATGTCGTTTCGTTCCGCTCCGTCCGGTCTGCTCCTCGCCACCACCGCGCTGACCACCGTCGCCCTGGTCCCGGCGGCCGCCGCGCAGGGCGCCGCCGTCCAGCTCGACGAGATCTCCGTGGAGGCCGCCCGCCCGGCCGCCGCGGCCCCGACGGGCGTCGGCGGCGGCGGCGACAATGTCAGCCGCGGCGACGGCGGCGGCGCGGCCACCAGCGGCGGTGGCGGCGGCCCCTCCGGCGTCACCGGATACGTGGCGCGCGTGAGTCCCGCGGCGACCAAGACCAACACGCCCCTGCTCGAGACCCCGCAATCGGTCTCCGTGGTCACCCGCGAGCAGCTCAACGACCGCAACGTGCAGGATCTGGCCCAGGCGATCGCCTACACGCCGGGCGTGTCGAGCAGCGTGTTCGGCTTCGATCCCCGCTACGATGCCTTCTACATCCGCGGCTTCAGCGCGACCTACAACGGCATCTTCCGCGACGGTCTGCGCCTCAATGCCGTCGGCCTGACGATCCCGCGCAGCGAGCCCTACGGGCTGGACGCGGTCACCATCCTGAGGGGGCCGGCCTCGGGCCTCTACGGTCTCGGCTCGCCCGGCGGCATCGTCGACTCGACCTCGAAGCGCCCGGTCTTCGTACCCTTTGGAGAGGTGCAGTTTCAGGCCGGCAACTACGATCGCTTCCAGGGCAATTTCGACATCGGCGGCCCGGTGGCGGGCACCGACGGGACGATGGCCTACCGCGTGACCGGCGTGAAGCGCCAGTCCAACACCTACCTGCCCGGCGGAGACGACGACCGCACCTTCATCGCCCCGTCCTTCACGTGGCGCCCGGATTCTGACACCAGCTTCACCTTCCTCAGCGAGTATTTCGAGTCGCGCCTGCCGGGAACGTCCTTCTTCTACAACGATCCGGGCTTCCGGGTGACCAATTTCTACTCCGGCGATCCGGCGCTCAACCAGTACAAGCAGCAGCAGTATCGCGTCGGCTACGCCTTCGAGCACAGGTTCTCGCCGGACCTGATCTTCCGTCAGAACTTTCGCTACTACGACGTCCGCGCGGATTACGATTACACGTCGATCACGGGGCTGAACCCGGCCCGGACCCTGGGCGCGCGGACGGCCGGCGCCTACCTGGACACGCTGAGCCAGATCTCCCTCGACAACCAGCTCGAGGGCCGCTTCACCACCGGTCCGATCCAGCACACCCTGATCGGCGGGGTCGATTACGCCCATTACGACTACACGCGCGCCTTCGGTTTCGGGGCCGCGCCGGACCTCAACCTCCTGACCTTGAACTACGGGCAGCAGGTCATCGCCCGGCCGCGCTACACGAACTTCCAGAGCCAAGCGCAGGATCAGATCGGCGCCTACTTGCAGGATCAGGCCAAGCTCGGGCGCTTCGTGCTGACCCTCACCGGCCGGCACGACTGGGTCTTCCAGAACACGAGCGACCGGACGGCCGGCACGGTCGCCGACCAGACCGATCGGGCCTTCTCGGGCCGCATCGGCCTGAATTACCTGCTCACCGACTTCCTGGTGCCCTACGCCAGCTACGCCACGACCTTCACGCCGCAGGTCGGCGTCGACGTGAACGGGAACCCGTTCAAGGCCGCGACCGGCGACCAGATCGAGGCCGGCGTGAAGGCGGCCATCCCGAACACCAACATCACGACGTCGTTCTCAGGGTTCGACATCGTGCAATCGTCGCTCCTGCGGCAGGATCCGAACAACATCGCCAATCAGGTCGCGACCGGGTCGGTCGAATCGAAAGGGTTCGAGGCCGAGCTGACGGCGAACTTCGCGCCGGGAACCAACCTGACGCTGTCCTACGCCCACCTCAACCTTCGCTATCTGCGCCAGACCTCCCTGGTCACCGGGCGGCCGATCGACGGCAACGCCCTCTCGGGGATCCCGGGCGACAGCTTCACCGCCTTCGGGACCTATCAATTCGCGCCCGGCTCGCCGCTGGCCGGCCTGCAACTGGGCGGCGGCGTCCGCTACGCCGGGACGAGCTTCGCCGACGACGAGAACACCGTCCGCAACCCGACCGTGACCCTGTTCGACGCGCTGGTCGCCTACGATTTCGCGGCCCTCGACCCGAAGTACAGGGGCTTCCGCGCGCAGATCAACGCGTCCAACATCTTCGACCGCAGCTACACGACCTGCCAGGCCGGGTTCTGCTACCGCGGCGCGCCCGCGACGGTCATCGGCAGCCTGATCTACCGCTGGTAATGTCCGGGAGCGGGGGCCGCGGCATGGCAGGTCCCCGTCCCCGGCACTGGAGCCGGGATCGGAAACCGTCCTAAGGCCGGAGCATCGTCCTCCGACCCGGACCCGCCATGCTCTCGACCCTGCTGGTCGTGCTGCCGATCTTCGCGCTGATCTTCGCCGGCTGGCTGGCCCGGCGCGTCGGCGTGCTCGGGGCCGCCGCCACCACCGAACTCAACCGGTTCGTGGTCTTCCTGGCCCTGCCGGCGCTGCTGTTCGACGTGACCGCGCACGCCCACTGGAGCACCATCTGGAAGCCCGGCTTCATCGGCGCCTTCGGACTCAGCAGCCTCGCGATCTTCGCCCTCGCCGTGCTGATCCGCGGCGGGGCGGGGCGGCCGCTGGCGGACGCCGCGGTCGACGGGCTCAACGCCGGCTACGCCAATACCGGCTTCATGGGCTTCCCGCTGGCGCTCGTCGCCTTCGGGCCGGAGGCGCTCGCGCCCACCACGGTGGCGGCGATCCTCACGGTCTGCGGCGTCTTCGCGGTGGCGATCGTGCTCATCGAGACCGGGCTGCGGCGCGAGGCGGCCGCGTCGGGGAGGGGCGGCGGGGCGCGCCGGCCCGTGTGGTGGACGGTCGGCCGCTCGCTGGTGCGCAACCCGCTGCTGGTGGCACCGGCGCTGGGCGCGCTGGTGCCGAGCGCCGGCCTCGCCGTGCCGGACGCGGTGGCCACGTTCCTGAAGCTCCTCGGCGGCGCGGCGGCGCCCTGCGCCCTGGTGGCGCTCGGCCTGTTCCTGGCCCAGCCCCGCCAGACCGGGGGCGGGCAGGGGCGCACCGCCGCGCTGCTCGTCGGCCTGAAGCTGGTGCTCCACCCGCTCCTGGCCTACGGCCTCGGCCGCTACCTGTTCGACCTGCCCCCGCTCCTGCTGCACACCGCGGTGCTCATGGCTGCCCTCCCCACCGGCACCGGGCCGTTCATGCTGGCGGAGTTCTACCGGCGCGAGGCTGACCTGACCGCCACCGTGGTGCTGGTCTCGACCGTGCTGGCCGTCGTGACGGTCTCGGCCTACCTCGCGGCGATTGCCTAGGCGGCCCGGTCGATCCCGGGCTCTCCGGACGGCCGCAGCCTCACATTCGGAAACCGGGCGACCACGCTCTTGCCGCAGAGGAATCGTAACGTTTGCCCCGTAGCGTCGTGGCGCGGAACGCCGTGTCCGCGCTAGAACGATCCGACAGGCAGGGGCGGAACGACGGCGGATGGTGGGTTCGGGAGTTTCCATCGCGGGGCGGATCGCCCGCCTCGCCTGCGCGACCGGCCTGGCGCTGAGCCTCTCGGCCTGCTTCCGGCCGCTCTACGGGCCGACCGCCTCGGGGGAATCCGTCCAGGCCCTGCTCGCCTCGGTCCAGGTCGACGACGTCGCGATGGCCCAGGGCCAGGAGCGCCTCGGCCACTACCTGCGCAGCGAGCTGGTCTTCGACCTCGACGGGTCCGGCCACCCGGCGACCAAGCGCTACCGGCTGAAGCTCTCGGGCTCCGAGATCGTGCAGACCCCGATCGTCTCCTCCACCACCGGCCGCGCCGAGGCCGGCACCCTGGTGGCCAACATCAAGTACAGCCTGGAGGATATGGGCGGCACCAAGGTCTACACCGAGGGCGTCGCCACCTCGACGGCGACCTACGACCGCTCGGTGCAGCGCTTCGCCAGCCAGCGGGCGGCGCGGGACGCTGAGATCCGTCTGGCCAGCGTGCTGTCCGACCAGATCAAGAGCCGCCTCGCCGCCGTCCTCTCGACGAAGCCGTAATCCGACGTGACGGCGGTCAAGGCCGGCGAGATCGAGGGGCTGATCCGGCGCGGGCCCGATCCGCGCATCCCCGTCATCCTGGTCTTCGGGCCGGATACCGGCCTGGTGACCGAGCGGGCCCGGAAGCTCGCCGAGGATTTCGTCGACGACCCGGCCGACCCCTTCGCGCTGGTGCGGATCGACGGCGACGCCCTCGCCTCCGATCCGGGCCGGCTGTGCGACGAGGCCGGGACCCTGGGGCTGTTCGGCGGCCGGCGGTCGATCTGGGTCCGGCCCGGCACCCGCAACTACGCGCCGGCCGTCGAGGCTGTGCTGGGCGCGGCGGTCGCCGACGCCCGCATCGTGGTGGAGGCCGGCGACCTCGCCAAGAACAACCCGCTCCGCACCCTCTGCGAGCGCTCGCCGAAGGCGCTCGCGATCCCCTGCTACGCCGACGACGAGCGGACCCTCTCGGACCTGATCGAGCGCACCCTCCAGGAGCGCGGCCTGCGCATCGACCGCGCCGCCCGGGAGGTCCTGGCCCGCAGCCTCGGCGGCGACCGCCGGGCGAGCCTGATGGAGATCGAGAAGCTCGCCCTCTACGCCGCGGGGGAGGGGGACTGGACCGTGACCCTCGAGCACGTGGAGGCCGTGACCAGCGACGTCGCGGCGAGCGTGCTCAACACCCTGATCGACGCCGCCTTCGACGGCCGCCGCGACGCGGTGGAGCGCGACTACCGCCGCTTCCGGCACGAGGGCCTCGACCCGGGCGTGGTGCTGGGCTCGGCGCTGCGGCACGCCCTGACGCTGCTCACCACCCGCCTCGACAATCCCGACAAGACGCCCGCCACGATGGTGGCGACGTGGCGGGGCCTGCATTTCAAGCGCAGGGCCAGCATCGAGGGCCAGCTCGGTGCGTGGCCGCCCGGGACCCTCCGGCAGGCCGTGGCGGCCCTGCAGGAGGCCGTCCTCGCCTGCCGGCGGGCCGAGCCCGACCTGGCCCACGCGCTGGCCTCGGCGGCCCTCCTGCGGGTCGCGGAGGCGGGTGCGCGGCGGCGGCGCTGAGGCCGCGCCGTCGGTGGCGCGGATTGCCTATCCCGCACCGGAGAGGGGGGTACCGCGCGACGGTCCCGGCCGGAGAGGCCCGCATGCGAGACGGCTGCGACACGACCCGACGCGGACACCGACGCGCGATGTCGATGCTCCATCGCCCGGCCCGGACCGCCTGACCTGAGCGAGACACCGCGCCCTCTACCACCGCGCGCCGCGGCCTGCTGACCACCCTCGTGCCGGGCCCGCGCCGACCCCGCGCCGGGCTCGCTGAGCCCGGGCCCCCGGGCTGGCCGGGACGGTTCCTCAGGCGTCCGAGACCTTGAACCGGTTGAGGAGGGCCTGCAGCTCGTCCTGGGTCTCGTAGCGGATGCGGATCTCGCCCGAATCGGCGTCCTTGGGCTTGTAGGAGACCGGGACGCCGAGGGCCCGGTGGATCCGCAGTTCCAGGTCGCGCACCGTCGCGGGACGCTCGGCCGAGAGGCGCGGGCGCCCGGGGCGGGGCGTCTCGGCCGGGGCGGCCTCCGCGGAGGCGATCGCCTCCACGTCCCGGACCGACAGGCTCTCGGCCACGACGCGCCGCGCCGTCGCCTCCGGATCGCGCACGGCCAGCAGCGCGCGCGCGTGGCCGGCGGTCAGCTCGCCCGCGGTGACCCGCTCCTGCACGGACAGCGGCAGGTTGAGCAGCCGGAGCGTGTTGGCGAGATGGCTGCGGCTCTTGCCGAGGATCTCGGCCAGCTCCTTCTGGGTGTACGAGAAATCCTTCATCAGGCGCTCGTAGCCGGACGCCTCCTCGATCGCGTTGAGGTCGGTGCGCTGGACGTTCTCCAGGATGGCGAATTCCAGGGAGCCGCGATCGTCGATCTCGACCACCACCACAGGCACCTCGTCGAGGCCGGCGCGCTGGGCGGCCCGCCAGCGCCGCTCGCCGGCCACGATCTCGAAGGTCCCGGGCACGTCGCCGATCGGGCGGACCACGATCGGCTGGATGATGCCCCGCTGGCCGATCGAGGCCGCCAGCTCGGACAGCTCCGTCTCGGCGAAGCTCCGGCGCGGGTTGCGCGGGTTGGCGCGCAGGAACTCGATCGGGACCCGGCGCTGCTCCTCGGCCTTGGCCGAGGCCTTGCCGGCCTCGTTGAAGTCACCGATCAGCGCCGCGAGCCCGCGCCCCAGTCGAGGCTTCGCCCCCTCCTCCGCCATGATCGCCACCCGTGTCACGCTCCACACTCGCCCCTCGAACCGGGAGGGGGACTCAAACCCGTCAGGCCGCGGCCGGAACCCGGCCCTCGCGCTGGATCACCTCCGAGGCGAGGCGCAGGTAGGCCTGACTGCCGGCGCATTTCAGGTCGTACAGCAGCGCCGGCTTCCCGTGCGAGGGCGCCTCGGAGATCCGGACGTTGCGGGGGATCACGGTCTCGTAGACCTTGTCGCCCATGAAGCCGCGCACGTCCGCCACGACCTGGGCGGAGAGGTTGTTGCGCGGGTCGAACATCGTCAGCACGATGCCCTGGATCGTCAGCTTCGGGTTCAGGGCGCCGCGGACCTGCTCGACGGTGCGCAGCAGCTGGCTGAGGCCCTCCAGGGCGAAGAACTCGCACTGCAGCGGCACCAGCACCGCGTCGGCGGCCGCCAGCGCGTTGATGGTCAGCAGGTTGAGCGAGGGCGGGCAGTCGATCAGCACGTAGCTGATCCGGCTGAGGCTCGGCGCCTGGGTCAGGCTCTTCAGCACGCCGCGCAGCCGGTGCGCCCGATCGGGGAGGGTGGCCAGCTCAAGTTCCAGGCCGAGGAGGTCCATGGTCGAGGGCGCCAGCGACAGCCGCGGCACGGCGGTGGGGACCACCGCCTGCGCCAGCGAGGCCTCGCCGGCCATGACCTCGTAGGTCGAGACCCGGCGCTTGGCGCGGTCGATCCCGAGACCCGTGGAGGCGTTGCCCTGCGGGTCGAGATCGACGACCAGCACGTCCTCGCCGATCGCCGCCAGGGCGGTGCCGAGGTTGATCGCGGTCGTGGTCTTGCCGACGCCGCCCTTCTGGTTGGCGAGCGCCAGAACGCGCAGAGGGCGTCGCATGGATGAATCCATGGACCTGTCGGCGGGGTCGCCGAGGATCGCTTCGCTCATCGGTGGCTCGGGGCGGCGAGGGCAGTGACGCGCACGATCCGGGCTTCGGAATCGGTCCGGCTCGGCACGAGGTCGTTAACGACTCTCCACTGCGCGCCGGCCTGGGTCAATTCGGCTTGTACGTCCCGCCCCTTCGGAAACAGGCCGGTGGTGCCCGTTTTCAACAGAGGCTCCGTCCAGGCGAGGAGCTGCGCCATCGGGGCGAGGGCGCGGGCGCAGACCACGTCGGTCCCGACGTACTCGCCGATCACCGCCTCGATCCGGGCGTTGCGCACCCGCGCCGGCGCCCCGGTGAGCCGGGCGGTCTCGGTGAGGAACGCGCATTTGCGCGCGTTGCTCTCGACGAGGTCGACCCGAACGCCGCGCTCCCGTCCGGCGATGGCCAGGATCAGGCCCGGTATCCCCGCGCCGGAACCGAGATCGAGCCACGTGCGGGCCTCCGGCGCGAGGTCGAGGAGCTGCAGCGCGTCGTCGATGTGGCGACTCCAGACCTCCGTCAGCGTCGCTGGGCCGACGAGGTTCTTGATCGGCTGCCAGCGCCGCAGCTGCGCCACGTAGAGGTCGAGCCGCTCCGCTGTTTCACGTGAAACACCGGCCGCCGCCAGGATGCGGGCGCGATCCGGATCGCTCATGCCGGGAGCCGGTCCGCGGGGGACGACGCCGCGCGCGCGCCGCGCCGCGCGTGGGCGGCCAGCAGGGTGAGGGCGGCCGGCGTCACGCCCTCGATCCGCGCCGCCTGTCCCAGGGTCCCGGGGCGCACGGTCTCGAGCTTCACCCGCATCTCGTTCGAGAGGCCGCTGATCGCCGCGTAGTCCAGCCCCGCCGGCAGGCGCACGGCCTCGTCCCGGCGGAAGGCCGCGATGTCGGCGTCCTGCCGGTCGAGATAGACCGCGTAGGTCGCGTCGGTCTTCATCCGGTCGGCGATCCGCGGGGCGACCTCGGCGAGGTCCGGCCACACCGCCGCCAGGTCGGACCAGCCGATCTCCGGGTAGGCGAGGAGCTGGAAGCCGGTGCGGCGGATGCCGTCGCGGTTCAGGACGATCCCGTGGGCCGCGGCCTGGCTCGGCGTCAGGCTCACCGCGTCAAGGCGGGCGCGCGCCGCGTCGAGCGCCGCCTGCCCGGCCGCGAAATGGGCCGCCCTGTGTCCCCCGACGCAGCCCAGCGCGATCCCGCGCGGCGTCAGCCGGGCGTCGGCGTTGTCGACCCGCAGGGACAGCCGGTACTCCGAGCGCGAGGTGAACATCCGGTAGGGCTCGCTGACACCCTGGGTCACGAGGTCGTCGATCATCACGCCGAGATAGGACTCGGCCCGGTCGAAGCCCGCGATGCCGAGGCCGCCCGCGTGCCGGGCGGCGTTGAGGCCGGCCACCAGCCCCTGGCCGGCGGCCTCCTCGTAGCCCGTCGTGCCGTTGATCTGGCCGGCCAGGAACAGGCCCGGCAGGCTCTTCACCTGGAGGCCGACGTCGAGTTCCCGGGGGTCCACGTAATCGTACTCGATGGCGTAGCCCGGCCTCAGGATCGCGGCCCGCTCCAGTCCGGGGATCAGGCGGACGAGGTCGTGCTGCACCTCTTCGGGCAGCGCCGTGGAGATGCCGTTCGGGTAGATCGTCGGGTCGTCGAGACCTTCGGGCTCCAGGAAGATCTGGTGCCCCTCCCGGTCGCCGAAGCGCACGACCTTGTCCTCGATCGACGGGCAGTAGCGCGGGCCTCGGCTGGCGATGCCGCCGGAATACATCGGCGAGCGGTGCAGGTTGGCGCGGATCAGGTCGTGGACGGCCCGGCTCGTCCGCGTGATGCCGCAGCGGATCTGCGGAGTCGTGATCCGCTCGGTCAGCGTCGAGAACGGCACCGGCTCGGCGTCGGCCTCCTGCATCTCCAGGCCGGACCAGTCGATGGTCCGCCCGTCGAGGCGCGGGGGCGTGCCGGTCTTCAGGCGCCCGAGGCGGAGGCCGATCCGGTCGAGGGTCCGCGCCAGCCCGACCGCCGGCGCCTCGCCGACGCGGCCCGCCGGGATCTGCCGCTCGCCGATATGGATCAGGCCGCGCAGGAACGTGCCGGTGGTCAGTACAACCGCGCCGCAGGCGAGGGTTCGGCCGTCGGCCAGGACGAGGCCGCGGAGGCGGCCCTCGGCGTCGAAGGCCAGATCCTCGCAGGCGCCGGCGATGACCGTCAGCCCCTCGGTCCCGGCCACGGCCGCCTGCATGGCGGCCGCGTAGAGCTTGCGGTCGGCCTGGGTCCGGGGGCCGCGCACCGCCGGACCCTTGCGGCGGTTGAGCAGGCGGAACTGGATGCCGGCCGCGTCGGCGACCCGGCCCATGAGACCGTCCAGGGCATCGACCTCGCGGACGAGGTGGCCCTTGCCGAGGCCGCCGATCGCCGGGTTGCAGGACATCGCCCCGATCGTCGCCGGATCGTGGGTGACCAGCGCGGTGCGCGCGCCGCAGCGCGCCGCGGCGGCGGCGGCCTCGACGCCGGCATGGCCGCCGCCGACGGCCGCGACGTCGAACCGGGCGGAGGAGGGGGTGAGCATCGGGTACCGAGCAGCCTTTCGCGGACATCCCGCCGCGGGTGCGAGGAGCGCCCCTGGCCGTGCACGGCGGGTGGGCGCGGGACCGGCGGATCTGCCGGGAGGTCTAAGCGCGCGAAGGCGCGCGGGTCAACGCGTCCCGCCCGCCGCAACGACGCCCCCTTGCCGGCGGCGGATCCTCTGAATGCGGTATTCAGAGCGCCCGCCCCGCGAAGATCTGTCGTTCCCACGCGCATTGCTGTCGCGGAGCCCGCGAGGACTTGGGCGTCGCGCCTTGTCAGCAGCTGCGGGCCGTGCAAATCTTGCGCCGTGACGCGATCCTGTGCGGACAACGCCGTCCGGCAGGCCCACGAGAGGGACCGTTTTCGCCGCGCCGCCGAGCGACGCGCGAGGAGGAGACTCGAGATGTCGTCGCTGACAATCGGCCTGGGCGCCGCCTGTTGCGCGGCCGGCGCCGCCGCCCATTTCCTCGACCGCACCCGGCGCAAGGAAGGCCTGTTCGGCCTCGCGGGCTTTGCCCTGCTCCTGACCGGGATGTTCCTGAGCCGCTCCTGAGGGCGGTTCCCGGGGGCGCGTCGTCTCGGGCCAGGCTTCCCGCCAGGCTTCCCGGCCGAGCGTCGCGCCGGCCGGGAGGACCGCACCGTGCGCGCGGACGGCCGCACGGTGCCTCCCGCGGCCCGCGAACGCGGGGCGCCGAGCCGGCTCAGCCGGTCATGGCCGTCGCGGTGTAGCCGGCCTTGGTCAGGGCCTCGGCGATGGTCAGCGCCTGCGCGTCGGTGCGGATCGCCACGCGCGCGGCGTCCCGGTCGACCTGCACGTCGGCCGCGGGATCGATCCGTTTCACCGTGCGGGTCACCGCGGCGGCGCAGCCGTCGCAGGTCATGCCCTCGACCCGCATCAGCAGGTCGGCGCGCGTCTCGTCCATCGGGGCCTCCATAACCGCTTCCCCGGGATGTCGGGGCCCGGCGGGGCCGGCGCAAGCCGGGTGTCGGCTCAGAACAGCGCCGGCATGCGGAAGGCGTAATCGATGCGCAGGCCGAACTGATACTGGTTGGGGTTGCCGAATGGGCGCCGCACCAGCGGGCTGTTGCCGGAGGCGCCCAGGATCCGGGTGTAGCCGGCATAGGCCGTGTAGGCCCAGGTCTCGCTCTGCGTGTAGGTCACGCCGCCGAGCACGCCGGCCGAGTAGAAGCTGCGCGGATCGTAGGGGGTGACGCGCCCATTCAGCGCCGCCTCGATCGGCGAGACGCCGAAGTATTTCCGGGCGTAGCTGGCATCGCCGACATTGAGGCGTGGCCCGATGGAGAACAGGAACTTCTCTGCCGGGATCAGGTAGTCGGCCGCCACCGAGCCGACCGTTCCGTGGTGCCCGTAGACGCCCTGGCGCAGCTCGACGCGGGTCCGGATGAACGAGACCGGGTAGAACTCCGCGAACACGCCGGGCTCCACGGCGAAGCGGGCGTCGCGGAAACCGTACAGGTGGCGCCGGTCGTCGCCGTAGTAGCGCCCCGGCACGAAGCGCGCGGTCGGGCCGATGCGGAACGACTCGGTGTCGAAGAGCGAGAAGCTGAACCCGTCGTCCGGCGTCGAGAAGCGGCGCGGCTCGCCGACCCGGCGGATGTCGATCGACGGGTAACCGACGGCCGTGTAGTCGCTCGCGCCCGGATAGCGCGGCACGGCCTGGATCGAGCCGCTCAGCGTGACGATCCAAGTGTTGGGATCGACCATCGCGAAGGTCGGCGTGGTGCGCGGAAGATCCGCGCCGAGATCCGCGGCCCGCGGCGCCGTCGTGCCGAGGGTCGCGAGGAGCGCGCCGGCGCCGAGAACGGCGCGAAATCGGGGAGTACGCGGGGGGGCGGGCGTCATGGCCACGCTTTATGGTCCTTTTTCATCCCGTCCGCATTCGCAAGCCGCGCAACCCTCCCCGGATCGCCCCGCAATCGGGTCCGCCGTGATGAATCCGCAACGTTCCAGCGGGCGCGGGCGTCACACCGCCCGGAATTAACAGGCGGCGACGCGCCATCGCGGTCCCTGAGCCTTGCCGGGCGGGGTGCGGGCGGCCAATGATCCTGCGATTCGGTTCGCGCCCGGTGGGGATCGCTCGGGATGTCCCCCGGCGACCGGCGCGCGTTCCTGGCAGGTGTTCAGACGATGGTCCCGGTCCTCGGCCGGTACGCGGGGCTGCTGACGGTCGGCCTTCTCGGGCTCGTCGTTCTCGGGCCGCTCGCGGTGTTCCTGCCGCTCTGGAGTGCCCTGACGCTCGGCGCCGCGGCCGCCCTGGCGGGCGGTCTCGCCCTGACCCGTATCGCCACCCTCAAGGCGCGCTGCGAGAAGCTGTCCGGCGAGGTCGATCTGCTGTCCCGGCGCCTGCTCAAGGTCGAGACGGCGGCCGCGACCGCGGCGGCCCAGCCGCGGCCCGAGACCGCCGAGGCCGCCCTGCGCGCCCAGATCGAGGAACTGACCGTCGAGTTCGGGCTCCTCAGCGGGATCGTCCGCGACCTCACCACGGTCGTGAGCGCCCAGGATGCCGAGATCGCGGGCCTCAAGGCCAAGCCGGAGATCGCGCCCGAGATCGGGCCCGCGATCGCACCCGCCGAGGCGCCCCGGCCCCTGCCCGCGGTGCCCGGCGCAGCCCTTCCGGATGCCGCAGCGGCCCCGTCGCCGCAGCCCGTGCCGGTACCGCCTCCGCAGATTCAGGCCGCCCCGCTCGAGCAAGTCCCGCCCCGGTCTCAGCTCGCCCCGGCCTCGGCCCCGTCCGTCCCGGCGCGGCCGATTCCGCCGCGGCCGATCCCGCCCCGGCCCGCAATCCCCCCCGCGGACGAGGGCGCGATCGTCGCGGCCTTCGAGGGGGACGGTCTGGAGATCCACCTGCAGCCGGTGGTCACCCTGCCGCAGCGCAAGGTGGTGGCCTACGAGGCGCTGGCCCGGCTGCGGATCGGCGGCCCCGGCGCGCCGCCGGCCGAGCCCGAGGTTTTCCTGCCGGTGCTGGAGCGCTACGGGCGCACCACCGAACTCGACCGCCGCATGCTGCAGCGGGCCACGATCGTGGCGCGCCACCTCGCCCGGCGCGGCAGCGAGACCCTGCTGACCTACGGGCTGTCGCCGCTGTCGCTGTTCGAGCCCGGCCTCCTGCGCGAGCTGGCCCGTACGGCCGCCGACGATCCGGCCCTGGCCGGCCTGACCATCGCGCTGCCGCAGGAGAGCTGGCGCCGTCTCGATGCCGGCCAGCGGGGCCTGCTCGCGCCCCTGCAGGGTCGGATCGGGTTCAGCCTCGACCGCCCGGACGACCTCCGCTTCGATGCGGCCGAACTCGCGGCGCTCGGCATCGGGCAGGTCAAGGTGCCGGCGGAGATGCTGCTCCGGCCCGGCGCGGGCCGCGGCACCCTGTCGGACATCGCCCTGGAGGACACCGCGCCGGCCCTGGCCCGGGCCGGGATCCGCGTCGTCGCCACGGGCGTCGCCGACGAGGCCGACGTCCCGGACCTGATCGACCTCGACGTGCCGTTCGCGCAGGGGACGGCCTTCGCGGCTCCGCGCCCGGTGCGCGCGGAGGTCCTGGCGACCCCGCCCGCCGAGGAGCCGACGCCCCCGCCGGAGCCGGAGCGGCGCCCGTTCCGGTCGGTCCTGCGCAGGGCGGTGTGAGAGCCCGTGTGAGGGGCCGTGCCCGGGCACGCTGCCGGCCCGGCGGTCCCCGTCACCAGTAGATCTGCAGGCGCGCGATCACCGTGTCGACCGAGAACGGGCGGGTGCCCAGCGTCTCGGCCTGGGCCACCCCCGGCTGCACGCGCCCGTGCACGACGTTCCCGATCAACCGGAGGTTGGGCTCGGGATACCAGCTCAGACCGAGGGTCACGTCCTGCTCCATGCCCCCGCGGAAGCCCCGGGCGTCCAGGTCGACGGCGCTGTAGCGCGCCGCCAGCTCGAACACCCCGATCCCGCCCCGGGAGAGCCGCTGCGCCTCCGGAACCGTCACGCCCCGGAAGGTCGCGTAGGTGGTGCCGCTCTGCGGCGTCAGCGCGTAGGCGCGGCCCTCGCCGTTGAGCACCAGGGCCGCCTCGACGTAGCCGCCCTGGAAATCGAGCGCGGCGCCGGGCTGGCCGGGACCGCGGAACGGCTGCAGCGTGGCCCGGATGTACTCGGCCTGCACCAGGAGCGGACCGCGGCGGTAGGCCAGCTCAGCGCCGAGGCGCGACACGCTGGCGGCGTCGGGGAGGTCGCCCGTATCCACCAGGGGGCGCTCGAACAGGAAGGCGCCGGCGGGGCTGGAGAAGCTGAAGGCCCCGTCCGACCGGGACCGGCTGCGGAAGACCCCGGCGAGACCGAGATGCAGGGTCTCGTCCCCTTCCATGATCGGCGCGACGGTGGCGCGGGCCGCCACCGCGACACCGTCCCCGTCGATGCCGCTGCTGGCGGCGTTGCCGAAGACGCCGACCACCGCGGTCCAGGCCGCCCCGTGGTGCCCGGCGGCGAAGCCGAACCGGCGCTCCGGCACGAGGGCGTTGGCCACCGAGCGCTCGGCGAACAGCGTGTCGTTGTTGCTCTGCAGCCATTCCAGGCTGAAGGGCTCCTTCATGTTGCCGAGCGTCAGGATCGTGTCCGGAAGCCCCTTCCAGGCGACCAGCGCGTCGTTGATCGGCAGCATCGGGTCGGCGAAATCGTACTGGAAGGCGATCACCCAGTCGCGGCCGATCGTGAGCGTCGGCTCGATCCAGGCCCGGCGCACGGCGACGTTGTCGGGGAAGGCCTCGGGCAGGTCCGGCCGGCTGAAACCCGCCGCGCCGCCGTCGATGTGCAGCCGCCCGCCGATCTGGAGCTTCACGTCGGGCTCGGGGAAGGTGAGCGTCAACCCCTTCGCGTCGTAGCGCAGGCGCTCGCCGTAGGGGCCGGCCATCCCCTCGAACGCGTCCTCGCCGGCGCTGGCGGGGCCCGCCAGGGCGAGGGACACGGCCAGGATGGCCGGTGCGGTGCGCGTTCCGATCACGCGACCAGCAGAGAGCAGGTCGGCCGGGCGGCGCCAATCACCTGGCGCAGTTAAAGCCGGAAATCCGCGCGTCGTGGCCCGGCGGCCACGACCGTCGGCGGTCGGACCGGCGCCGGCCTAGACGGCGCGATTGTCGATCAGCCGGGTCCGGCCCAGGAAGGCCGCGGCGATGACGCGGGCCGGGCCGTCGACCCGCTCCACCGGCACCAGGGTCCGGGCATCGCAGACCGCGAGGTACTGGACGCGGAACCCCGCCGCCTCCAGCGCCGCCCGCCCGGCGGCGATCCGGCCGGCCACCGGGGTGCCGTTGCGGGAGGCGGAGGCGATCTCGGCCAGGACGGCCTGGAGCTTCGGGGCGACAGCGCGCTCCTCGGCCGAGAGGTAGCGGTTGCGCGACGACAGCGCGAGGCCGTCGGGCTCGCGCACGGTCGGCACGCCGCGGATCTCCACCGCGAGGTCGAGATCCGCGGCCACCTGCTGGAGCACGCGGAGCTGCTGGAAGTCCTTCTCGCCGAACAGGGCGACGTCCGGCCGGACCTGGTTGAGGAGCTTGGTCACCACCGTGGCGACGCCGGCGAAATGGCCGGGCCGGAACGGCCCGCACAGCCCCTCGGTCAGGCCCGCGACCTCGATCCGGGTGGCGAAGCCCGGCGGGTACATGGTCTCGGCGCCGGGCGTCCAGGCGGCGTCCGCGCCGGCCCCCGCCAGCAGGGCCAGATCCGCGTCGAGGTCGCGGGGGTAGCGGGCGAAATCCTCGTTCGGGCCGAACTGGGTCGGATTGACGAAGATGCTGGCCACGGTCCGGCGGCCGATCCGCCGCGCCTCGGCCACGAGGGCGAGGTGCCCGTCGTGCAGGGCGCCCATGGTCGGGATCAGGACGACGCGCTCGCCCGCCGCGCGCCACGCGGCCACGCATCCGCGCAGGGCTGCGAGGTCGCGGAAGGACTGGAAGGTCGACTCGGACACGGCACGGGCTCCGGGGGAGGGCAGGGCCGGTCTAGAGCATGATGCGGGGCGGTGGAATCCGGCAGTCGACGCCGGACCGCGCCGTCGCGGTCGGCGTCAGGGGCAGTAGGGCAGGAGGGAGCGCCCGAAGGGGTCGTCCACGCCCAGCGGCGGCGTGAAGCCGTAATAGCTCGGATGCCCCAGGCCGTACTCGGAGCCGACGTAGCTCGGATCGTCCGGGGCGTTGGTCGGCACGGGCACCCGCCGGGGCGTGCAGCCCACCGGCACGCGACGGGACCGGACCGCGTAGACCGGCCGACGGTCGAGGCCGTCGTTGCGCGGGAAGAAGCGGGGGCTGCCGCCCACGCCCGCCTCGGCGCCGTAGCGGACGTCGAGATCGGCCGCCCGGCCCGGTACCGCGAGCAGCAGGACGAGTCCGAGCGCCGTCACCGCCCTGCGCGCCGTCTCCCGCATGCCGCCCCTGCGCCGCCTTCGTCTCTGTCGGAAGGCGACACCGTGCGACGGCAGAGTAAACGAGTGATTACCGCGGGATCACGTCAGCGACACGACGAGGGCGTCCATAACGGCGGCCAGATCGCCCTCGGTCAGCCGGATCTGCAAGCCGCGGCCGCCGCCGTTGACGTGGATCTCGGCCGCCGGCTCGGTCAGGGATCCGGCGTCGATCGCGGTCGGGAAGGACCGCTTCTGTCCGAGCGGGCTGATCCCGCCGACATGGTAGCCGGTCAGCCGCTCGGCATCGGCCGGCTTGAGCATGGACGCGGCCTTGCCCGAGAAGGCGGCGGCGACCCGCTTCATCGACACCTCCCTGTCGGAGGCCACGAGCAGGCAGACTGTCCGTCCGTCCACCGACGCCATCAAGGTCTTCAGCACGCGTCCCGGGTCCACCCCGAGTGCTTCCGCGGCCTGCAGGCCGATGCGCGGCGCGTCCGGATCGTACGCGTAGACGTGGAGGCTGTACCGGATGCCGGCCTTGTCGAGGGCGAGCGTCGCGCGGGTCGTCTTGGAAAGTGTCTTGTTGGGTGTCTTGGCGGCTGTCTTCATGGTTCGTCCGGTCAGGTCGAATGGGCGCGCGCGGCGATGAGACGGCCGATCTCCGCGTAGGCCGCCGCGCAGGTGTCGGGGGAAGCGGTCGATTGCGTGACGTAGACCGCCGCGAGGATCGGGGCGCGCCCCGGCGGCCGGAGGATCGCCACGTCGTTGACGGTGCCGTTGTCGCCGCTCCCGGTCTTGTCGCCCGCGATCCAGTCGGGCGGCAGGCCAGCCCGCAGGCGCTTCCGGCCGGTCTCGCAGGCGACCATCCAGGCCTCCAGCCGGGCGCGCGAGTCCGTCGACAGGACGGTTCCGAGGAGGACACGGCCCAGGGTCGCCCGCATGGCGTCCGGCGTGGTCGTGTCGCGCGGGTCGCCGGGCAGTGCGGTGTTGAGAGTCGGCTCGGTCCGGTCGAGGCGGGTGACAGGATCGCCGGTGGTCCGCAACCACGCGGTCAGCGCCTCTGGGCCGCCGAGATCCGCCAGGAGCAGGTTGGCGGCCGTGTTGTCGCTCCAGATCAGCGTGGCCGCGCACAGGTCCGCGACGCTCATCCGCCCGGTCCCGGCGCCGGCCTCCAGCGCCTTCCGGGTCACGGGCGCGTAGCTCAGGAGGTCCCCGGCCCCGTAGCTGACGACCCGGTCGAGGGTCTCGCGGCCGGCATCGACCCGCGCCAGGACCGCCGCCACCGCCAGCGCCTTGAAGGTGCTGCACATCGGGAAGCGCGCGTCGGCGCGGTAGGCGGCGAGGACGCGGTCCGCCGAGGCGGCCGCGATCCCGAGGCGGCCGCCGAGCCGGTGCTCGATGGCGGCCCAGTCCGGCTCGGCCTCCGCGGCGCGCGCGGGCAGGACCGGGGACGCGGGGAGGGCGGCGGCGAGGGGCGCGGCGAGCAGGCCGAGGCCGACGGCGCGGCGGTTCCAGACGATCATGGCGGATCCCCGTTCGAGATCGCGACGGCGCAAGCGGGCGCGGCGCGTCGGCGCCGGGATGGTATAGGGCGGCCGCGATTGTTTCACGTGAAACTCCGCCCCTCGCGCGGCCCTGTGGGACCATGATCGATACTGACACCCTCTTCGCGCCGGCCAGCGGCTTCGGCCGGGCCGCCGTCGCGGTGATCCGCATCAGCGGCCCGGCCGCGCGCGACGCGCTCGTCGCCCTGGGCGGACGCCTGCCGCCGCCCCGCCGGCTGTCGCTGCGGAGCCTCCGTGATCCCCACGACGGCACCGAGCTCGACCGGGCGCTGGTGGCGTGGTTTCCCGGGCCCGACACCTACAGCGGCGAGGATATGGCCGAGCTGCACCTGCACGGCGGCGCGGCCGTGCGGATGCGCGTCCTCGCCACCCTCGCCCGCCTCCCGGGCTGCCGGGCCGCCGAGCCCGGGGCTTTCACCCGGCGGGCCGTCCTCAACGGGCGGATGGATCTCGCCGAGGCGGAGGCCGTCGCCGACCTGATCGACGCGGAGACCGAGGGCCAGCGCCGGCAGGCCCTGCGCCAGCTCGACGGCGCGCTCAGCCGGCAGGTGGCCGCGTGGCGCGCGGAGGCGATCGACTGCCTCGCCGCCGCGGAGGCCGCGCTGGACTTCGCCGACGAGGGGGACGTGGACGATGCCGGGCTCGACGCGGCGCTGCTCGACCGCGCCGCCCGCCTGCGCGACGCGATCGCCGCGGCGCTGCGCGACGGCCAGCGCGGTGAGCGCCTTCGTGACGGGTTCACGGTGGTGCTGGCGGGGGCTCCCAACAGCGGGAAATCGACCCTGCTGAACGCGCTGAGCCGGCGGGACGTGGCCATTGTGTCGGACAGCCCGGGGACGACCCGCGACGCCATCGAGGTGCGGCTCGACCTCGGCGGCCTGCCGGTCCTGCTGGTCGACACGGCCGGGCTCCGCGAGACCGCGGAGCCGATCGAGGCGGCGGGGATCGTGCGGACGCGGGCGCGGATCGACACGGCCGATCTCGTGGTCGCCCTCAAGCCCCCCGGCAGCGCGGTCCCGGATCTCGGGCCGGCGCGGGGCCCGGTCCTGACCGTGCGTACCAAAGCCGATCTTTTTGCCGGCTCAGAACAGGAGGGTGATCCGGTGGACGTGACGGTCTCGGCCCATACCGGCGCCGGCATGGACGCCCTGCTCGATGCGATCCAGGCCGCGGCCGAGGACGGTCTCGGCACCGGCGACGCGCTCATCACCCGCGCCCGGCACAGGGCCGCGCTGGAGGCCTGCATCGGCCATCTCGATCGCGTTTCGGGGAGTGCGGGCGGTCTCCCGGAGCTGGCCGCGGAGGATCTGCGGCTCGCGGTGCGGGCGCTCGGCGCGGTCGCGGGCCATGTCGGCGTCGAGGACGTTCTCGACCGGCTGTTCAGCGGGTTCTGCATCGGGAAATAGATTTAAAGCCGGCAACCAATCGGGCTGGAATCGGGCCCGACGCGGCTTCGCTACTGGGGGATCCGCAGGATCCGCGGCCGCCAGATCCCGAGCGCCACGTTCGCGGTCGCGACCGCCAGCAGGACCCAGAGGGTGCCGCGCTCGCCGGTCAGCGAGACGGCCAGCACCGCGGGGTCGACGAGGCCCGCCAGCGCGCGGGCACTCTGCTCCGCCTCCTGCTTCATCGGGCCCTGGACGTAGACCAGCCCGCCCTCGAACATCAGGACGCCGGTGGCGAGCTTCACCCACGCCCATCCGGCGTTGAGGAAGGCGCGGTTCAGCGCCATCGCCAGCAGGCCCGACATCAGCGTCACCGCCAGGGCGGGCAGGAAGATCCAGGTGGCGACGGCGCCCATCGCGCCCCGCATCGCCGCGTAGCCCGTCAGGGCGGACGGCGCGGGCGACAGGCTCAGCATGACGACCAGGGACGCCATGGCGCCCAGCAGCCCCGCGGACCCCATCGTGTGGAGGAATTTCAGCAGGCGTCGCACGGCGTCTCACCCGGGCCGTTTCGGCGCAGCCTAGCGCGGGGCGTCGGGGGGCGATAGCGGCGCGCCGGTCGCAGGGCTCCCGGCCGGAACGCGGCGCCCGCGAGGACGGAGCGGACCGTCAGCTCCGGAGGCCCGGCGCCTCCTGGCCGGTGCGGGCCACGTACTCGGTGTAGCCGCCGCCGTACTGGTGGATCCCCTCCGGCGTGACCTCGAGGACCCGGTTCGAGAGGGCGGCCAGGAAGTGCCGGTCGTGGGACACGAACAGCATCGTCCCCTCGTAATTGGCCAGCGCCTCGATCAGCATCTCCTTGGTGCCCATGTCGAGGTGGTTGGTCGGCTCGTCGAGCACCAGGAAGTTCGGCGGGTCGTAGAGCATCAGCGCCATGACCAGCCGGGCCTTCTCGCCGCCCGAGAGCACCCGGCAGCGCTTCTCGACGTCGTCGCCCGAGAAGCCGAAGCAGCCGGCCAGCGCCCGCAGCGACCCCTGGCCGGCCTGCGGGAAGGAATCCTCCAGGGTCTGGAACACCGTGCGGTCGCCGTCGAGCAGGTCCATGGCGTGCTGGGCGAAGTAGCCGAGCTTGACGCTGCCGCCGACCGTGACCGAGCCGTCGTCGGGCGCGGTGGTGCCGGTGACGAGCTTGAGCAGCGTCGACTTGCCGGCGCCGTTGATGCCCATCACGCACCAGCGCTCCTTGCGCCGCACCGAGAAGTCGAGTCCCTCGTAGATCGTGCGGCTGCCGTAGCGCTTGTTCACGCCCTTGAGCATCACGACGTCGTCGCCCGAGCGCGGTGCCGGCTGGAACTCGAAGGCCACCGATTGCCGCCGCCGGGGCGGCTCGACGCGCTCGATCTTGTCGAGCTTCTTCACCCGGCTCTGCACCTGGGCGGCGTGGGAGGCCCGCGCCTTGAACCGCTCGATGAAGGCGATCTCCTTCGCCAGCATCGCCTGCTGGCGCTCGTACTGCGCCTGGGCCTGCGCCTCGTTGAGCTTCCGCTGGCCCTCGTAGAAGGCGTAGTCGCCCGAGTAGGTGGTGAGCGCGCCGGCGTCGATCTCGATGATCTTGGTGACGATGCGGTTCATGAACTCGCGGTCGTGCGAGGTCATCAGCAGGGCGCCGTCGTAGGCCTTCAGGAACGATTCGAGCCAGATCAGGCTCTCGATGTCGAGGTGGTTGGACGGCTCGTCGAGGAGCATCACGTCCGGGCGCATCAGCAGGATCCGCGCGAGCGCGACGCGCATCTTCCAGCCGCCCGAGAGGGCGCCGACGTCGCCGTCCATCATCTCCTGGCTGAAGCTCAGCCCGTCGAGCACCTCGCGGGCCCGGCCCTCCAGCGCGTAGCCGTCGAGCTCCTCGAACCGGGCCTGGACCTCACCGTAGCGCTCGATCAGGGCGTCCATCTCGTCGGCGCGGTCCGGGTCGGCGAGCGCCGCGCCGAGCTCGGCGAGCTCGGTCGCGACCGCGCTCACGGGGCCGGCGCCGTCCATCACCTCGGTGACGACGCTGCGGCCGGACATCTCGCCGACATCCTGGCTGAAGTAGCCGATGGTGATGCCCCGGTCGGCGGCGACCTGCCCCTCATCGGGCTGCTCCTGGCCGATGATCATCCGGAACAGCGTGGTCTTGCCGGCCCCGTTCGGGCCGACCAGGCCGACCTTCTCGCCCCGCTGGAGGGCGGCCGAGGCCTCGATGAAGACGAGCTGCCGCCCGTTCTGCTTGGTGATCTTGTCCAGGCGTATCATGGCGGCGGGCGCTGTCCGGGAGGTCGCTGTCCGGAAGGTGTCCGGGAGTATCCCGGCCGCTTACGGCATCGGCCGACGCGGCGCAAAGGCAGGGTGCCGCAGTGCGGGATAACGCTTGCGTCCGGCGCAGGCCTGGGCGCATCCCGGGACCCGGGATGAGGCTCGGCCGTTGCCCTGGGCAACATGAGGATCGCGATGCTGTTCGGTTGGTGGATGACGGGCATGGACATGGCCATGCTGGGGCTGGAGGCGCAGGGCGTCATCGCGCAGCGCATGGCGATGTTCGCCCTCGGCGGCCCGGCGGCCCAGGCCGAGGCGCAGCTCATGGTGACCGAGAAGATGCTGGCTGCCGGCGAGGCGGCCCTCATGCTCGCCGCAGGCGCCTCGAACGGCAAGGTGATCCGCAGCTACCGGCGGAAGGTCCAGGCCAACGCCCGGCGTCTGAGCCGGGGGTGAGGCGCATGGCCGCCGGATCTCCGCGCGCCGTCAGTGCGAGCGCAGCGAAGCAATCCAGCGGTGCCACATCCGGCGACGTCACGTTACCCTGGGTCGCTTCGCTGCGCTCGCGATGACGGGGGCGGCTCGTGAAGCCGCGATCCGCCTTCAGTTATTGGCCGTCCGGAACGTGTCGCAGGACTTGGTCTGGCCGCTCTTGTAGCCGGCCATGAACCAGCGCTGGCGCTGGGCTGAGGAGCCGTGGGTGAAGGAATCCGGCACCACGTAGCCCCGCGAGCGCTGCTGGAGCGCGTCGTCGCCGATCTGCGCGGCGGCGTTCAGCGCTTCGTCGATGTCGCCCTGCTCGAGCTCGGCGTACTTGTCATTGGAGTTCTTGGCCCAGACGCCGGCGAGGCAGTCGGCCATCAGCTCGATCCGCACCGAGAGGGCGTTCGCCTCGGTCTTGCTGGAGGCCTGCTGCTGGCGCTGCTGGACCTTGCCGAGGATGCCGAGCACGTCCTGGACGTGGTGGCCGACCTCGTGGGCGATGACGTACGCGTAGGCGAAGTCGCCCTTCACGCCGAACTTCGAGGCCATCTCCTTGAAGAAGCCCGTGTCGAGATAGACCTTCTTGTCCAGCGGGCAGTAGAACGGGCCCATCGCCGCCTGGGCCGAGCCGCAGCCGGAGCGCGTGCCGCCGGTGTAGAGCACCAGCGTCGTCGGGGTGTACTGCTTGCCGGTCTGCTGCGGGAGGATCTGGCTCCACACGTCCTCGGTGTTGCCGAGGATCTTGGACGCGAACCGGCCGCTGTCGTCGGTCGGGGCCTGGCGCCGCTTGGCCTGGGTCTGCGGGTCGACCTGCTCCTGCTGGCTGCGGCCGCCGCCGCCGATCTGCTGGGCCCCGCCGATCAGGATCGCCGGGTTGATGCCCGTAAAGTAGCTGATAATCAGCAGCACCACGATGGTGCCGATGCCGAGCCCGCCGGCGCCGCCGCCGGGAAAGCCCATGCCGCCACCGCCGCCGCCCTCGCCCCGGCGATCCTCGACGTTGTCGGAGCTGCGTAGATCTTCCCAGCGCATGGTTGGGTCCCGCCATCGGTGCTGCGCCGGCCGCCTCGGGCGGGCCGGGATTGGCTGTGCGTCGTCGTGTCCGGCCGATGGCGCGCCAGCAGCGGGAACGAAGCTCTAATGGCGGGAGGGGAGAGCCGGTTCCGTCACTCCGGTCAAGCTCGCGGTCAAGCTTTCCCGTCGAGGAGGGCGCGCAGGGACCGGAAGTCCCGCCACGCGAGGCGCTTCTGGACCGGCTGGCGCAGCAGGAAGGCGGGGTGGAGGGTGGCGAGCAGCTTCACCTCGCGGTTCGGCAACTTGTACGGGAAGAGGCGGCCTCGGGTCCGCAGGATGCCGTCCTTGGTGCCGGTCAGCGTCTGGGTCGCGGGCGCGCCGAGGCAGACGATGATGTCCGGGTCGACGAGTTCGATCTGGCGCTCCACGAAGGGCCGGCACACCGCCACCTCCTGGGGGGTCGGGTTGCGGTTGCCCGGCGGCCGCCAGGGCACGATGTTGCCGATATAGGCGCTCGTTCGGTCGAGCCCGACCGCCTTCATCATCTTGTCGAGGAGCTGGCCCGAGCGGCCCATGAACGGCTTGCCGATCCGGTCCTCGTCGGCGCCGGGCGCCTCGCCGAGAAACATCACCCGCGCCTCGGGATTGCCGTCGGCGAAGACGAGGTTCTTCGCCGTGAAGCGCAGCGGGCAGGCGTCGAAATCCGCGAGAATCCGCTCGAGCTCGTCGAGGGACTTGGCCTGCCGGGCCCGGGCGCGGGCGTCGCTCGCGGCCTCGTCGGGCTGGGCGCTGGCGGCGCGGCCGAAGGTGCGCGGCGCCGCGGTGGGCGCGGCCGTGCTCGGGGGCGCCGATCCGGGGGGCGGCACGAGCGTGTTGGCGACCGGGCTGACCGGCTGCTCGGCGGCCCGGGGGGGCGCCCGGCGCGGCGCGCGCAAGGTAGGCGCGGGCGTGTCGGCCTCGTTGAAGCGGTCGTGCGGCTGCTCGTCGAGCGCCGCGTCGGCCCCGGCCTCCACGTGGAAGTCGAGATAGGCGATCAGGTCGGCTTGCGCGTCGGTGGGGCTCGGCATGGGACTCAGCATGTGGGATCGCCGGGGCCTGTGGACAACTCGCCGAATCGCTCCGGGTGGCAAGGACTTGCGTGACCGAACAGCGCGGCGCGGCGCAGCGCTGTGACGCCGTCCCCTGCGGCAAAGGGAACTTTGCCTTGAGCTTGAGCGTCGGCAACTTGCCTTTCTAGCTTGGAATCGCTTGAGACGGCATCAGGAAGGCCGGCCCGGCGACGAACCGGGCGCCGGAACAAGAAAAGGAACCCGAGGATGGCGCTGCCCGAACGCGAGAGCATGGATTTCGACGTGGTCGTGGTGGGCGCCGGCCCGGCCGGCCTCGCCACCGCGATCCGCCTGAAGCAGCGCGCCGCCGAAATCGGCGAGGAGATCTCGGTCGTCGTCGTCGAGAAGGGCTCGGAGGTCGGCGCCCACATCCTGTCGGGGGCGGTGATCGACCCGATCGGCCTCGACCGGCTCCTGCCGGAGTGGCGCCAGGACCCGGAGCGGCCGCTCAAGACGGAGGTGCAGCGCGACGAGTTCATGATGCTCACCAAGAACAGCGGCATCACCCTGCCGAACGTGTTCTTCCCCAAGCTCATGTCGAACCACGGCAACTTCGTCGGCTCGCTCTCGAACGTCTGCAAGTACCTCGGCGCCCAGGCGGAGGCGCTCGGCGTCGAGATCTACCCGGGTTTCCCGGCCTCCGAGGTGCTGTTCGACGGCAACGGCGCCGTGGCGGGCGTCGCCACCGGCGATCTCGGCATCGGCCGGTCCGGCGAGCCGCGCGAGGACTACACCCGCGGCATGGAGCTGCGCGCCAAGTACACGGTGTTCGGCGAGGGCGCCCGCGGCAACCTGACCAAGGGTCTGATCCAGCGGTTCGAACTCAACCGGCACAGCGACCACTTCAAGTACGGGCTCGGCGTGAAGGAGCTCTGGCAGCTCGCGCCCGGCAAGTTCGAGCCCGGGCTGGTGCAGCACACGATGGGCTGGCCGCTGCCCAACAAGGCCGGCGGTGGCTCCTGGCTCTACCACTTCGATGACCACCTGCTCTCGGTCGGCTTCGTCACGCACCTGAACTACGAGAACCCGACCCTGTCGCCGTTCGAGGAGTTCCAGCGCTTCAAGACCCACCCGATGATCGCCGAGACGTTCGAGGGCGCCAAGCGCATCGGCTACGGCGCGCGCGCCATCATGGAGGGCGGCTGGCAATCGGTGCCCAAGCTGGTCTTCCCCGGCGGGTGCCTCGTCGGATGCTCGGCCGGCTTCGTGAACGTGCCGCGGATCAAGGGCTCGCACAACGCGGTGCTGTCCGGCATGCAGGCGGCCGACGCCATCGCGGACGCCCTGAAGGCGGGCCGCGCCGGCGACGAGCTCACCGCCTACGAGGCCGGATGGCGCGACAGCCCGATCGGGCAGGACCTGAAGGCGGTGCGCAACGTCAAGCCGCTCTGGTCCAGGTACGGCACGCTGGTCGGCGTCGGGCTCGGCGGGATCGACATGTGGGCGACCAGCATCCTCGGCGCCTCGCCGTTCGGCACGCTGTCCCACGGCAAGCCGGATCACGCCTGCCTCAAGCCGCTCTCGGAGGTGACGCCGATCGTCTACCCGAAGCCGGACGGCAAGCTGACCTTCGACCGGCTCTCCTCGGTCTACCTGTCGAACACCAACCACGAGGAGGACCAGCCGCCCCACCTGAAGGTCCGCGATATGGAGCTGCAGAAGGCGTCCGAGCACGACGTCTACGGCGGTCCTTCGGCCCGCTACTGCCCGGCCGGCGTCTACGAGTGGGTGGAGGATTCTTCAGCCAGCGACGGCGTGCGCTACCAGATCAACGCGCAGAACTGCGTCCACTGCAAGACCTGCGACATCAAGGATCCGAACCAGAACATCGACTGGGTGACGCCGGAGGGTCCGGGCGGGCCGAACTACCCGAACATGTGAGGTCAGCCCTCGGCCGAGGGGCCGAGGACGGGAAGGCGGACGACCCGGGCATCCGCCCCCGCGCCATCCTTTCGCCTTGCGGGGCTGGCGGGATGGGTTCAGTGTCCCCAACGTTTTTTCGGGGATGCCCCGCCATTCTCGCGCCCGGCCCCCGACGGGCCGGCGCCCAGGAGCCGCGATCGGTTCATGATGATGACACGCGCCCGCCGGAGCGTTTCGGCGCTCGCCCTGCTGCTCGCCGCCGGGCTCCCGCAGACCGTGCTCGCCGCGCAGCCGAAGGAATCGACCCCGGTGCTCGACTACGAGCCCGCGGACTCGCTCGAGGGCAACTTCCTCTCCGCCTACATCGCGGGCGCGTCGCGGGACACGGCGGCGGCGGCGACCTTCTACCGCGAGGCGGTGAAGGCCGACCCGCGCAACGCGGAACTCGTCGAGCGCGCCTTCATCTCGCTGCTGGCCGACGGCGCCCTGCCGGACGCGTTCCGCACCGCCGAGAAGCTGATCGCCCGCGATCCGACCAACGGCCTCGCCAACCTCTCCCTCGGGGTGCGCCAGATCAAGGCCGGCCAGTGGGCCGCCGCCCGCCAGAACTTTTCCCGGAGCGGCCGGGGCGCCGCCACGGACCTGACCGCGACGCTGCTCACCGCCTGGTCCTACGCGGGCGCCGGCGACAGCAAGAAGGCGCTGGAGACGGTCAACAAGCTCCGGGGCGAGCGCTACTACAACACCTTCCGGGACTACCATGCCGGCCTGATCGCCTCGGTGACCGGCGACAACGCTGAGGCCGAGCGCCGCCTCAAGGCCGCCTACGACGCCGACCACAACACCCTGCGCATCGTCGACGCCTACGCCCGCATGGAGGCCAGCCTCGGCCGCACCGACCTGGCGATCCAGGCCTATTCCGACTTCGACCAGCTCTCGCCGCGCCACCCGCTGGTGCGCGACGCCCTCGAGAAGCTGAAGGACGGCAAGCCGCTCACGCGGCTGATCGGCACCGCCCAGGAGGGCGCCGCCGAGGTGCTGTACGGGCTGGGCTCCGCCGGCTCGACCCAGGGCGACGAGCTGCCCGCGGTGATCTACCTGCGGCTCGCCCTCTACCTCGCCCCCGACCACGCGCTGGCCCGGCTGACGCTCGCCGACACGCTCGACCGGATGAAGCAGCCCGAGCGCGCCAACGAGGCCTACGCGCAGATCCCGGCCAATTCCCCGCTCAAGCTCAACGCCGACATCCAGATCGGCCTGAACCTGGAGCAGATGGGCAAGGGCGACGAGGCGCTGGCCCATCTCGACGCGGCGATGAAGGCCCACCCGGACGACATCGACGTCATCACGGCGCTGGGCAACGTGCAGCGCGCCCGCAAGAAGTACGAGGAGGCGGCGGCCACCTACACCCGCGCCATCGACCTGATCGGGAACCGGCCGCAATCCAACTACTGGACGACCTACTATTTCCGCGGCACCGCCTACGAGCGCGCCAAGCAGTGGCCGAAGGCCGAGGCCGACCTGAAGAAGGCCCTGTCCCTGGTGCCGGCCAACCAGCCGGCCGCCAAGGCGCAGGTGATGAACTACCTCGGCTATTCCTGGGTCGACCAGAACATCAACATCGACGAGGCGTTCAAGCTGCTGCAGCAGGCCGCCGACGCGAGCCCGCGGGACGGCATGATCGTCGACAGCCTCGGCTGGGCCTATTACCGCCTCGGCCGCTGGGACGACGCGGTGCGCGAGCTGGAGAAGGCGGTCGAGCTGAAGCCCGGCGATCCGACCATCAACGACCACCTCGGCGACGCCTACTGGCGCTCGGGCCGGCGCCTCGAGGGCAAGTTCCAGTGGCAGCACGCCAAGGACCTGAACCCCGAGCCGGACGACCTCACCCAGATCAACGCGAAGTTGAAGGACGGGCTGCCCGACATCGAGAAGCCCACCGCCACCGCCGAGACGGTTCCGGCCCCGGTCGCCGCCCCGCACAATCCCGACAACCCGGAACTCCCGAAGGGCGCCCCCCAGCCGCACGAGGCGCCGGGCTCCGCCGACAAGGCCAAGAAGTCGGGGGGCTAGGCCTCCCGCCAAGTCCCGCCTCGGGGCGGTGCGGCTGCCGCGCCGTCCCGACGATGCGCGGGCCATTTCGGGACGCGAGGCCGCGAGATCCGGCCCGCGCCCGCCGCCCTGTCGCGGCTTCGGGCGCCCGCGCTGCGGCCCGGAGGCCGTAGGTCGAGCGACCTAATTGCCCACCGATCCGCGCCCGCTATCGTCGCGCCTCCGCAACGTTCCGGAGTGCGACGTGAGAGCGCTGAAGCCTGTCTGTGTCCTGCTGGTCCTCGCCTGCGCGGCGTCCGGGATCGGGGCCGATCCCGCGCGGGCGCAGGACGCGGCGGCGGCGGCGAAGGCCTTCGCGCTCGATTCCGTTCCCGTCTCGGCCGCGCCGCTCGGCCGCTTTCCCTACTTCGCGCTGCCCGACGGCTACCAGCCGGTGAACCCGCCCGAGACGCGGGAATTCGGGCATTTCCTGTTCTGGACCGGCGCAGCGCTCCACGAGGTCGAAGGCAAGGTCTTCCAGTCCCTGATCGGTCCCAAGGACGGCAAGACCTACTCCGCCTACGAGCTGAAGAAGAACATCGAGGCCGTGCTGACGCAGGCCGGCGGCCGGAAGATCGCCGACGGCCGGATCCCCAACTCCGTGACGGAGACGCTGCCGGAGGAGATCCGGATCGGGATGTATGAGGGCCTGGGCGACATCTACAACGTGCCCGCCCAGACCTGGGTGATCCGCCGGCCGGACCGGCAGATCTGGGTGCATTTCGTGCCCGACAGCTTCACCGCGGCCTGGACGATCCTCGAGACGAAGCCGTTCGTGCAGACCGCCGCCCTCCTGCCCGCCGAGCGGCTGAAGCAGGATCTCGACAAGACCGGGAAGGCGGTGATCCAGGTCAACTTCGCCACCGACAGGACCGAGATCCTGCCGGCCTCCGCCCCGCAGATCGACGCGGTGGCGGCCCTGCTTCGGACGGATCCCGGCCTGCGGCTCGCGATCAACGGCTACACGGACGGGACCGGGGCCGCCGCGCACAACCAGGCCCTGTCCGACGGCCGTGCCAGAGCGGTGATGGCGAGGCTCGTCGGCGCCGGCATCGCGAAGGACCGGCTGAAGGCCAAGGGCTTCGGTTCAGCCAGCCCGGTCGCCGCCGACGACAGCGAGGCGGGGCGGGCGCAGAACCGGCGCGTCGAGCTGGTCAAGTTCTGAGCGGCGCGGGCACGCGAAGACCCCCGGCGGCCGGGCTCGGACGGACCATCCGGGAGCGCGCCGGCGTCGGAGCGGGGGACAGCGCGATCGACAAGAGTATTTTGTCCGCCAGCTCATAAAAATCGACGCGCATTTTCGCGAGCTTTGACGCACAGTGCGTGGCCGTTCGCGGGCGGCCACGCCGCGTCCCGCCCGGCAGGAGATTCGCACGGCAAGAGCCGGCGGGCGGGCACGTGCCCGCGACCCAGGGAGGAAGGCCCATGCCGTCAGACATCGAGATCGCCCGCGCCGCGACCCTGAAGCCGATCGCGCAGGTCGCCGAGAAGCTCGGCATCCCGGATGACGCGCTCCACAATTACGGCAAGCACATCGCCAAGATCGACCACGGCTACATCGCCGGGCTGGAGAGCCGGAAGCCCGGCAAGCTCGTGCTGGTGACGGCGATCTCCCCGACGCCGGCGGGCGAGGGCAAGACCACCACCACGGTGGGCCTCGGCGACGCCCTGAACCGCATCGGCGAGAAGACCATGATCTGCCTGCGCGAGCCCTCGCTCGGGCCGTGCTTCGGCATGAAGGGCGGCGCCGCTGGCGGCGGCAAGGCGCAGGTCGTGCCGATGGAGCAGATCAACCTGCACTTCACCGGCGACTTCCACGCCATCACGTCGGCCCACAGCCTCGCGGCCGCGCTGATCGACAATCACGTCTACTGGGCGAACGAGCTCAACATCGACGTGCGCCGGATCCACTGGCGCCGCGTCGTCGACATGAACGACCGGGCCCTGCGCGCGATCAACCAGTCGCTCGGCGGCGTCGCCAACGGCTTCCCCCGCGAGGACGGGTTCGACATCACGGTGGCCTCCGAGGTGATGGCGGTGTTCTGCCTCGCGCGTGACCTCGCCGACCTGGAGGAGCGCCTCGGCCGGATCGTCATCGCCGAGACCCGCGACCGCAAGCTCGTCACCCTCAAGGACGTGAAGGCCACCGGCGCCATGACGGTGCTGCTCAAGGACGCCCTGCAGCCGAACCTCGTGCAGACCCTCGAGGGCAACCCGGCGCTGATCCACGGCGGTCCCTTCGCCAACATCGCCCACGGCTGCAACTCGGTGATCGCCACGCGGGCCGGCCTGCGGCTCGCCGACTACACGGTGACGGAGGCCGGCTTCGGCGCCGATCTCGGCGCCGAGAAGTTCCTGGACATCAAGTGCCGGCAGGCGGGCCTGACCCCCTCGGCCGTGGTGGTGGTGGCGACGGTCCGCGCCCTCAAGATGCACGGCGGCGTCGACAAGAAGAACCTCGGGTCCGAGAACATCGACGCCCTGGAGAAGGGTTTCGCCAATCTCGCCCGTCACGTCACCAACCTGCGCGGCTTCGGCCTGCCGGTGGTGGTCGGCGTCAACCACTTCCACGCCGACACCGACGCCGAGCACGCCAAGCTCAAGGACCTGTGCCGCGAGCGGCTCGACGTCGAGGCGATCACCTGCCGCCACTGGGCCGAGGGCGGTGCCGGGGCCGAGGAACTCGCCCGCGCGGTGGTGAAGCTCAGCCAGGCCGAGCCGGCGCCGATCCGCCACGCCTACGAGACCGAGAGCCGGCTCACCGACAAGATCCGGGCGATCGCCACCAAGCTGTACGGCGCCGCCGACATCCAGATCGAGACCAAGGCCGCCGGCAAGCTCGCCACCTTCGAGAAGGACGGCTACGGCCACCTGCCGATCTGCATGGCCAAGACCCAGTACTCCTTCTCCACCGACCCGACCCTGATGGGCGCCCCCGAGGGCCACATCGTCGGCGTGCGCGACGTCCGGCTCTCGGCCGGCGCGGGCTTCGTGGTGGCGATCTGCGGGGAGATCATGACCATGCCGGGCCTGCCCCGGGTGCCGGCCGCCGACACGATCCGGCTCGACGCCAACGGGCAGATCGACGGGCTGTTCTGAGAAACGTCGCGCGGGGCTCGCCCACGGGCGGGCCCCGCCGTTCGTCGTTGCGAGCGGAGCGAAGCAATCCAGGGACACACCGCATCCGGAGATCGCGCGCTGCCCTGGGTCGCTGCGCTCGCGATGACGGAGCGGGTCGGATCAGGGGCCGCCCCTACGCGTCCCCGAACAAGTCCACCGCCAGCCGAGAATGCGCCTCACGCAGCATCCCGGTATCGACCCCGAGCGGCTGCGCGTCGATCACCCGCCAGCGCCCCGCGACCATCACCCGGTCGGCCCGGGTGGCGCCGCACAGGACGAGCGCCGCCAGCGGGTCGTGGGCACCGGAGAAGCGCAGCTCGTCCAGGGTGAACAGGGCGAGGTCCGCCTCGCGGCCCGGCGCGATCCGGCCGATATCGGAGCGGCCGAGGCAGGCGGCCGAGCCCTCGGTCGCCCAGCGCAGGGCGTCGAGATGCGTCACGGCCTCCGCCCCGTAGGTGAGCCGGTTGATCATGAGGGCGTGGCGCACCCCCTCCATCAGGTTCGAGCTGTCGTTCGAGGCCGAGCCGTCGACGCCGAGGCCGACGGGCGCGCCCGCCGCCTCCAGCTCGCAGGTGCGGCAGCGGCCCGAGGCCAGGGTCATGTTCGAGGTCGGGCAGTGGCAGACACCGACGCCGGCCGCGCCGAGCCGCGCGACCTCGGCATCGGTGAAGTGGATGCCGTGCGCGAGCCAGACCCGGTCGCTCAGCCAGCCGACCTCTTCGAGGTACTCCACCGGGCGGCAGCCGAACATCTGCTGGCAATAGGCCTCCTCGTCGCGCGTCTCGCCGAGATGGGTGTGCAGCCGGCACCCGCTGCGGGCGGCGAGCTCCGCGCTCGCGCGCATCAGGCGCTCGGTCACCGAGAAGGGCGAGCAGGGGGCGAGGGCGATCTGCACCATCGCCCCGGGGGCGGGATCGTGGAACAGGTTCAGCACCCGCTCGCAGTCCGAGAGGATCGCGTCGTCGTCCTGGGTCAGGGCCGCGGGCGACAGGCCGCCCGCCCGGTCCGACAGGCTCAGGGAGCCGCGGGTGAGCGCGGCCCGGATCCCGAGGTCGCGGGCCTCCGCGACCTGGATGTCCATCGACGCCTCGAGGCCCTTCGGGAACAGGTAGTGGTGGTCGCCCGCCGTGGTGCAGCCCGAGAGCAGCAGCTCGGTGAAGGCGACCCGCGTGGCGAGCCGGAACGCCTCCGGGGTGATCCGCCCCCAGACCGTGTAGAGCGCCTCCAGCCAGGGAAAGAGCGGCTTGTTGAGCGCCAGCGGATGGGCGCGGGTCAGCGTCTGGAAGGCGTGGTGGTGGGTGTTGATCAGCCCCGGGATGACCACGTGGCGCGACGCGTCGAAGGTCGCGTCCACGGGCGCGGCGGGCCGCGCGCCCGCCGGCACGCACTCGACGATCCGGGTGCCCGCCACCACGATCCCGCCGCCGGCGCCCTCGGCCAGGACGGCGCGCGGGTCGCGGATCCAGAGGCGTCCCGATCCCGGTTCCCCTGCCTCGGCCATGCGCGTCCGCTCCCGTCGCCCGAGGGCCTGCGTAGCGGAGGCGTCGGACCGGGGGCAATCCCGCGGGTACACGCTTGAGGATCCGGGGCGGTCGGCGCCCCGGGCGCCCCGGCCAGGGTTGACGGGCCCCGGCCGCCTTGAGAAACGTCATGGGGACTGACCTATCACCCGTTGGGAGCGGCCGCGCCGTGACACGGACAGCCCCGCGCGAGGAGATGTTCGCGCCGAAACCCGTCCCGGGCGCCGCGCCGGCCGCCCTCGGCAGCGACGACCTGATCGAGCTCCTGTTCTTCGCCTACCGGGATTTCGTCGGCGATCCGGACAGGATCCTGGCCGATTACGGGTTCGGCCGCGCCCATCACCGGGTGCTGCACTTCGTCGACCGGTACCCGGGCCTGACGATCGCCGAGCTCCTCGACATCCTGCGCATCACCAAGCAGAGCCTGAACCGGGTGCTCAAGGACCTGATCGGGCAGGGCTACGTCGCGCAGAAGCCCGGTTCCAGCGACCGGCGCCAGCGCCTCCTGTACTGCACCGAGGCCGGCGCCGGGCTCGCGGCCGACCTGACGCGGGTCCAGGCCCGCCGCCTCGCCCGGGCGCTCGCGGCGCCGGATGCCCGGGGCTCCCCGGAGGACTTCCTGATGGCGATGATCGAGCCGGAGGACCGGCCGGCGGTCCAGCGCCTGATGGCGCGGCGCGGGGGCGGGGCCGAGGGGCAGGTCGACGCGGAGGAGCCCGCGTGAGCCACGCCGCCCGGTCCGACCTGCCCGACGAGGCGCCCCACGTCCTCGTGGTCGACGACGACCGCCGCCTGCGCGAATTGCTCGCCCGCTACCTCACCGACCAGGGCTTCCGGGTCACTGCGGCGGCGAGCGCCGCGGAGGCGCGCGCCCGGGCCCAGAGCGTCGTGTTCGACGCCATGGTGCTCGACGTGATGATGCCCGGCGAGAACGGCTTCGACTACGCGCGCAGCGTCCGCGAGACCTCGCGCGTGCCGATCCTGATGCTCACGGCCCGCTCCAACCCGAACGACCGGGTGATGGGGCTGGAGATCGGCGCGGACGATTACCTGCCGAAGCCGTTCGAGCCGCGGGAGCTGACGCTGCGGCTCAACAACATCATCAAGCGCAGCGTGCGGCCCCGCGCGGCCTCCGCCGAGGCCGTGACCTTCGGGCCCTTCGCGTTCCGGATCGACCGGGGCGAGCTGCGCCGGGACGACGAGCTGATCCGCATCACCGAGCGCGAGCGCGAGATCCTGACGATCCTGGCGACGGCGGGCGGCGCCAATGTCGAGCGCGAGCAGCTCGCCGGTCCGGGCGGCGCGGCGGCGGAGCGCACCGTCGACGTGCAGATCAACCGCCTGCGTCGCAAGACCGAGGTCGATCCCGCCAACCCGGTCTTCCTGCAGACCGTGCGGGGCGTCGGCTACCGGCTCGCGGTGGATTGAGCCGCCCGCGGGCCGCCGCCGGGCGGCTCAGACCACCCGCGGCGTGTCGGGTTTCAGCTTGAGGGCCTTGGCGATCCGGGTGGACAGGCTCCCCACGATCGCGAGGCTGGCCGACGGGCCGGCGAGGGCGCGGACGGCCTCCAGCGCCTCCTCGGCGCTGGGCTTCATCACCGCGTAGACCGTGGCGCCGGGCGCCGCGCCGGCGCCCTCCGCGGTGACGGAGACGAGGAAGGTCGTGTGGCGTCGCCGCGGGCGTCCAGGCATGGTCCAGCATTTGGCATGTCGGCTAACCATCACCAATGCCTGAGACCCGGAGCCGGCCGGGAAACCGCACGCACCCGGCACGATAACCCGTGCCGGGTCTCTCAGATCAGGGCAAGGTCGATGCCGGAAAGCCGCAGCCCGTCGAGGCGCGTGCGCCATCGCTGACCGGAGGCGACGGGCAGCGCGTCCGTCAGCGTGCCCGTCGTGACGACAGTCCCGGCCGCGAGCGGTGGGGCCACCGGATCGTTAGCCAGCGCATCGACGAGGTGGGCCAGGGCCGCGAGCGGCCCCGTCCCGAGCACGCAGCCGCCACCGCCCCGGTCCGCGACGGCCCCGTCCCGCAGTAGCTCGACGGTGAAGCCGGCGAGTTCGCCGAGCCAGGCCGATCGCGCGTCCGCGGCGATCCGCACCCGCTCGCCCACCACCAGCAGCCCGTGCAGGCCGAAGGCCGCGACGGTGTCGGGCGCCGCGAAGCGCCAGCCCGGATAGAGCGACTGCACGATCTCGAAGCCGCTCGCCGCCCAGTCGAGGCAGGCGATCAGCGCCGCGGCATCCATGCCGGGCTCGGGCGCGCGCGCCAGCCCGAACACGATCTCCGGCTCGATCCGCGGCTCGACGAAGGCGGCGAGCGGCACCGGCTCCGACAGGGCGGCCCGGTCGCGGAGGGTCGTGTCGTAGACGTGCCCCCAGATCGGCGCGCGGACGCCGTAGCGTTCCCACAGGGTCGTGTTGGTGAAGCCGATCTTGTAGCCGACCGGCCGCTCGCCGCGCTCCCCGCGCAGGACCCGGACCGCCTCGGCCACCCGGTAGGCCGCCGGTAGGTCGAGGGCCGGATCCCAGTCGGTCAGCGGCGCGATCGGGCGGCGATGCTCGTGCGCGGAGAGGATCGTGCGGGCATGGGCCGCGGCGGAGATCGGCTCGGTCATCGGCGCACGGCGTGAGGGCCGACGGGGCGGCACCCGCGCCGGGCCGCCTCGATCGCGGCCGACTGATCTTACCCGAGGTGACCGTCGCCGGGAACGCGCGCTCTGTCGCTGCGCCGCCGACGCTCGCCGGCCCGTCCCCCGCGGGGAGCGCGCTCCCGGAGCGTTCGCTCCCGGCCCGGCCGCGCGCAGCATATTTTCATTAGAGGAATACCAAAATACGTTTCTTAAAGATGTGTCATCAGAGGCACATACTGCTCACGGATCCGTGATAGCTGGGCATCGGCGCGTATCTTCGCCCAGTAATTCCTGTTTAGAGTCGGTATAATGTCGAGATATGTCAATGACCGGGCCGCGTCGCGCGCGTTCGATCGTGCGGAGAGGCTGCTCCGGATCGGGTTTGTATCGTCGACATCTATACTCACGCTCGGGGCGGCCGCGCTCGCCCAGCCCGCGCCCGCCACGGACATCGAGCTGTCCGAACTCAGCGTGACGGGCGAGGCGCGCGGGCGCAGCCTGAACAGCGATCTGTACGGGCGCGGCGGGGCCACCGGGCCGGTGCCCGGCTACGTCGCCAGCCGCAGCACGGTCGGCACGAAGACCGACACGCCGATCCTGGAGACCGCGCAGTCGGTGTCGGTCATCGGGCGCCAGCAGATCGAGGACCAGAACGCCCTGACCATCAATCAGGCGCTGCGCTTCACCCCGAGTGTCACCACCGAGCAGCGGGGCGGCGCCGGCTCGACGCGCCTGGAGCAGTTCTACATCCGCGGCTTCACCGCGCCGATCTTCCTCGACAACATGGCGCTGCCCGGTAACCGCGACGCTTTCCCCAGTGTCGATCCCTACCGCCTGGAGCGGGTCGACATCATCAAGGGGCCGGCCTCGGTCCTCTACGGGCAGTCCGGTCCGGGCGGCCTCGTCAACCTCGTCTCGAAGGTCCCGCAATTCGTCCGCCACGGCGAGATCTTCGTCCAGGGCGGCGGCTTCAGCGAGGTTCGCGGCGGCTTCGACGTCGGCGGCCCGATCGCGTCCGACATCCCGGGTCTCGCCGACCAGTTCGCCTACCGGGTCATCGGCCTCGGCTGGAACGGCGACGGCCCGGCCGTGACCACCAAGGTCGAGCGCGCCTTCATCAACCCGAGCCTCACGTGGCGGCCCTCCGCCGACACCTCGCTCACGGTCATCGCCAACTACCAGCGCGACCCGTTCTCGGGCTTCTACGGCGGCTTCCCGGCCGTCGGCACGGTGTTCCCGCGCAATTTCGGCAGCGGCGTCTTCGGCCGGCTGCCGGTGAACTTCTACGACGGCGACCGCACCATCGAGCGCTCCGACCGCACGCAGGCCTCCGTCGAGTACCTGTTCGACCACCGGATCACCGAGAACCTGCGCTTCCACTCGGCCGGCCGCTATCTGCGCTCGAACGGCGACTACCGCAGCGTGTTCACGACCTTCGGCGACGTCAACGGCCCGTACACGAGCGGCCCGATCATCGGCCGGTCGGTCGGCGGCACCCAGGTCGACATCGAAGCCTACACGATGGACAACAACTTCATCGCCGATTTCGACACCGGCCCGATCGCCCACACGGCGCTGCTCGGCGTCGACCACCGGACCTTCAGCACGCGGTCCGTCACCGGCCCGTTCCCGGCGACGACGAGCCTGAACGCCCTCGCCCCCGACCACGACCTGCCGATCCGGTTCCCCGCCTTCACGTCGACCTCGCGGATCGACGCGCAGCAGACCGGCGTGTACTTCCAGGATCAGGCGAAGTTCGACCGCTTCATCCTGACGCTCGGCGGCCGCTACGACACCGCCCGGCAGACCGGCCCGACCCGCACCTTCGCGCCGAACGGGCTGACCATCCAGGACGTCCCGGCCGAGGCCTTCACCGGCCGCGCCAGCCTGCTCTACCTGTTCGACAGCGGCGTCGCCCCGTACGTCTCCTACAGCGAGGCGTTCGAGCCGATCGTCAACGGGCGGATCTTCGACGCCGCCTTCGGCTCGGCCGGGCGCATCCCCGTCCCGATCGCCAGCAACCAGTACGAGGCCGGCATCAAGTACCAGCCGCCCGGCACCGACATCCTGCTGACCACCGCGTTCTTCGACATCCGCCGCTCGAACGCCACCACCACCGACCCGGTCAATCCCGGCTTCGTCGTGCAGACCGGCGAGGTCGGCGTGCAGGGCGTCGAGTTCGAGGCGCGCGCCACCCTCGCCGAGGGCCTCAGCCTGATCGGCGGCTTCTCGCTCCTCGACATCCGCAACGTCCGCGACACCGGCTTCACCACGAACGACCTGACCCGCCGGCAGGTGCCGCTCCAGGGCCTGCGGCCGGTGCAGGTGCCGGACACGACGGCCTCGCTGTTCGTCGATTACCGCTTCACCGACGGCCCCCTCATCGGTCTCGGCCTCGGCGGCGGCGTGCGCTACCTCGGCCCGTCCTGGGGCGATCCCGCCAACACGTTCCAGGTGCCCGAGAGCGTGCTGGTCGACGCCGTCGCCTCCTACGACATGAAGCACCTCGACCCGCGGCTCGCCGGCCTCAGCGCGCAGATCAACGTGCAGAACCTGCTCGACGAGCGCTACGTGACCGGCTGCTTCACCTACTCGGGCTGCTATTACGGCCTGCCGCGCACGGTCTACGCGACCCTGCGCTACCGCTGGTGAGGCGGCCGCCGTGGGCAAGACCTTCCGGCAGTCGATGGCGTGGCTCCACGCCTGGTCGGGCCTCGTCGTCGGCTGGGTGCTGTTCGCCGTCTTCGTGACGGGCACGGCGAGCTACTACCGGCCCGAGATCTCGCAGTGGATGCGGCCCGAGCTCCGCACCGACCGGACCTTCGGGCCGGCGGAGCTCGCGGCGGCGGCCGAGCGCGGCGTCGCCCACCTGCAGGCCCATGCGGGCGGCGCGCGGACGTGGTTCCTCGCGCTGCCGCGGCCGGACCGGCCGGTGCTGGAGCTGTTCTGGCGGACCGGCCCGGGCCGGCCGCCCGGCCACGTCTTCCTGGATCCCGACAGCGGCGCGCCGGCGGCGGTGCGGGCGACGCGCGGCGGCGACTTCCTCTACCGCTTCCACTTCGAGCTGAACCTGCCGCCGCTCTGGGGCCGCTGGATCGTCGGCGCCTGCGCGATGATCATGCTGGTGGCGCTGATCTCGGGGATCGTCACCCACCGGCGCATCTTCGCCGACTTCTTCACCTTCCGGCGGGACAAGTCCGCCCAGCGGGGCTGGCTCGACGCGCACAACGTCACGGGCGTGCTCGCCCTGCCGTTCCACCTGATGATCACCTATACCGGGCTCGCCACCCTCATGGTGATGTACGTGCCCTGGGGCCTGAACACGGCCTATCGCGGCGACAGCCAGCGCTACTTCGCCGAGTCCGGCCAGATCACCGCGCCGCGCCCGCCCGCCGGCCAGCCCGGCACGCTCGTGCCGGTCGGGCCGCTGGTGGTCCGCGCCCTGGCGATGCGGCCGGAACCCCTGGAGCGGATCACGGTGGTCAACCCGGCGGACGCGCGCGCCACCGTGGTGGCGGTGTTCGAGGAGCCGCACGGCCTCTCCCACGAGCACCCGCAGATCGCCTTCGACGGCGTGACCGGCGCGGTCCTGGAGGTGCGCGCGGGCGGCCTGCGGCCGGCGACCAAGACGTTCACCGCGATGGTCGGCCTGCACGAGGCGCACTTCGCCGGCCCGGCCCTGCGGGTGCTGTTCTTCCTGTGCGGCCTCGCCGGCAGCGCCATGGTGGCGACCGGGCTGCTGCTCTGGGCGGTGGCGCGCCTGCCCAAGGGGGACGCGCCCCGGGGCTTCGGCCTGCGCCTCGTCCAGGGCCTGAACGTCGCGACCATCGCCGGCCTGCCCGCGGCCGTCGCCGCCTATTTCCTGGCCAACCGGCTGCTCCCCGCCGCGCTGCCCGCGCGGGCGGAGTGGGAGGTCGGGGCCTTCTTCGCCGTCTGGCTGCTCGTCGCCGTGGCGGCGCTCCTGCGCCCGGCCGGGCGGGTCTGGTCGGAGACGCTGACGGCGGCGGCCGCGTTGTACGGCGCCGTCGCGGCCGCGGATGTCGGGCGCCTCGTCGCGCTCCGGCTCGGCGGCGACGCGCCGGTCGAGCCGGTCTTCCTCGCCTTCGACGGCGCGATGCTGGCCCTCGCCGCCCTCATCCTGCTCGCGGTCCGCACGATCGCGCGGCGCGGCGGAGCGTCCCGCGGCCCCGCGGAGGCCGCCGGGCTCTCGATCGCGGGGCACGCGCGGCGGGATCAGGCCCGGTCCGGCATGCCGGTACCGGGAGATCGGGAGCCGATATGATAAAATTGAACTGGTATATTGAACCCAGTGCGGCGAACTAATTCAAAATAATTCCCGAAGCCTGACATATATCGGATGCGCGTCGACTGTATCTGTGCAGAATGGTTCGGCCGGCATGCCAGCCGGTCGCGCCTGTGTCGTCGATTTTCACGCCCTTGATCCTTCGGCCCAGGCGTTCCAGCGCGGTCCATCCCAAGCGCACGCTGGACATGTCCCCGAGACCCAGAACTTGAGCCTCGAGGCGCGGCCCTCGGGGCTCTTTTTCTGCCGCGCCGGGCGATGCGGGCCCGGCGGCTGTTCACGGGCCCCGCGTCCCCGTACCAGAAGGCCACGGGAGCGGCAGGACGGGCATGCAGCGCATCACCATCACCATCGACGACGCCCTGCTGACGGCGGTCGACGACCTCTGCGCGCGGCGCGGCTACGGCAGCCGCTCGGAGGCGGTGCGCGACATCGTCCGCGACGCCCTGGCGCCGGTCCGCGCCGCGGAGACCGGGGGATCGGCGGCCTGCTACGGAGCCCTGAGCTACGTCTACAGCCACGGCACCCGCGACCTGGCCCGCCGGCTGACCGGCGAGGGGCATGAGCACGGCGTCTCGATCGCCAGCCTGCACGTGCACCTGACCCACGACGCGTGCCTTGAGGTGGCGGTCCTGCGCGGGCCGGTGGCCCGGATGCAGAGCTACGCCGACGCCGTCGTCACGCAGCGCGGCGTCCGCTACGGTCACCTGCACCTCATCCCGGAGGGTGACGACGCCCGCACCCATCCGGGCCACGGCGACGACGGCCCGGGGTGAGGGCGCCCCCCGCCCGCGATCCAGCGCCCCGTCGACTGCGCCCCACGCGCAACACGGCCGGCCTAATCCGCCCGTATGACTTTTTCGTATGTTTATCATACGGGCGGCGTGCGAGAGTCCGGGGATCGCCACGCCTCGCCCGGTCTGCCGGTGTCCCGCCCGACTTCCCGCCCGACTTCCCGACCTGTCTGCCGTCACCGGCCTGCCGCCCCCGGCCTCCGCGCCGTGACCCGGCTGCTCGCCGCGGGCGGCCTCGTCGTCGCGACCGCCGGGCGCGGCTGGGCGGCGCCGGGTGAGGGCGCCCCGACACCGTCGGCCGTCACCCTGTCCGAGATCTCGGTGGTCCCAGCGGCGCCTCCGGTCATCCCCGCGACGGACGGGCCCGGCGCCAGCGCCGGCTATGTCGGCGGCGTCACCGGGATCGGCGGCGCCCTGCTGAGCGTCGACGCGGCCAGCGCCGGCCTCATCGGCGGGGCGGTCCTCAACGCCCGCCCGGTCACGCGGCCCGGCGAGGTGCTGGAGGCAGTGCCGGGCCTGATCGTCACCCAGCACAGCGGGGAGGGGAAGGCCAACCAGTACTTCCTGCGCGGCTTCAACCTCGACCACGGGACCGACATCGCCATCAGCGTCGACGGCATGCCGGTCAACATGCGCACCCACGCCCACGGCCAGGGCTACGCCGACCTCAACTTCCTCATCCCCGAACTCGTCGGCGCGGTGGAGTACCACAAGGGGCCGTACTTCGTGCGCGACGGCGACTTCGCCTCCGCGGGCTCGGTGCGCATCGACTATCTCGACACTGTGCGGAAGAATCTCGCGCTGACCTCGATCGGCAGCTTCGGCTACAAGCGGGCCCTGTCGATCGCCTCGGCGCCGCTGGGTGAGGGCACCCTTCTGGTGGCCGGCGAGGCGCAGGTCTACGACGGGCCGTGGACCGTCCCGGACGCGCTGCGCAAGCTCAACGGCGTCGCCCGCTACAGCCAGGGCACGGCGCTGGACGGGTTCGCGGTCACCGGCATGGCCTACGCGTCCCGCTGGACGGCCACCAACCAGATCCCGGAGCGGGCCGTCGGCGCGGGGCTGATCGGCCGCTACGGCACCCTCAACCCCACGGATGGCGGCGACACCGCCCGCTTCTCCCTGTCGGGGCGGTTCAGCGCCACGGACGACACCGGCATCACCCGGGCCTCGGCCTACGTGATCCGCTACCAGATGAACCTGTTCAACGACTTCACCTACTTCCTCAACGATCCCGTCGGCGGCGACCAGTTCCACCAGCTCGACCAGCGCGTCCTCGGCGGCGGCGAGGTGCTGCACATCTTCCAGGGCGACCTGTTCGGCCGGCCGCTGGAGGTCGAGGTCGGCGCCCAGACGCGGACGGACTCGATCCGCGTCGGCCTGTTCAACACCGCCTTCCGCCAGTACCGCTCGACCGTGCTCGACGACCGCGTGCTGGAATCGAGCGGCGCCCTCTACCTCGACACGCGGGTGCGCTGGACCGAGTGGCTGCGCACGAGCGTCGGCGTGCGGGCGGACGGCTACTACGCCGACGTCCGCTCGGACACGCCGGCGAACTCGGGACGGGCCACCGACGGCATCGTCAACCCGAAGCTCTGCCTCGTGCTCGGACCGTGGTCCGACACCGAGATCTACGTGAATTACGGCGGCGGCTTCCACTCGAACGACGCGCGCGGCGTGACCGCCACGGTCGATCCCGCGAGCCCCCTGTTCAACATCACCCGGTCGCCCTTCCTGGTGCCCTCCACGGGCTACGAGCTGGGCCTGCGCAACCGGTCGATCGCCGGGCTGGAGACGAGCCTCGCCCTGTTCCGGCTCGACTTCGCCTCGGAGAACATCTTCCAGGGCGACACCGGCACCACGGAGCCGAGCCGCCCGACCCGCCGGTTCGGCGTCGAGTGGACGAACCGCTACGCGGTGACGCCGTGGCTGTCCCTGGACGGAGATCTGACGATCACCAACGCCAGGTTCTCCAGCTACGACCCGGCGGGCAACCGGGTGCCGGAGGCTCCCACGACCATCGCGTCGGCGGGCGTGACCTTCGGCGAGCCCCTCGGCTGGTTCGGGAGCCTGCGGGTCCGCTATTTCGGGCCGCGCCCGCTCATCGAGGACAACGCGATCCGCTCCCGGGCGACCGCCCTGCTCAACGGTCGCATCGGCTACCTGTTCGACACCGGGGTGAGCGTCTCGCTGGACGTGCTCAACCTGACGAGCAGCAAGGCCGACCAGATCACCTACGCCTACGTCTCGCGCCTTCCGGGCGAGCCCGCCGAGGGGCTGATCGACCGCGTCTTCCACCCGGTGGAGCCCACGGCCGTGCGCCTGACGATCGCCGGGCGGTTCTGACCGCCGGCGCCACGACGACACGCGGGCCCCGACCCCCTCGCGGCAGACCCACGCCGCGACGGACCTCGTCCCGGCGTCCCGGTCGCGTCAGCCGCCGCTGCGCGAGACCCGGTAGTCGCGCGGGGTCAGGCCGTAGGTCTCCCGGAACGCGCGACTGAGCTGGGCGCCGCTCCCGAAGCCGTAGGCCTCCCCGATCGCGCCGATCGACCGCGGCTCCAGCGGATTGTCGAGGGCGGCCCGCACGGCCGCGAGGCGCTGCCGCGCGCGGTAACGCGCCACCCCACCTTCCGGCTCGAACAGGCGGTAGAGCTGGGAGCGCGATATGCCGAGCGCCCGCGCGATCGCGTCGATCCGGGGCGGCGTGTCGAGCTGGCCGCGGATGAACCGCTTCGCGGCCCTGAGCCGGGCGGCCTCGAGCGGCGCGGCCGCGCGGGCCGCTCCCTCCAGGCTCGGGCGCGCGCAGGCCGCGACCATGTGGAGCGTGGCCTGCGCGATCGGGGCGGCGTCGGTCGCGGTGATCGCGCCGCTATGCGCGGCCAGGCTCCGGATATGGTCGGCGAGCAGGCGGCCCGCGCCGCCGGTCAGGATCAGCCCGTGCATCGCGTCCTCGTCCGGCAGCACGGTGGCGATGGAGGCGCGCGGGACGGCCAGGATCAGCGAGTCCGTCTCCGGCACCCGGCTGCGGCGGTACGGCTGCGACAGGTCGTTGAGGCTGACCGCGCCCGCCGGAACCTCCGCCACGCCCCGTTCGGTCTCGACGCTGTAGGCGTGCCGGCTGAGGTGCAGGACGAACCCGTCCTGACCGTCGCGCCGGATCCGGGAGCGGGACCGGGCCGGCCCCTGCGGTGCGGCGCTCATGACGCGCAGGGCCATCGGGCCGATCAGCGTCGTCTCGATCCGGCCCGAGAAGCCGTGCGGATCGGCATCGAGGTCGTGGGCTGCGAACAGCGCGCGCCACGCGGCGAAGCGGTCGCGCTCCGGCAGGGCATCCGTCGTGAAGAGGGAACGGGGTACGACGTTCACGGCGGGACCGATGAGCGAGGGTTGAGGGATTTTACCTTACGTTGCGCGATCGACCAGTGCGCACGGGACACAATCTACGATCTGACGCGACCCGCTCCCGCGGGGCGACGGTCTGTACCCTGGGGCCATCGTCCCATCGCGGCAGTGTCGCGATGCGCCGACCTTCGGGCCATCAGGGCTTGCGAGAAACATAACGCATTATATAAATCGTGTCGGGAGGACCGACATGCCGGCAGACATCCTCGACGAACTCGGGCCGCTGTTCCTGGGCAGCCGCCTCAAGCGCCTCGCCGACCGCTTCCAGGCCGACGCCGCCCGGATCCTGCGGGACGAGGAGCTCGGCATCCAGCCGGCCCAGTTCCCGCTCCTCGCCGCCATCGACCGCTACGGGCCGCTGACCATCGGCGACGCCGCCGCCGCCCTCGGCGTCAGCCAGCCGGCGGCCACGCGCACGGCGGCGAGCCTCGTCGCGCTCGGCTTGCTCGAAGAGGCGCGGTCGGACGCGGACCTTCGCCAGAAGGCGCTGTCGCTCAGCGGTGCGGGCGAGGCCCTGATGGCGCGCGCCAAGGACGCGCTCTGGCCGCGCGTCGACAGGGCCGTCGCGAGCCTGTGTGCCGGCCTGTCGGGCCCCCTGCTGGACCAGGTCGCCGCCCTGGAGCGCAGGCTCGACGCCGTCCCGTTTGCGGCCCGCATCTGCCAGGACGGCGCGGCCGGCGACGCCGCGACGGGCCTGACGATCCGGGACTACACGGACGCGCTGGCGGGCCGCTTCCGCGACATCAACGCCGAGTGGATCGAGGCGATGTTCGCGCTGGAGGAGAACGACCGCCGGTTCCTGTCCGATCCCCGCGGCGAGATCCTGGACCGCGGCGGGCTCATCCTGTTCGTTGAGTCGGCGGATCTCGGGATCGTTGGCACCTGCGCGCTGATGCGGACGGAGGCGGGCTGCTACGAGCTGACCAAGATGGCCGTGTCCGCGCGGGCCCGGGGCCGCAAGGCCGGCGAGCACCTGCTGCGGGCGGTGCTGGCCCGCGCCGCGGCCATGGAGATCGAGACGCTCTACCTGCTGACCAACACCAAGTGCGCGGCCGCGGTGCACCTGTACGAGAAGGTCGGGTTCCGGCACGACCCGGAGATCATGGACCGGTTCGGCCGGCGCTATGCCCGCTGCAATGTGGCCATGCGCTATCCCCTGTGACGCCGCGCGCCCGACGCGCCGAGGGCGACCCGTTCCCGGTCGTGCCGCCCGGCGCGGCGACGAAGCGCGGATCCCGGCCGTGCGCGGGCCCGCGCGGCGCCGCAGCGAGCCGCTCCCATCCGCGGAGGACAGCTGCACGCTCTGCGTCAGATCTCGTTCAGCAGTGACGATGTGCGGACAGACAAAATGATGGACCCGAAGAGTTCAACTGAAAATTGATTTTGGCGATCTGTTTGTGAGAGCATCAGCAACAGATCCCGTAACGGAATCTTATCGTCGCGCTTCCATCTTGGTGGCCCCGCTCTGGAGCTGCGCTCGGACAATGAAAGCTTGGTTCGCGAAACTCTCGATCCAGCACCGGCTGGTCGGAGCACTCGGGCTGCTCATCGTCTGTCTGCTCCTCGTCGGCGGCGTGGGCCTGCACGCCGTCGGCGATCTCGCCGAGGACCAGGTCCGCCTCGGCAACGGCACTCTGCCCCGCGTGCGCTACGCCGGCGAGCTGCGCGGCAACGTGATCGACGTGCGCGTCAGCGTCGTGAACCACATCCTCTATCCCGAGGCCGCCCACATGCGGGCCGAGGAGGCGGCCCTGGCGAAGAAGACGGAGGCGGTGGCCGCCGCGATGCGCAACTACGCGCCGCTGATCGACGGTCCGAAGGAGCGCGCGCTCTTCGACGTGTTCGACCGGGAATGGAAGAGCTACCTCGCGGCGATCCCGGCCGTGCTGGAATACTCGCGGACGGGCCGCAAGGATCTGGCGCTGCGCGAGAGCTTGGTCGGCGTCCGCCCCCACATCAAGGCGGCCTCCCAGGCGCTCGAGGAGATCGTGGCGCTCAACAACGCCAGCGGCGAGACGGCGATCGCCCAGGGAGCGGCCGCCGCCTCCGGCGCGAAGCGGCTCATGCTGGCGATCGGCGCCATCGCCCTCGTGCTCGCGACCGCGCTCGGTGCGCTGATCGTGCGGAGCATCGCCGCCAGTGTCCGCGCCGTGCTGGAACCGATGCGGCGGCTGGCGGCCGGGGACCTCGCGGTCGCGATCCCGCACCAGGGCGAGCGGAACGAGATCGGCCAGATCGCCGACGCCGTACAGGTCTTCAAGGATTCGGGGATCGAGGCGCGGCGGCTGGCCGCCCTCCAGGCCGAGGCCGACGCCGCCAAGATGCGCCGCGCCGAGCTGCTCGACCGCATCACCCGCGGTTTCGAGCGGGAGGCCGGGGCGCTCACGGACGAGCTGACCGCCGCCGCCACCGAGATGGAGGCGACCGCCGCCTCGATGACCGAGATCGCCGCGCAGACCACCACCCTCGCGGCGAGCGTCTCGGTCGCCGCCGAGCAGACCTCCGGTAACGTCCAGCAGGTCGCGAGCGCGACCGAGGAGATGGCGGCCTCCGTGCAGGAGATCAGCGGGCAGGTGACCCATTCGGTCGAGATCGCCGCCTCGGCCATCGCGCGCGCGCAGGAGACCGGCACCATCATCCGGGAGCTGTCCGACAGCGCCGACCGGATCGGCGCGGCGGCCGGCCTGATCTCGGGCGTGGCGAGCCAGACCAACCTGCTCGCCCTCAACGCCACCATCGAGGCGGCGCGCGCCGGCGAGGCCGGCCGCGGCTTCGCGGTGGTGGCCGCCGAGGTCAAGACGCTGGCCGAGCAGACGGCCCGGGCGACCCAGGAGATCTCCGCCCGGATCGGCGCGATCCAGTCCGCCACGCGGGGCGCGGTGGAGGCGGTCCAGGGCGTGAGCCGCACGATCGACGACATGTCGGGCACCGCCACCCACATCGCCTCGGCGATCGAGGAGCAGGGCGCGGCCACGCGCGAGATCGCGCGGAACGTCCAGGCGGCCGCGCACGGGACCCGGCAGGTCACGGGCCATATCGGATCGGTGCGCGAGGGGGCCGGCGAGACCGGATCGGCCGCGACGCAGGTTCTCGACGCCGCGCGCACCCTCGCGGTCCGGTCCGACGGGCTCAGCCGGGCCGTCCGCAGCTTCCTGGACGAGGTCCGGGCCGCCTAGAGCTGCGCCCGATCGAGGCGCGACGGGGCGATCGCCGAGCCCGTGCCGTCCGCGGTGCGGGCCCCTCTCCCGCACGGCAGAGGGGGCATGGCGCGGCTGCCCCGACCGGAGCGTCTGTCTTCCGGATCTGTCTTCCGGAACGGTGCACAACGACTTGGACCGCCGCCCGCGTGAGGCCCCGCGGGTCGACGCGCCGGTCGGCCCGGGGATCGGGCAGCCCCGCCCGCGCTCAGTTGCAGCCGTCGCAGATGCTGCGCTCGATCTTGTTGAGCCGGGCGCGCTCGTGCTCCTGCACGGCGCGCGGCGGCACCTCGCCCGGGCCGAGGGACGTGCCGGGGGGTTTGGTCACGCCGAGGCTGTTGGTGTTCGGCGCCGTGATCGTCGTGGCCGGGCCGCCACCCGTGCCGGTCTGGTCGGGCGCCAGGCCCTGGGCCGCGAGGGTGGCCGGGACGGCCAGGCTCAGCAGGGCCAGGCCCGCGGAGCGGAAGAGGGTTCGGGTCATCGTACCTCCCGTCGTCGAGCGCGCGTGAAACAGCTTGGCAGTATCCGTCGCCTCCCGAAACCGCCTTCGTCCAGTCGTGAGCCGGATGGCTCCACTATCCACCGTAATCCGACTGGCCGATAGAGTCCCGACTGCGCTCAGAGCGATCGCTTGGCGGACCGGTTCGGCTGCCGGCTCGGTCGGTCCGATCCTATCGCGCGATCATCGGGCGAAATCTATCCAGTCAGATCTTAGTCGATCGCTAATAAATATTAGCTAAGTATTTGCAAGAGCGGGATCGGGTCCCGTCGGGAGCGGATCCGGGAACAGGGAGCCTCGCATGTGCGTCGCGTGTGACTGGGCGCCCCATTTCCAGGCCTTCGGGGGCGGGCGCGCCGTCAATCGGCGCGCGGTGCTGCGGTCGGGCGCGGCCATCACCGCGACGGCGCTCGCGCTGGACCTCGTCCCGACGGGCGCCCGCGCCGAACCGGGGAGCGGCCGCGCGGCCGCGGCGGGGCCCGCCGACGTCGTGTTCCACAACGGCCCCGTCTACACGGTGGCGGGGCCGGCCCCCTGGGCCGAGGCGGTCGCGGTGCGCGGCAACACCATCGTCCATGTCGGTGACGCGGCCGGCGCGCTGGCGCTGGCCGGCCCGGCCACGCAGGTGGTGGATCTCCAGGGCCGGCTGCTGATGCCCGGCTTCGTCGAGGGCCACACCCACCCCTTCCTCGGCGCGTTCCTGACGTCCGGGGTCGACCTGCAGCGCGAGAACCTCGCCCAGGTCCTCGCGGCCATCGAGGCCTACGCGAAGGCGCATCCGACCGGGCCGATCCGCGGCTTCGGGTGGCGCGTCGACATGTTTCCCCCGGAGGGTCCCAACCGGGCCGAACTCGACGCCATCCTGCCGGACCGGCCGGCCTTCTTCTTCGCCATCGACGGGCACAGCCTGTGGGCCAATTCCAAGGCGCTGGCGATGGCCGGCGTCGACCGGGACACGCCCGACCCGATCCCGCGCTTCAGCTACTACGCGCGCGACCAGAAGGGCGACCCCACCGGCTACGTGCTCGAGGTCAACGCGGTCCTCGGGCTGGTCAACGCCGTGGAACCCATCAGCGTCGCCGCCATGGGCAGCCTGCTGGAGGGCTGGCTGCCCAAGGCCGCGGCCGCCGGCATCACCACGGTCTTCGACGCGGGCGTCCCGCCCGTCGGCAGCGATCAGGCCGCCATCATCGCGCTCTACGTGGAGGCCGAGAAGCGCGGCACGCTGCCGTTCCGCGTCTCCGCCTCCTACTCGGTGAAGTCGCTGCCGATCGACGACACGGTCGAGCAGTTCAACGCCGTGCGTCGGCAGGTCTCCGGCGAGCTCGTGCACGTCGACATCGTGAAGATCGTCGGCGACGGCTCGCAGGGCGGCTACACGGCGTGGCTGATCGAGCCCTACGCCGACCTGCCCGACTCGACCGGAGGGTCGCCCTTCACCGAGGCGCAGTGGCACGACCTCGTCGGCGCGGTCGACGCGGCGGGCTTCGACGTCCACGTCCACGCCTGCGGCGAGCGGACCGCCCGCGTCGCCCTCGACGCGATCGAGAAGGCCGTCGCGAACAACCCGGCCCGCGACCGGCGGCACGCCATCGCCCACCTGGTCTATGTCGAGGACAGCGACGCGCCCCGCTTCGCCCGGCTCGGCGTGACCGCGCAGTTCTCGGCCAACTGGTCTTCGGCCGATCCAGACACGCTGCAGAACATGATGGCGCGCTACGGCGCGCACCGCGCCAGCCGGATGTACCGGACCAGGACGATCCTGAAGCAGGGCGGGCGGGTCTCCTTCGGCACGGACTGGCCGGCGGCCGGCTACGTCTCGACCTACGAGCCCCTCACGTCGATCCAGGTCGGCGTGACGCGGCAGCTGGTCGGCCGGCCGGACGCGCCCGTGCTGAGCCCCGCCGACGAACGTCTGACGGTCGCGGAGGCGATCCACGCCAACACGATGGGCGCCGCCTACCAGCTCCGCATGGACGACAGGATCGGGTCGGTGGAGGTGGGCAAGCGCGCCGACCTGATCGTCCTCGACCGCAACATCCTGACGATCGATCCGCACGAGATCCACCGGACCAAGGTCGCCCTGACCATGATGGACGGCGTCGTGCGGCACCGGGCCTGAGGACCTGGCCGACCGGTCAGGGGCCCGGCGCGGCGCCGGCGGCCGTCCCGCCCGGATCCGCGAGCCGGTCCGCCACCAACCGGCAGAACGCCTCGGCCGCAGGCGGCATCGTCCGCCCGGCCTTCTTGATCAGGCAGACCGGACGCTCGAACAGCGGGTCGTCGATCGGCCGCGAACGGAGCAGGGGCTCGGCCCGGATCTCCCGCGCCGCGCCCGGGAGGATCGTCAGGCCGAGGCCGGCCCGGACCATGCTGACAGCGGTCATCATGTAGGTGGCCTCGCAGGCCACGCGGGGCAGGCGGCCCGAGCCGACGAAGGCGCGGTCGACCACCGCCCGCACGCTCGTGGCCGGGTCCATCAGGATCAGCGGGTGCTCGGCGAGCGCCGCGATCGTGACCCGGGGCAGCGCGCCGATCGGGTGATCGGCGGGATAGATCACGTGCAGGGCGTCGCGCGTCCGGTGCAGGACGCCGATCTCCGGATCGCGGACGTCGCCGCCGACGATGCCGAGATCCGCCTCCTCCTCGCGCACGAGGTCGAGCACCCGCTGCGCGATGACGTCCTTGATCCGAAACGTCACGGCGGGGTGCTCGGCGCGGAAGCGGACGATCGCGTCGGACAGCACGCTCGCCGCGAAGGACGGCAGCGTCGCGACGCGCACGACCCCGTGGCGCCGTGCCGCGAGGTCGCGGGTGTCGACCACCACGGCGTCGAGGTCGCGCAGCACCCGCTCGAACACGGGCAGCAGCTCGCGGCCGAGCCGCGTCGGCGCGACGGTGCGGCTGGTCCGGTCGAGGAGCCGCGCGTCGAGCATCTCCTCCAGGCGCTGGATCTGAACCGTCAGGGCGGGCTGCGACAGGTTCAGCAGGGCGGCCGCGCGGGTGAAGCTGCCGACCTGGACGACGGACACGAAGGCCCGCACCTGCCGCAGGTTGAGATCCATAATCTCAAGCTATCGCTGCGATCCGATCTTTTCAATTGTGTCATGAAGCCGTCCGCCGTTTCCTGATCCGATACAGGCGCGGGTCCGAACCGCGCCGGCGCCAACGGGAGGAACGGATGCTGGCCCTGCTCGGCCTGTGCACGATCGCGCTGCTGCTCGCCGTCATCCTGACCAAGCGGATGTCGCCCCTCGTGGCGCTGATCGTCATCCCGGTCGCGGCCGCCCTGATCGGCGGGTTCGGGTTCGACACCGGCAAGTTCGTCCTCGCCGGCCTGCAGAGCCTCGCGGGCGTCGTCGGCATGTTCGTGTTCGCGATCCTGTTCTTCGGCATCGTCAGCGATGCCGGGATGCTCGACCCGATCATCGACCGGATCCTCGCCCGGGTCGGCACCCGCCCCACCCGGATCGTGCCCGGCACCACCCTGCTGGCGCTGCTGATCCACCTCGACGGGTCGGGCGCGGTGACCTTCCTGATCACCATCCCGGCGATGCTGCCGCTCTACGACCGCGTCGGCATCGACCGGCGCGTCCTGGCCTGCGCCGCCTCGATGGCGGCGGGGGTGAACTTCCTGCCCTGGACCGGGCCGATGATCCGCGCCTCCGCGGCCCTCAAGCTGCCGATCCCCGAGATCTTCTCGCCCCTCGTGCCGGTACAGGCGGTCGGCCTCGTCTTAATCTTCGCCGCCTCGTACTGGCTCGGCCTGCGGGAGGAGCGCCGTCTGGCCCTCCTTCCCGGGGCGGCGGGGTCCGCGCCCGGCCCGGCCACGACCGCCCGGACCCTCAGCGACGCGGAGCGGGCCCTGCGCCGGCCCGACCGCTTCTGGATCAACATCGTCCTCACGGCCGCGGTCCTCGGGACGATGGTGCTCCTGGCCGAGAAGGTGCCGCCGGCGCTGATGTTCATGCTCGGCACGGCGCTCGCGCTGGTCATCAACTACCCGCAGGTCGACGCCCAGCGGCAGCGCGTCGACGCGCATGCCAGGGCCGCGATCCTGATGGCCTCGATCCTCCTCGCCGCCGGCGTGTTCACGGGGATCATGCAGGGCACCGGCATGCTCAGGGCCATGGCTCAGACGGCCGTCACCTTCGTGCCTCCCGAGATGGGGCGCCACATCCCGTTCGGGCTCGGCCTCGTGTCGATGCCCCTGTCGATGCTGTTCGACCCGGACTCGTTCTACTTCGGCGTCCTGCCGGTGGTGGCGGAAGTGGCCCACCAGCTCGGCGTCCCGCCGGTCCAGGTCGCCCAGGGGGCGCTGCTCGGCCAGATGACGACGGGCTTCCCCGTCAGCCCGCTGACGCCCGCGACCTTCCTGGTCTGCGGCCTGACCGGGATCGACCTCGCCGACCACCAGAGATTCACCTTCCCGTTCCTGCTGGCGGCCTCGGTGGTGATGACCCTCGCCTGCGTCGTCCTCGGCGTCTTCCCCCTCTGATTCCCCTTTGACTCCCTCAGACAGCGGAGAGCGCGCCATGAGAACCGTCCGCCTCGGCGCCGGCGCCGGCTATGCCGGGGACCGCATCGAGCCCGCCGTCGAACTCGCCGAGCGCGGCGACCTCGACTACCTCGTGTTCGAGTGCCTCGCCGAGCGCACCATCGCGCTGGCGCAGCAGGCGAAGCTGCGCGACCCCGAGGGCGGCTACGATCCGCTGCTGGAGGCGCGCCTGCGGGCCGTGCTCGGGCCGTGCCGGGCCCGCGGCATCCGCATCGTCACCAACATGGGCGCGGCCAACCCGGTCGCCGCCGCCCGGAAGGCCGGGGCGCTCGCGCGGGAGATGGGCCTCGCCGGCCTGCGGATCGCCGCGGTGACCGGCGACGACCTGCTCGACGCGGTGCGGGCGGGCGACTTCGTCCTGGAGGAGAGCGGCGAGCCGGTCGCCGGCCTCGGCAACCGCGTCGTCTCGGCGAACGCCTATCTCGGCGCGGCGCCGATCGTGGCCGCCCTCGCGGACGGCGCCGACGTGGTCATCACCGGCCGCGTCGGCGACCCGGCCCTGTTCCTGGCCCCCCTGGTGCACGCCTTCGGCTGGGCGATGGACGACTGGGAGCGCCTGGGCCGCGGCACCCTCGCGGGCCACCTCCTCGAATGCGCCGGCCAGATCACCGGCGGCTACTTCGCCGATCCGGGCTGCAAGGACGTACCGGACCTCGCGCGCCTCGGCTTCCCCATCGGGATCGTGGCCGAGGACGGCACGGTCGAGATCACGAAGGTCGCGGGTTCGGGCGGCCGGATCAGCCTCGCCACCTGCAAGGAGCAGCTGCTCTACGAGGTGCACGACCCGGCGCGCTACATCCAGCCGGACGTGGTCGGCGACTTCTCCGAGGTCGAGATGGAGCAGGTCGGCCCCGACCGCGTCCGGGTGCGCGGCGCGACGGGCGCGCCGGCGACGGGCCTCCTGAAGGTCTCGGTCGGGTACGTGGATTCCTATATCGGCGAGGGGCAGATCTCCTACGCCGGGCCCGGCGCCCTGGCCCGCGGCCGGCTCGCCCTGTCGGTGGTGCGCGAGCGCCTCGCCCTCACCGGCGTGGCGACGACCGAGCTGCGCTGCGACCTGATCGGCGTCGACGCGCTCCACGGCGCGGCGCTGTCGGGCGAGCGGGAGCCCTACGAGGTCCGCCTGCGGGTCGCCGGGCGGACCGAGACCCACGCCGAGGCCGTGCGGATCGGCAACGAGGTCGAGACGCTCTACACCAACGGCCCGGCCGGCGGCGGCGGCGCCTGGAAATCGGCCCGCGAGGTGGTGGCGGTGCAGTCGGTCCTCGTCCCGGCCGCCCTCGCCCGGCCGCGCGTGCACGTCGTCGAAGCCTGAGAGCCGGGAGACCCGAGGATGAAGCTGCGCGCTCTCGCCCATGCCCGCACGGGCGACAAGGGCAACACGTCGAACATCGCGCTGATCGCCTACGACGCGGCGGATTACGAGCACCTCGCGGCGCACGTCACGGCCGAGCAGGTGCGGGCGCATTTCCGCGGGATCGTGACCGGCGACGTGACACGCTACGCGTTGCCGAAGCTCGGGGCGCTGAACTTCGTGCTCACGGAGGCGCTCGGCGGCGGCGTCACCCGCTCCCTGGCCCTCGACGCGCACGGCAAGAGCCTCGGCGCCGCGCTCCTCGATCTGGACCTCCCGGACCTCGGCGCCGGCCGAGCCGCACGCGGAAGCCCGAGACGGTGAGGGGCGAGGCCGCCGCGGCATGATCGCGATGCGGGTTCGAACCAGAGGCCGCCCATGACCGTTGACGGTCGTTCAGCGTGACCGTTCGAAGAGCCCAGATGGACCGCCCCCGCCGCGTCGGACTGCCCTGGTACACCCCGGAGCAGTACCCAGCCCTGCGCACCAGCCTCGCGGACGGCGCCAAGCTGCCCCCCGACTACGAGACCTGGCGCGTCGCCACGGAGCAGATGGAACGGGAGGTGCAGCGCAGCGGCGTCGAGGTCGTGCGCGTGCCGGTCGAGCCGGAGATCTTCGCGGCGTGGTGCGAGCGCGCCGGGCTCCCGCGCGACGCCGCGGCGCGCGCCCGGTACGCGGCCGCCGCGCTGGCGGCGGACTGGGCCGTCTGAGAGCGGGCGTCGATCCGGGCGTCGATCCGGGCCCCGAGCCGGGCCCCGAGCCGGGCGATGTTCGGCGGGCCCCCGCGCCCGCGTCACGGATCACGTCGATCCCGCCATCCCTGCCGGGTTGTCCTGCGAGGACTAGCACATCGCAGTAGAGCGGTTGTGCGCAACTCTCTTCCGCCGATTTCGCGCGGAGCGATCGGGCGGGGCAGACCGGGGAAATCTCGCAAATTAGAATTATTACATGTTGATTTTGTCTCTGATCTGCAACTGAACTGCCGTTATAGGCTCACAGGCGAGCTTGACCTATTGCGTTCCTGTGCGGCGGCCGCGCAGATGGAGGTCTCGCAGCCGAATCCGACCGCGGCGGCTGCAGCGCCCAAGAGTTGCCTGCATGTGCGTCGATTTCGCTCCCGCTCCGTCCGATCGACCACAGAAGCGCCTCCCGTATTGGGGGCCGCTCCTGCTGTCGGCGGCCGTCGGTATCTCGTTGCCCGCCGACGAATTGGCCGCGCAGCCGGTGAGCGGCGGACAGACTGCTGTCACCCTCGACGAGATCCAGGTTGTCGGACAGGGAGGATTGTCGCCCAACACGGCGACCGGGCCGGTCAACGGTTACGTCGCCAAGGCGAGCGCGTCCGGCACGAAGACGGACACGCCGATCATCGAGACGCCGCAGACGATCAACGTCGTGGGCGCCCGTCAGATACGCGACGAGGGGGCCTCGACGCTGGCCGAGGCCCTGGCCTACACGCCCGGCCTGAGCAGCCAGGCCGTGGGCGGCTTCGCCAAGGTCTCGGACGGTTTCACGATCCGCGGCTTCACCGTCGAGGCGGGCAATTCGGGGCTGCTGCGCGACGGTCTGAAGCTGCAATCGGGCGTCTATGACGGGACGCAGGAGCCGTACGGGCTGGAGCGCCTGGAGGTCCTCAAGGGCGCGGCGTCGATCCTGTACGGCCAGCTCTCGCCCGGCGGCATCGTCAACGCCGTCAGCAAGCATCCGCTCCAGACGCCGTTCAACGAGATGAACGTCAGCTTCGGCCAGTACAATCGCAAGGAAGTGTCGGGCGATTTCACCGGACCGCTCACCGACGACGGCGCGTGGTCCTACCGGCTGACCGGGCTGATCCGGAACAGCGACAGCTATCTCGCGTACACGCCCGACGACAAGCGCTACATCGCGCCCGCGATCACGTGGCGGCCGTCGACGGCGACCTCCGTCACGCTGCTCGGCTACTATCAGGAGATCCACACGCGCTTCCAGCCGCCGCTCTCGGCGGTCGGCACGCTGCTGCCCAACGGCCGATTCCCCCGCTTCGCCATCGACCGGTTCTACGGCGAGCCCGCCTTCGACCGGTACGATTCCCGGTCGGGCGCGATCGGCTACCAGATCGACCACGCCTTCTCGGACTCGGTCCGGCTGCGCCACGCCCTGCGCTACTACCAGTCGGGGGTCGACTGGGACTACCTGCTCCCGAACGGGCTGCTGGCGAACCGGCAGGTCGCGACGCGCGGCATCAGCATGCGCAACGAGAACGCGACGGGCGTGGCGTCGGACACCTCGCTCGAGACGAAGTTCGTCATCGGCCCGACCGCGCACACGCTGCTGACCGGCATCGACTACTACCGCAGCTTCCTGAACTCGGAGCGCTACACCAACGGCACCGTCGGCAATCTGAACGTCTACGCCCCGGTCTACGGCCTGACCTACCCGCGGATCAATTACGCGATCAACACCGGCTCGAAGAGCCTGCTCGACCAAGTCGGTATCTACGTCCAGGATCAGGTCAGGTTCGACCGCTTCGTCTTCCTGGCCGGCGGCCGCCAGGACTTCGCGCGCACGCAGGTCCTCACCTATCGCACCGGCACGCAGCTCGATCAGAACGACAGCGCCTTCAGCGGGCGGCTCGGCCTGCTCTATCTCGGCGATTACGGGCTGGCGCCCTACGTCTCCTACAGCCAGTCCTTCCAGACCTTCGCGGTCACCGACCGGAACGGCAATCCCTTCCAGCCGTCGCTCGGCGAGCAGTACGAGGGCGGCCTGCGCTGGGAGGTCCCGGGCGCCGACACCCTGCTCAGCGCCGCGTTCTACCGGATCAACCAGACGAACGCGCTGGTGGCGGACCCGGTCAACCCGGTCTTCAGCACGCAGGCCGGGCAGGTCCGCTCGCAGGGCTTCGAGGCCGAGGCGCGGACGAATTTCGGCCCGCTGGAGGCGGTCGCCTCCTACTCGTACACCGATGCCCGGCAGACGCGGACCACGGTCGCGGCGAACTTCAACCAGCGCCTCGACCTCGTGCCCTACAACCAAGCCGGCGTGTTCGGCACCTACGACATGGGCCTGTTCGGGATCCCGGGCCTGCGGCTCGGCGGCGGCGTGCGCTACGTCGGCAGCTCGAACATCTCGGGCGCGACCTTCGACTCGCGCGCGGCGACCCTGTTCGACCTCGTGGCGCTCTACGATTTCGGCGTCGCCGACCCGAGCCTCAAGGGGTGGCGCGCCCAGATCAACGCCCGCAACGTCCTCGACCATTCCTACGTCACCTGCGTCACGGTGAATGGCTGCCGGTACAGCGAGCCGCGCAACGTGTTCGGGACCCTCACATACCGGTGGTGAGCCTCTCGTCGGCGGTCGCCCCCACGCGGGGCGGCGGGTCCGGACGCGGCGGGACCGCGCCCGGGCATCTGCGTCGGACGGCCGCCGTGACCCCGCCAGCGTCGGCCCCGGCCGGATCGGCGCGCGATCCCTGATCCGACGCGCCCCTGCGCCCGCCGCGGACCGGGAGCGCCGCGCGCTCCGGGTCCCCGCCGCCGCGGCCCCTCGTCCCGTGCGCGGGAGCAGAGATCGGCGCCGTCCTGTCGGGATCGACGCGGGCCCTCGCGGAAGGGCCCGCGCCCGGATCAGGCTTCGGCCGCGTCGAGGGCCTCGGCGAACGCGTCCTGGAACGCGGTGCTCCGGAGGATGTCCAGGTGCCGCGCGCCGGGAATGATCCTCAGGTCCGCGACGGGCGCCAGCGCGCTCCAGTCGCGCAGGCGCTCCGGTCGCGTCAGCGAATCCGCGGCCTGGAAGACGTGCACGGGCCGCGCCAGCGGCGCGAAGGCGTGGCGCTTGGCCCGCACGCGCTTGTCCAGGAGGGCCCACAGCTCGAACTCGCGCGCCGTCAGGTCGGGCCCGTCCGCGGGCAGCTCCGGGTTGTCGATGAGGTAGGCGTCGAGCGCCTCCCGCTCGTCCGCGTCCATGCGGGCGATCAGCCCGCGCCACTGCTCGGCCATCCGCGAGCCGTCCAGCCAGTCCGCGCGCCACCGCGCGGCCAGCGCCCGCGCGTCCGCGTCCAGAGCCCGCGGCGGCGCGAAGGGCACCGACTCGAACACGTCCACGAGGCCCAGGAAGTCGACGCGCACGCGCCCGTCGAGACGGCGCGCGGTCTCGTAGGCGAGGTCGCCGCCGGACGACCAGCCGACCAGCGCGCACCGGCCGCCCGGCGCGTGCGCGGCGATGCAGTCCGCGTAGGCGCCGCTCAGCGCGGGCACGTCGTACCCCTGCCAGCGCGCCTCCGTGTAGACGTGGCTGACGAAGCCGTGGACCGGCCGCTCCGGGCCGAGCCGCGCGGCCAGCGCGGCGAACTCGGTCGCGTTGGCGATCAGGCCGGGGACGCAGAAAAGCGGGGTCCGTCCGCCCTCGCGGCGGAGATGGACGATCTCCGGCCCGCGCGGAGCCGCCGGCGCGACGCGTTCGGCGAGGTCGGCGAGGCTCTTCGCGCCGAGGATCTGGGCGAGGGTGAGGGTCTTGCCCCCCGCGACGCCTTGTCGGCGGATGCGCGCGAGCATCTTCAGGCTCAGGATCGAGTCGCCGCCGAGGTCGGCGAAGGCGTCGTGGCGGCCGATCGCGGACGGATCCAGGCCGAGGAGGTCGGCCCAGAGGGCGGCGAGCGCCCGCTCCGTCCCGTCCCGGGGCGGATCCTTCCCGTCCGTCCCGCGCGCCGCCTCCAGCGACGCCAGGGCGCGCCGGTCGAGCTTGCCGTTGGGGGTCAGGGGCAGCGCGTCGAGCCGGGTCAGGCTCGTCGGCACGAGGGCCGGCGGCAGGCGCTCCGCGAGTCGGGCGCCGACCGCGGCGAGGTCGAGGTCCGGGTCGGCCACGACGTAGCCGGCGAGGCGCGGGCCCTCCGCCCCGTCGGCCTCCGGTTCGGCGAGCGCGATGACGGCGGCGTCGCGGATTCCCGGAAGCTCGCGCAGGGCCGCGGCCGCCTCGCCGGGCTCGACCCGGTGGCCCCGAATCTTCACCTGGTCGTCGGCCCGGCCCACGAAGGCGAGGCTGCCGTCGCGGAGAAGCCGGACGCGGTCGCCGGTCCGATAGAGGCGCGCCCCGGGGCCGGCATGCGGGTCCGGAACGAACCGCTCGGCGGTGAGGCCCGGCCGGTCGAGATAGCCCCGCGCGACCTGCGGCCCGCCGAGGTAGAGCTCCCCCGTCGCGCCCGGCGGCACCGGTGCGAGGAATCCGTCGAGCGCGCGCGCGCGGACGCCCGGGAGCGGCGTCCCGATAGGCGCGCCGCCGGCCCAGCGTCCGGCCCCGTCCTCCGGGCCGAGCGCACCGTCACGGTGCTCCGCCCCCGCGCGGACCTCCTGGCACAGCGCGCCGACCGTCGCCTCGGTCGGCCCGTAATGGTTGACCACCCGGCAGCCGGGCTTCAGCGCGGCGATCCGGTCGACGAGGGGCCAGCGCAGCGCCTCGCCGCCGAGGATGAGGAGCCGTTCTGGCAGCGCGGCGGCGGGGTCGGCCGCCTGGAGCAGCGCGCCGAGGTGGCTCGGCGCGATCTTCAGGGCGTCGATCCTCCGGCCCCCGGCCGCGTCCCCCCCGACCGCCGCGGCGAAGCGGTCGGGGTCGAGGGCGGTCTCGTGGTCGAGGAGGTTGAGTTCCGAGCCGCCGGCCAGCGCGCCGAACAGCACGGTGTTGCCCAGGTCGGCCGCAACGGTCGAGGCCATCGCGACGTGGCCGCCGGCGGGCAGGCCGACGCGCGCGAGAATTCCGGCCACGTACTGCGCGAGGCCGCCGCGGGTCACGACGACCCCCTTGGGCCGGCCCGTGGAACCCGAGGTGTAGAGGATGTAGGCCGCAGCGTCGGGATGCGGCGGCGCGGCCGCGAAGGGCGGGGCCGCCGCGTCCTCGGCCGGGTCGAAGCGCGCCGCGATCACCGGCCGGTCGGGCCGGTCGCCCGGGACCGGCTCGCCCAGGACGAGGCAGGCCCCGCACTCGGCCACGAGGTCGGCCCGGCGGGCGGCCGGGAGGCCGGGATCGATCGGCACGTAGGCGGCGCCGGTCTTGAGGATCGCCAGGAGGCCGAGCACCCATTCGGGGCCGCGGTCGAGATGGAGGGCGACCCGCGTCTCCGACCTCGCCCCGTCCGCGGCCAGCCGCGCGGCGAGGCGGTCCGAGGCGGCATCCAGCTCGGCCCGGCTGTGGGAGCGCCGGCCCTGCCGCAGGGCGGGCGCCTCCGGCGCCTCGGCCGCGCGGGCGCGCCAGGCCGCGACCACGTCGAGCGCGACCCCGTCGAGCGCGGCCGGGTCCGTCGCCGCGGCCGGGGCGGGGCTCGCCAGCGCGTAGAGCGGGCGGTCGGGTTCGGCCACCGCCGCGGCGAGCAGCGTCGCGAAGGTCTCGGCCAGGCCCGCGACGGTCCCGGGGTCGAACAGGTCGCGGGCGAAGGCCAAGCGGCCGCACAGGCCCTCTGCGGAATCGACGAGATCGAGGCTGAGGTCGAAGTGGACGTCGCCCCCGTCGAGGCCGCGCAGCCGCATCGGCCGTCCGGCGAACCGGGCGTCGGGCGGGGGCGCGGCCTGCTCGGTGACCTTGACCTGGAACAGCGGGTGGAGCCCGGGCCGGCGCTCCGTCGCCGACGCCGCGACGATCCGGTCGAACGGCAGGTCGGCGTGCGCCTGGGCGGCCAGCAGCCGATCGCGGACCTGCCGGAGATGGACGCGGAACCCGTCGCGCGGGTCGACCCGCGCCCGCAGGACCCCGATGCCCGTCAGGTGGCCGACCATGCCGCGCGTCTCGGGCCGCGCGCGGTCGGCGAGCGGCAGGCCGACGCGCACGTCCGCGCCGTCGCCGTAGCGCGCCAGCGTCAGGGCGAACCCCGCGAGGGCGGCCATGAACGGCGTCGCGCCCTCGCGGCGGGCGAGGCTCCGCAGGGCCTCGCTCACTTCGGGCGGGATCCGGAACGCGTGGATCCCGCCCGAAGCGGCGCGCTCCGCGCGGCGGGACCGGTCGAGGGGCAGCGGCGTCTCGGCCGGGGACGCGCCCAGTTCCGAGCGCCAGTACGCGGCCTGGCGCGCGGCCTCCCCGGCCTCGAGCCGGCCGTGCTGCCAGAGGGCGTAATCCGCGTACTGCACGGGCAGCGGCGGCAGGCCGTCGGCCCCCGCCTCCCGCGACTGGGCCGCGTACAGGGCGTCGAGGTCGCGCAGCAGCAGGGGGATCGACTGCCCGTCGGCGGCGATGTGGTGCAGGCCGAGCAGGATCCGGTCGGTGCCGTCCCCGAGGCGGTGCAGCTCGACGCGGAGCAGGGGGCCGGCCTCCAGATCGAACGGCGTGCGCGCCAAGGCCTCCGCGAGGGCGTCGCTGCCGGCGGCGTCGAGCCCCTCGCGGACCCGGATCGGAACCGGGGCGGCCGGGTGGACGCGCTGGCACGGCTCGCCCTGCGGATCCAGCCCGAAGGTGGTGCGCAGCGGCTCGTGGCGCCGCACGAGGTCGTCGACGGCGGCCTGGAGCCGCGCCGGATCGAGGGTCCCGGCGATCTCGACGAGGCCGGTCAGGTTGTAGGCCGGGCTCAGGGGCTCGCGTTGCCAGGTCAGCCACAGGCCGCGCTGCGCCGCCGAGAGCGGCAGCGCCGTCCTGTCGCCGTCCGCCGGGACGATCGGCAGGGTGGCGAAGTCGATCCCGTTCTCGGCGAGCTTGGCGAGGAAGGCCCGGCGCTGCTCCGGCGCGAGCCGGGCGAAGCGTCGCGCGATCTGCGTGGCCTGAAGGGTCATGTCCGCGTCGCTCCTGCCGCCGTCTCGATCGCGTCGAGCCAGCTCTCCATGTCGGTGAGGTCGGCCGCCCCGGCCCCGCCGGTGCGGCCGGTGCTGCCGTCCGCGTCGATCCGGGCGGCCAGATCCGCCAGCGTCGGGTGATCGAAGACCGCGCGCAGCGGCAGGCGCGGTCCCAGGCTCTCCTGGACGGCGGCGACGAGCTTCATGACGAGGATGGAATCGCCGCCGCGCTCGAAGAAGGTGTCGGACCGGGCGACGGCGTCGGGTCCGGGCAGGCCGAGCACCGCGGCCCAGAGATCGGCGAGGCGCCGCTCGGTCGCCGTCCGCGGCGCGTCGGCGTCCCGGGCGGACGCGTCCGCGTCGGGCTCGAGCAGGGCGCGGGCGTCGAGCTTGCCGCTCGTCGAGAGCGGCAGGGCGCCGAGCAGGACGATCGCGGCCGGCACCAGGGCCTCGGGCAGGTCGCGGGCCAGGGCGCGGCGCAGCTCCTGCGGGTCGGGGTGCGCGCCCGGCGCGGGCACCGCGTAGGCCACGAGCCGCGCGGGGCCGTCGGGTTTGCGGCGGGCGACGACGGCGGCCTGGGCGATGCCGGGTTGCGCCCGCAGGGCGGCGGCGACCTCGCCGGGCTCGACGCGCTGTCCGCGGATCTTGACCTGCTCGTCGGCGCGTCCGCGGTAGTCGAGGGCGCCGTCGGGGCGGCGGGCGGCACGGTCCCCGGTGCGGTAATAGACGGCCTGGGCCTGGCTGNAGGGCGGCGGCGACCTCGCCGGGCTCGACGCGCTGTCCGCGGATCTTGACCTGCTCGTCGGCGCGTCCGCGGTAGTCGAGGGCGCCGTCGGGGCGGCGTGCGGCGCGGTCTCCGGTGCGGTAGAGGCGCGCGCCGGGCCTTCCGAACGGGTCGGGCACGAAGCGCTCGGCGGTCAGGCCGGGGCGTCCGAGGTAGCCGCGGGCGAGGCCGGTGCCGCCGATGTAGAGCTCGCCCACCACCCCAACCGGCACCGGGTGCAGCGCGTCGTCGAGGACGTGGAGCTGCGTGTTGGCGATCGGGTGCCCGATCGGCACCCGCGGGGCGTCCGGCTCGGGCCCGCAGGTCCAGGCGCTGACGTCGATGGCCGCCTCCGTCGGCCCGTAGAGGTTCGCCAGGTCGGCCCGGCTCTGGGCGCGGACGGCGGCCGCGAGGTCGGGGGCGAGCGCCTCGCCGCTGCACACGATGCGGGACAGGCTCGGGCAGGCGGCGAGCCGGCCGGACGCCAGGAACGCCTCCAGCAGGGCGGGCACGAAGTGCACGATCGTCACCGCGTCCCGCCGGATCAGGGCGGCCAGCGCGTCCGGATCGCGGTGGGCCTGCGGCGGCGCCATGACGAGGCGTGCGCCGCTGACGAGGGGCAGGAGGATCTCCCAGACGGCGACGTCGAAGGAGACCGGGGTCTTGTGCAGGATCACGTCGGCGGGGCCGACCGCGAAATGGGCCCGCATCCAGGCGAGGCGGTTGGCGATGGCGGCGCGGGTGTTGGCGCAGCCCTTGGGCGTTCCGGTCGAGCCGGACGTGTAGATGAGGTAGGCCAGGGCGTCCGGGTGCGGCGCCGCGGCCGGCAGGGCGGGATCGTCCGCCGCCTCTGCCAGATCCGGGGTGAGGATCTGCAGGTCCGGAAGCTCCGCCGGCCCGGGCATCCGCGCGGCCAGCCCGGACTCGGTGACGAGGAGGCGCAGGGCCGCCTCTCGGGCGGTCGCGACGAGGCGCGGGCGCGGCAGCTCGGGGTTGAGGGGCAGGATCGCGGCCCCCGTCTTGAGAACGGCGAGCCAGGCGACGAGCAGCGCGCAGGACCGCTCCAGCCCGACGCCGACCAGAGTGTCGGGACCGACCCCGGCGCGGGCGAGGCGGCGGGCCAGCGCGGAGGCCGCGCTGTCGAGGGCGCGGCGGGTGAGCGCGCCCTGCCCGTCGGTCACCGCGATCGCGTCCGGGTCGTGCGCCAAGTGGCCTGCGAAGGCGGCGAGGACGTCGCCGGCGCCGTCCGGRTAGGCCCGGGCGGTCGCGTTCGCCGACCCGATCACCGCCCGGTCGCTGTCGGGCAGCGGCKGCGGCAGCGCYCCGAGCGGGGTTGCCGGGTCGGCCTCCGCCAGGGCGGCGAGCTGGGCCACGAAGGCGGCGAGCAGCGCCTCGGCGTCCGCGTGTCCCAGGCGATCGGCGGCGTAGCTCAGGCGCAGGGCCAGCCGCGTCCCGTCGGGGCCGGTCTCCGGGTGGACCACCAGGGTGACGGGGTAGTGCGTGGTCTCGGCGACGATGGCCGGGCCGAGGCGCAAGGCGTGCGGGTCGGCAGCGTCGCCGTCCCCGTTTCCGTCGCCGTCCCGTCCGTGGCGCGCGGCGGCGAGGGCGGCGTCGACGGGGTAGTTCTCGAACACCACGAGGCTGTCGAACAGGCCGCCCGTCCCTGTGCCCGTGCTCGCGCCCGCGGCGCCGGCGAGGCGCTGGATGGCGGCCAGGGGCAGGTGGCCGTGCTCGCGCAGGCCGAGACCGGCCTCCTGCACGCCCGCCAGCCAAGCGCCGAGCGGCCGGGCCGGGTCGAGGTCGACGACCACCGGCAGGGTGTTGATGAACAGCCCGAGCACGGTCTCGGCCCCGGGCAGGTCGGCCGGGCGCCCGGCCACGGTCGTGCCGAAGGCGACGCGCGCCTGCCCGGTGCGGGCGGCCACGAGCCGGGCCCAGGCGGCCTGGACGCAGGTGTTGAGGGTGAGGTGCGCGGCCCGGGCGCGGGCGAGCAGCCGCCCGGCGGTGGCCGGCGGCACCCGGTGCCGGACCTCGCCGTGATGCCGGACTTCGCCGTGGCCGGGCGGGCGCTGTCCGTCGCGGGCGCCGGGCGTGCCGGGCGGGTCGAAGGTGTCGGCGAGGCGGGTGGGGGCGTCGAGGCCGGCGAGGGCGTCCTGCCAGAAGCGCTCGGCGGCGGCCCGCGGCTGGCGGGCGAGCCAGGCGAGGTAGTCGGCGAAGCGTCCTGTGACGGGCTCGGGCTCCTCTCCGCGGTAGCGGGCGAGCACCTCGGCGACGAGGCGGGCGGTGCTCCATCCGTCGAGGATCAGGTGGTGGACGGTGAGCACGAGGTGGTGGCGGTCCGGTCCGGTGCGGACCAGGACGAGGCGCAGGAGCGGGGCCCGGGCGAGGTCGAAGGGCCGGGCGCGCTCCTCGGCGGCCAGGGCGGCGAGGCGAGCGGCGAGGCGGTCGGCGCGGGCATCCTCGTCCGGGGCGTCCTCGTGCGGCGCGTCCTGGCTCGACGGCTCCCCGGTCCAGTCGAGGCGTGCGAGGGGCAGGGGCACGGGGTCGAGGACGGCCTGGAGGGGCGGGCCGTCGGCGGGGTCGAGGATGGCGGTGCGCAGGACGTCGTGGCGCTCGAGGGTGGCGCGGACGGCGCGGGCGAAGCGGTCGGGGTCGAGGGGTTCGAGGTCGAGGCGGACCTGGTTGCGGTAGGCCGCGTCCCCGGGGGCGAGGCGGGCGTGGAAGAGCAGGCCCTCCTGCAGGGGGGTGAGCGGGTAGAGGTCGGTGAGGCTGTCGGGGGCCAGGGCGTGGCCGGCCAGGAGTGCGTCGAGGCCGGGTTGGTCGAGGCGGGCGAGGGGCAGGTCGGCGGGGGTGGGCCGTCGCGGGGTGCCCGGGTCGGCGCAGTGGTCGACGAGGGCCTGGAGGGTGTGCCGGGTGTCGCGGGCGATGGCGGCGATGGCGGCGGCGTCGTGGCGGTCGGGGCTGAAGCGCCAGGCGAGGTGGAGGCGGCCGTCGCGCACGAGGGCGGTGAGGGTGAGTTCGGCGCCCGCGGGGCTGTGGGGGTCGCGCATGGGCCCCGCGCTCTCGGGGGCGAGGGCGAAGGGCGCGTCGGGGTCGGCGCGGTCGGCGTCGATCTGGCCGAGGTAGTTGAGGAGGATGCCGGGCTCGGGTGTCGCGGCGATGCGGTGGCGCAGGTCCGCGACGGGGCCGTGGCGCAGGAGGTCGTGGCTGAGGTCGGGCTGGGGCAGGGCGCGGCGGGCTTCCTTGACCCGGCAGAGAGCAGCACCGAGGGCATGGCCGCGGGCGGCGTCGTCCGGCGGCAGGTCCGGTTCGCCGCCGAGGGGATCGAGCCGCAGCGGCACCAGCGTGGTGAACCAGCCCACCGTCCGGCTCAGGTCGTGGCGGGGCAGGGTCGGG
>NZ_LMPY01000077.1:0-3556 GCF_001424445.1 Methylobacterium sp. Leaf361 | reverse complement strand
CGATCAGCTCTTCGCGGCTCAGCCGTTCAAGGTCGCTGCGGCCCATCGCACGAGAGAATCAGCGAAATCCGTCCCGCGCAAGGGCGTGGGTAATTACGGTCGCTCCGCAAACATCGAAGAGCACGGATCGCTGAAATTCACCACATCAAATGAACGCGATCCATGTTTCGAATGAAACACGGAGGAATGGAGTGCGTCGAGCATCCGAGCAATTCGTTTATCGGATCTTGTGCTCTGTCGAACCAGCAGGATAGCGCCGCAGCACCGGAATTAGACGATACCGCACGCGAGACGGCTTCCAAACCCGCAAATTCCTGACGAGACTGCCCGACGTGAATGGCGACAACAATTTTGGTTCTCGTGCCCGACCCGGAAGGAATCCATCAGTCTACGCGCTCAAGATCTGCCGGACTCGAACGATATGCCGTCGACCGCAGGGTCGGGCTCTTGCCCCATCGATTTGGCAAAGTCCGTAGCTCGTGCGCGGTAGGCGCTCGGATCGTATCCGTAGGCAGCCTTGAATGCGTGCGAGAAGTAACTGCGACTGGCGTAACCAACGCTGTCGGAGATGACTTTCACGGGCATGGGCGAGGACGTCAGCAGCTTGGCCGCAAGTTGAAGGCGAGCCCTCTGAAGATATTCGATCGGCCCCTCGCCGAAGGTGGCGGAGAAGCGTTCGGCAAAACCGGCACGGCTCATTCCACAGAGTGCAGCCAGGCTATCGACCGTATGCTGGCCCCCGGGCGCATCGAGGACGGCCGCGATCGCCGGTACCAACCTCGGATCGCGCAACGCTTCGAAGATCGGCGAGCGCACACCTCTTTCCTTCAGGTGGATCCTGAGCAGGATCGCCAAACACTGCTTCATGAGTGCGCTCGTCACCTCCTGCGTGCCGAGGCTTGGCTGGACGAGCTCCTCGACCATGAACGCGAACGCGTGGCGCAGACGGTCACTCTCCGAGAGGTCTTCGACCAAGGCGTCGGGCAGGCGATCGAAGAGGCCGAGGGCACCGGCATACCGCGCCGAGATGGAGCCGCAGGCCAGGAGAATGTCTCGTGTGCCATCCCCGGCGGTCAGCGCGATGAGACCATCCGGAAGGACCCTGCGTGCATCCTCGGCCGATACCGACCGCGTGGCTCCGTCGAAGCCGATGGAGTGCCGCACGCCACGTGGTGGAATGACGATGTGGTTCGGCCCGAAGTGCACGGGTCCTTGACCGTCGATCGCAATCGTTCCGGAGCCCGCGAGAACGTAGTGGACCAGGATCGCGTCCGACATGCCGTTCTTCGCCAACTGCCATCCAGACTGGATTTCGCAGTATGCAAATGCCTGAACCTGCACCGACAAGGTAGAGAACAAATTCGATAGAATATTGCTTGACATAGACCCTCTAAAGGCGCGGTTTGCTCGAACTTTAACAGGTTTAGTCTGTGCCGGCATCAATTAGACGCGATTAGAAATCTATCGTGTCAAATTGATATGAGTTTACTTAACAGTGCAGCATTCGGTCACGTGAATCAGATCCGCAACTTTGAAGAGATTTCAAAATAATGATTAGGAAGGCGAGCGCATTCGGCCATCGATTGCACCCGTTGCCTGTGCGGGTCATGCACTGGACGAACGCCGTGGCTATGGTGGTGCTGATCGGCTCCGGCTGGGGCATCTACGACGATTCCGTCATCATCCACGGCGTATACTTCCCCAAGGCGCTCCGGCTCGGGTCCTGGGCGGCCGAGAGCCTGCTCTGGCATTTCGCCGCCATGTGGCTGCTGGTTGCCAACGGCGGCGCCTATCTCGTCTACGGCGTCGCGACCGGGCGCCTGCGCGAGCGCCTCCTGCCGATCCGGCCGCGCGACATCGTGCAGACGGTCCGCGACACGCTGCGGCTCAAGCTCGCCCACGAGGACCTGACGACCTACAACGCCGTCCAGAAGATCCTCTACATCGTCGCCATCCTAGCCGGCATCAGCCAGGTCGTCAGCGGGCTGGCCATCTGGAAACCGGTCCAGTTCTCCGATCTCGTCGCGCTGCTCGGCGGCTTCCAGGGCGCACGCCTCGTACACTTTGCTGGCATGGCGGTTCTGGTCGGCTTTCTCGCCGTCCACGTCGTGCTCGCCCTGCTCGTGCCGCGCACGCTGTGGGCGATGCTGACCGGCGGCCCGGTCCGCCGTCCGGCCCTCCCGGCCGTGGTGCGGGAGGCGACGCGATGAGGTCGCCCTTCCGCCCCCTCAAGGTGCCGGATCCCGGCATCCTCGACGACCACAGGCCCCTGGTCCGGCAGATCGAGCGGCGCGGTCTGCTGCGCGGCGGCCTGACGCTGGGCGCGCTCACCCTGCTCACCGGCTGCGACGTGACTGATACGACCGCGGTCGGTCGGGCGCTGCGCGCGGTCTCGGACTTCAACGACGGCGTCCAGGCCGCGCTGTTCGATCCCCGCAAGCTCGCGCCCGAGTACCCTGCATCGGAGGTACTGAAGCCCCCGCGCTTCAACGCCTATTACGATGTCGAGGACGTGAAGCCGGTCGACGGCGAAGCGTGGCGGCTCGAGCTCGCCGGGCTGATCTCCGACAAACGGCCCTGGACGCGCCGGCAGATCACGGAACTGCCCGAGCGCGAAATCATCATCCGCCACGTCTGCGTGGAGGGCTGGGATTATATCGGGCAGTGGTCGGGCGTGCCGCTCCGCGCCTTCTTGGAGCGCGTCGGCGCCGACCTCACCGCCAAGTACGTCGCCTTCAAGACGGCGGACGACTACCCGAGCAGCATCGACATGGCCAGCGCGCTGCACCCGCAGACGCTGCTCGCCACCCGCTACGCCGGCCAGGACCTGCCCGACCCCTACGGGTACCCGCTGCGCCTACGCACCGCGGTCAAGCTCGGCTTCAAGAACCCGAAATGGATCACGGCCATCGAGGTCACCAACACGTATCCGGGCGGCTACTGGGAGAGCCGCGGGTTCAACTGGTTCGCCGGCATATGAGCGCCCCCGCGGTCCTTCGCGCCTGCGGCGCGTTCCTCACGCTGGCCCTTGTCGCCCCGGGGTGGGCGCAGACCGCCGGCCCCTCGCCGGCGCCCGACCACATGCCGACCCCCGGCATGACCGCCCCCGAGATGGCCGGTCGCGCGGCCGACCGGTTTCCCCAGCCCGTGCGCGTCGGCGATCTCCCCGGCCGCTTCCTGCTCCAGCCGGAGGAGTCTCAGCCCGTGCTCGGCCGTATCGCGGAGCTCGTCCGTCGCGACGACGGGACCGCGGAGGTCGTTATCCGGCTCGACGGGAGCCTCGGCCTGACCTGGCTCGGCCTCCAGCCGGTGGCGTGGACCGGGTTCGGCCCCCGGCTCGTGGCCGTGCCGGTCGAGGCGGTGGCGCTTCTCGGCGAGTACGTCGCCCTCATGGGCATGATGCCGGATGATCCGCCCCCAGTGAAGTGGTCCGCCCTGAGGTATGGCTTTCGGGCCAGTGGAGTTGACCCGGTTTGTGGTCCACGACCTATGCAATTTCTCGGGCTGTGACAGCTTGGTTGGCGAAGGCTCGGGGCGTCAAGCCGCCCAGGGCCGT
>NZ_LMPY01000076.1:0-3563 GCF_001424445.1 Methylobacterium sp. Leaf361 | reverse complement strand
GTTCGGCGCGGGGCGGGTCGTTAGAACTCACCATACGGTCGGTCATAGGCACACACTTCCATAAGCGTGAGCCCCTGTCCGGTCATTTTGGGGGCTACTTCAGTGAGCGTTGTCAGGCGACACAGCAAACTGGTTCTTCCGCAAGTTCGGTGCTGAGCGCCTTGTGAAGCGTTGATCCCTGGGGTGGCGGAGGGAGAGCGCGATGCGGATCTCGAACCCGTTATTGCCCTCGGTTTCAGAAGGTGTGCAGGTCGACGAGCTTGGGCTGGATGCCGATGCGCTGACGATCACGGCCAGGAATATCGCAGTCCGCGCAGCCTCCCGCAGTGTGGGCGATGGTCGGCCCGGGTGCATAGCTCGTACTGGCGAACCCTGAAGGACCTGCCCTGGCAGGATCGCTCGGTGACGTGGCGGGTGAAGGTGCGCCGCTTCCGCTGCAGCCATTGTCCGGGCCGGATCTTCGCCGAGCCTGTTCCCGGCCTCGCCCGTGCGAGGGCACAGCGCAGCGATCGCTTGGCCGAGGCGCAGACCGATATCGGCATGGCGCTCGGCGGCGAGGCCGGCACCCGCCTGTCGCGACGGCTTGCCATGCCGGTCAGCGGCGACACCGTCCTGGGGCTGATCCGCCGTTGCAAGAGCGCAGGGTGCGCGTCCCCGCGTGTGGTCGGGATCGACGACTGGGCTTGGCGGCGGGGCCGGCGCTACGGCACAATCGTCTTGCGATCTGGAACGGGGTCGCGTCCTCGATCTCGTGCCCGGCCGCGCCTGCGAGCCCGTGCGGGATTGGCTCGCTGCGCATCCCGACATCGCCGTCGTCAGCCGGGATCGAGCGGGGCCGTACGCCGAGGCTGCTCGGCTCGGTGCGCCGCAGGCGATCCAGGTCGCGGATTGCTGACACCTTCTCGTCAACGCTTCCGAGGCGCTGCGTTCACTCGTCGAGCGGCATCAGGCAGAAATCCGGGCGGCCGCCCGCCAGGCAGCGTTCCAAGACGCTCCAGCCGCGAGTGCCGCCGGACGCGCCGACGTCAACGCGCCTGACGACCACGGCTTCATGTACGGCCGCTCCTTTGAGGATTCGGACGGCCACGTTTGGGAGACGATGTGGATGGACATGGCGGGTTCCCAGGCGGCGCAGGGTTAGGTCGGCAGCAGCGCATCTTGAGAGCGCGTCGATGTCCGCTGGCACCTCGCCTAGGCTGAGCCGAGCCGCGTCGCCCGGCTTGGGGTCTCGTCCTGAGCGACCGAGTAGGTAGCGTCGCTCAGCGTTCCGGCGTCGTGCCGGCACGCGTCGTCAACCTACACGACCTTCACCCCGTCAGGCTGGTCCACTCCGGAGCATCGCCGGCAGATGCCGGGGTACCCGGCACCGACGCCAAGCCGAGCGGCCGCTTTTCGGTAGTGGCGCAACGTCGGTTCGCCACCCCGAGATGAAGTTGTCAGGTGGCCGACGAGTGTCCGCTTCCGGGAAGCGCGGATGGCGGTCGGAATGGCTGGGTTGGGTCGAGGCTGTGTCAAAACCCGAACGCTATCGGCCCTCGTAGAAAAACGTTCTCTCGAAGCAGGGTGACATCGGGCTAAGGGACCTCGTGTTGCCATCAGTCAGTCGCGCCGGGGATCCCTCCCGGCCGCTGCGGAGACGTTTGTTCTACGGTTTCCCAGCACATCCGAGTTTTGACACAGCCTCGGTCGGTAGCGGGTCGGCCGCTCAGGGTGGATTTCTGCCGGTCCGCTGTCGGACGGTAATGGCGTGAACCGACCGCGGCCACGCCTGTCTCCGAGACGTAGGCGGAGTTGTCCCGTCCTGCCAACCACGGCAGGATGAGGCTATGGAGCCCGACGAGGTTCAGGATGACGTGGCGGCTACATTGGCTTGAGGCGTCCGGCGATCTGGATCCCTGGCGTAGCACCATCGCCGAAGAGGTCGAGATCGCTCGAAAGGCTGTAGCGGGCGTCTTGCCGGTGTCGCCGCTCGACATCCTCGTGCAGCGCCTGCCCGGCGCGGTGATCCCAGAGACTGGCACGACGGGACTGGCGATGCGCCCTAGCCTGTTCTCCCTCACTATCAACCCCGACAACCCCAACTTCCCCCGCGCGGTGCGTGATGGGGACCTGCGCCGGACTGTGGCGCACGAGGCCCACCACTGTTTGCGCATGGCTGGACCTGGCTACGGCTGGACGCTGGGTGAGGCCCTGGTGAGCGAGGGCTTGGCGGGGCAGTTCGTGAGCCGCCTGTTCAACTCGCCGCCCGAGCCGTGGGAATGTGCCGTCACCGACGAGGTGCTCGCGGCCAACGTGCCGGACAACGCGACGCTCGTCGGCAACGGGCACGACCACCGTGCGTGGTTCTTCGGCTTCGGGGGACGGTATCCGCGCTGGCTCGGCTACACCCTAGGCTACCGTATCGTGGGCGATTGGCTGGAAGCGGGGGCCGACCTTAGCGGTGACGCATGGATCAACGTTCCCGCACATGTGGTCATCGACGCCGCGCGCGGTCGCACGTTGTTGAACATCTGATGCCGCCCCCATTCAAGGTCGAGTTAGCCGCACACGACCCCCGCTGGTCAGAAGCGGCTGAGGCGCAGGCCGCAATCCTGCGCGTCGCGCTCAACCCGATCTTGCTTGCCGTCCACCATATCGGATCGACGGCTATCCCAGGTCTGAAGGCGAAGCCCATCTTGGACCTCATGTCCGTCGTCGGCGACCTGCGTGGACTGGACCGGCGTAGGAGTGACCTCGAAGCGATTGGCTTCGAATGGTGGGGCGAGTTCGGGCTGCCAGGGCGGCGCTACGCGACGAAGGACGAGCCCCAGTCTGGGCGGCGGCTCGTGCAACTGCACTGCTACGCCACGGGATCGCCCGACATCGACCGCCACCTCGCATTCCGCGACTACCTTCGGAAGAGGCCAGAGCTCGTCGCCTCCTACGAGCAAGAGAAAGTCCGGTGCCGGACGCTTCATCCCGACAACTCTCACGAGTATGGCGCGTGCAAGAGCGCGTGGACCGACAACGTTGAGGTTATCGCTCTATCTGCGTGGCGGAGTTCTTAAGCGATCGACGGCCGCTTTGGAGATGCGCGAACGGCGGTTCGAGCGAACGAGTTGGGTCGAGGCTGTGTCAAAACTCGAACGCTATCGGCCCTCGTAGAAAAACGTTCTCTCGAAGCAGGGTGACTTCGGCCTAAAGGGCCTCGTGTTGCCATCAGTCAGTCACGCCGGAGATCCCTCCCGGCCTCTGCGGAGACGTTTGTTCTACGGTTTCCCAGCACATCCGAGTTTTGACACAGCCTCGGACGAAAGCAGCCACCCACTGCCTTGGCGCCCCCGTCCCATAAGCCGACGTTACGCGAACGATTGGCTGGGACCGCGATCGAAACTGGGCCCTTCATCCGGAAGCGGACCTTCCGCAAGCGATCCCACCCAGACGTCCTGAGCGTCGCTCGGGCTTCCGCAAAGCAGATGGGGTGGATGGCTCCCGCTCCGACTGACGGCATCTCGGTGCCAAGATGTGGTCGCTGTCGAAGCAGCAGCCACGCTCATGCAGGAGCCATCCCCATGGAGATCACC
>NZ_LMPY01000075.1:0-3580 GCF_001424445.1 Methylobacterium sp. Leaf361 | reverse complement strand
CGTCGTCGACACCGCCCGCATCACAGGCAGCAGCCCCTTCAGCACCGTCCTCAAAACCATCGGCGCCTGAACCCCGCCATCACAGGCCTGGGTAATCACCTAATCACAGCCATGACGGGGCGGCTGGATCCTGCCGCGACGCTGGAGAGCATCCGGCGCAACCTCGTCGGCCTCAAGATGGCTCGGGCATTGGAGGTGCTCGACCAGACCCTGCGCCAGATCGAGCAGGGTCAGATCGGCGCGGTCGAGGCCATCGGCGTGCTCCTGACCGAGGAACTGACGCTGCGCCAGACGCGGCGGGTGAAGATGGCGCTGATGACGGCGCGGATCACGACGGTGAAGACGTTGGCCAGCTTCGACTTCGCCTTCCAACCCTCGCTGGACCGCAACCGCGTCCTGGCGCTGGCAGGCCTGGACTTCATCGACCGGCGCGAGGCCGTCCACCTGCTCGGTCCACCCGGCACGGGCAAGAGCCACCTCGCTGTGGCCTTGGGCGTGGAGGCGATCAAGGCAGGGCGCGGGGTCTACTTTGCGACGCTGGCCGACATCATCGCTTCCCTGGCCAAGGCGGAGCGAGAGGGTACGTTGCGCGAGCGCATCCGCTTCCTCGCGGCCTTCGCCCTCCTGATCGTAGACGAGATCGGCTATCTGCCGGTGGTACCGGGTGGGGGCAACCTGTTCTTCCAACTTGTCAACGCGCTCTACGAGCGGGGTGCGATGATCCTGACCTCGAACCGCGGCTTTGCGGAATGGGGCGAGGTGTTCGGCGATCCGGTCGTGGCCACCGCGCTCCTCGACCGCCTGCTGCATCACGCGGTCGTCGTACAGATCGAGGGGGCGAGCTATCGGCTGCGCCAGCACGCCGACCTAGTGCCCGAGCACGTGTGCTCGAAGGCGACGATCACGCCGCCGCCGGCCCCCAAGCGCCGCGGTCGTCCGCCAATGCGTCACGAGCCCGAACCCAATGCGGCCTGACCCACGGGAGTGGGGACTTTTGCTTCGGCGGATCTGAGGACGATGCAGGTTCTTCCGCACATCGTGTGGCGAAGTGTGCCGGCCGGCGTGACGTGCCCCATCTCCAGAGATCGGCTTTCCGGAGGACGCCATGCCACGCCGTATCCTGCCCCTCGTGCCCGATGGCCTGACCGTCGTCGGCATCGAGCCGGCGACCGACCCGCTCATCGTGCGCGTCGTACCCCGTCCGGGCCCGACGTGCTGTCCCACCTGTCAATCGTCCGCGGGCCGCAAGCACGGTCACTGCGAGCGCACCCTCGCCGATTTGCCCTGGCAGGGCCGGTCCGTCCGCCTGCGCCTCCGGCTGCGACGCTTCCGCTGTGCGAACCCAGCCTGTCCGCGGCGGACCTTCAGCGAGAGTGTCGATGACGTCGCCGCCGCTCATGCCCGCCGATCCGACCGGCTGCGCGTGCTCCAGCGCCATCTCGGTCTCGCCCTCGGTGGTGCGCCCGCCGCCCGTATGGCGCAGCGTCTCGCGATGCCGGTGAGTGCCGATACCCTCGTGCGCCTCGTGCGTGCGGCGCCTCTGCCGACAAAGCCCGAGCCGCGCATCGTCGGCATCGACGAGTGGGCCTGGCGCCGCGGGCGCAGCTACGGCACCATGGTCGTCGACCTCGAACGTCACACCGTCCTCGATCTCCTGCCCGACCGGGACGCCGGGAGCGTCGCCGCTTGGCTGCGCGTCCATCCGGGCATCGAGGTCGTCGCTCGCGACCGCGCCGACGTCTTCGCCGAGGGCTCCCGCGCGGGCGCGCCGCAGGCCCAGCACGTCCTCGATCGTTTTCACCTGCTGCGTAACCTCAGCGTCGCCCTACGTGCGATCGTCGCCCATCATCATGGCGTGATCCGCGCCGTCGGTCGTGCGCTCATCGATCAGGAGGTCGAGGCAGCGCAGGCTGCGAAGGAAGCCACGCGTCCGCCGACGGTGATCGAGGTTCGGAAGCGGGCGACGCACGCGCCGCATTGGGCTCGGTACTCCGAGCTCAAGCGGCTGTCCGAGAGCGGCGCCTCGGTGGCCGGCATGGCTCGGGCCCTGGATCTCGATCGCAAGACGGTGCGGGTCTGGCTGCGCCAGGACGCGCCGCCCTCCTGGCGGCGACGCCGCACCGTGCCGACGATCCTCGACCCCTACCGCGATCATCTCGAGGCGCGCTGGCAGGCCGGCTGCCGCAACGCCGCCGAGCTCGCCCGCGGGCTGATCCGCGCGGGGGCCGACATCCGTCCGCGGGTGGTGCGGGATTGGGCGATGAGACGGCGTCGCGCGAGCGCGGACGTTATGGACGCCACGCCGGGCTCGATGAGCGCGCCGCGATGGCGGCCCCCGTCGATCAACCGGACGGCGTGGCTCCTGCAGGCGGACCCGAGCGCAATCGTTGCGGACGATCGCCGCTTCCTCGATCACCTGCGGGTGGAGGCACCCGATCTGGCGAAGAGCGTGGCAGTCGCGAAGCGCTTTGCCGACCTCGTACGACGGCGCTCGGGCGAGAGCCTGGAGGCTTGGTTCGCGGCGGCGGCCGCGACGCCGCTGGCGAAGTTCGCCGCCGGCCTCGAGCGCGACAGGGACGCGTTACGCGGCGCGATCACGACGCCCTGGTCGACGAGTCCGGTGGAGGGGCAGATCGGTAGGCTGAAGATGCTCAAGCGCACGATGTTCGGCCGCGCGGGCTTCGCGCTACTGCGCCAGCGCGCCCTCACCGCGACCTGACCTGGAATTCCGCGCCACACGAAATGCGGAAGAACCACGATGCACTCGGCGTTGACAATCACTACTTCAAGCCAGCAAAATGGCCGCTTGGAGTCACAAAACAACGACCTTGCAATGGCTTAGTTCTGATCATGCCTTAATGAAACCAAGCTTGTTCACCGTTCCACCCGCCCTCAAAATACTATACTTTATCCTCAAGATTCGCACGTTCAATATAGATATCATCGAAATTAAACAAAAATTATCAAATATTATATAATATTATGGACGACGGATTAAATCAACGCGGACGTCGAATAGCGTCACTGTTCTTAGACCGTTCGTGTAAACTCGTATAGAAAATCTTTCGTGCTTCTCAAGATCAATGTTTATAAAAAGATGAGCTCTTTCGGTTTTACCGTCAGTGCCAGTTAGAATAATTTTTCCCAATGACCTTGCGGAGCCCAAGATGCACACGGATCCATCCGCCCAACCACATTCTTCATTTATTGAGCCGTCAGCTCGATAACGAAAGACCAAATGGTACTGACCCGGCTCTAAGGAAATGAATGGACCAAACGACAGAACCCCCTCCACCTCCGAACTACAACGTCCGCCAAAAGGAACGTCTTTCGTAGATATATCGCTCTGAAGCTCTGAAGCCACCAGCATAAAAGATGACGGGAAATCTTTGAACACACTGACATCAGCCGATAATTTTGTGGATTGATCGTCTCGATTCACATTTATTGGCAACAGCACCTCAACAAATCGCTGATCAAAGGTAACCGATCGGCTGGCACCACGCCCGGTCTGAGCGCGGCGTGCTAAACTGCGCGGATGGCGGTCGACGAGGAGCGCATCGACGAGGCGGTACTCGCC
>NZ_LMPY01000074.1:0-3663 GCF_001424445.1 Methylobacterium sp. Leaf361 | reverse complement strand
GTCGGTCGCATCGAGGAGTACGCATACCGTCTGAGCCATCGCCCAGCCTCGCACGCCTCACCGCCCGCGTGAATCCTCCGTCCGCGTCACTGCACTAGAGGATGCCGACGAGCCTATGTCGCCGAGCGAAATCGCGGTTGCCACCAGTGGCAGCCGGAACGCGATTGACCAGCTGCTCTACAAAATGGCGAAGGCAGGCGATGTGCTGAAGGCTGGGCGTGGTCGGTACGTTCATCCGACCCGGGCCGATCTTATCCTCGCTCGCACCTCTACCCCCCATAAGAACGATAAGAAGATAAGAAACGGGGCGGATGCACAGGGGGATGAGGCCAAAAACGGCGACGCGTTTCTTACCGGCAATCCCGAGCCAGTAAGAAACGAGGGGTCAGCGATAAGAAACGAAGGGGGGGCCGAGCCCTCCGCCAAGAGCGCAGAGCTCGACGCTTCTTATCTTCTTACCGATCTTACCGGGGGTAAGAGCCCGGCTGCTGAGTGGTCTGTCCCGGTTCTGAAGCGCCAGACGGCCGAGTGACCGGATTGATCGGATGGGCAGGACAGATCCCTAGGGTTTTGTCCTGTCCGTCCGGTGCCGGACGCCGGACAAACGGGACATCTGTCCGGATTGTCCGGGGTGTCCGCATTTTCCGGCCGCGAGGCTTAGGCAGCTTTGTCGTCGACCACCGGCACGGCAAAGAACTTGAACGGGTCCTCGACGACCCCGCTCTGGTCATCCATCGCGTCGGCACAGTGCTGGCTCTCGATCGGCGTCGAAGGCCGAGACGTGAAGGTGGCTGTAGGCGCCTCTAGGCTTGCGGCTCTGATTTGCTTTTCGACTTCGCCCTCATGGGTCGAATGGCAGAACATCCAAGGCTCGCCATCCTTCTCGATCGTCACGTAGGCCATGGGCATCTCCTGCGGTTCGGCAGGGACAACGCAGCAGGATGCGATTGGGAAGCGGGGGGGAGGCGTCGCGGTGACGTCACCAAAAATCTTCGCCGATCAGCGCGCCGCTCTGGTCGAAGGTGCCGCGCCAGCCTCTATCGGTCAGGCGGACCGTCACTAGCGTCTGACCGGCATCCTTGCCGCTGCCGGCTTTGATCCGAGCTTCGACCTGGCCTTGACGTTCCATGCGCTTCAGGTCTGTCGCGCTCACACCGAGACACAACGCCAGTTCGCGCGGATCGACGATCCAATCGCCCTGATGTCCGAAGGTGAGCCTCATGGAGTCGCCCTCCATCAGCTCGGCAGCAGATGCGGGGCTGAAATCGAAGATAACACTTCATACAGTCTTCGGCACGGTCCTCGGGTGAGGTCGTGCGCCAATCCGTGCTTCAGATGCCAGCGCTCGCGGCGCCCGCTTCCGCTGCCTGCCTGACGGTGGCCCCGTTTCGAAGCGCCGTAGCTATCTCGGACGACATGGTATCGACGGCGGCAGCACGATCCTGGCCATGGTCGTAGGTGCCGCTCCCGTCCGTTCCCAGTCTCGCGCGGTAGTTGTCCGGAAACCGTCTATCCATACGTGTCTTCAGTAACTCCGTGGCTTCCCTGTAATCATCATCGAAGTTCCTGGCTCTGATGAACCTGCTCTCGCCAAGCGAGCTATTTTCCTGCTCAACATTTTCCGATGTGCTTCTTCGTTTATCGCCACCGTCAGAGAAGAACTGGATGAACCTGCTGATCAGCAAAATGAGAGCGTTCATCTCGGTTCCCCAATCGGACGAGGCTTAATCTATTTGGGCCGGCACGTAGGCGGCGGGCGCAATGACAATTTTCACAGCGATGACAGCTGTGCCGTTGTTCCTGAGTTTGCCAAGTACAGCATCCATACGATCATGAAGATTATGAAGACGGACACCGTCGTGATGATCAGCGTTTTCCAGGTAGCTGGAGCGTGGTCGACATGGTCGGTGGGCATCTGCAATTCCTCGCTCTCGTCAAGTGAAAGCGATGGCAGGTGCGAAAGGTCCAGTTTCAGTGTGCGCGTGTCGAATGGCCACGGAGAACGCGGGCGCGGATCTGAAGCCTTGCACAGGTGGCCGATGTTCAGCGACGCGGTGATGGGCTACGCCGCGCCGCAACGCTCACCCAATTACCAATCGGATTATCAAAGCAGCTACCGCTGAGCCCGCTAGAGCGATGCCAAGCAGGTACGGGCTGGGAAGCTGGTCCGTTGTGTCGACGTCCTCACCCTGACGGTGAACAGTCCTATTTGCGGCTCGGTTGCTCGCCGAACTCGTGTTCACGTCGGGATAGATACGCGCTTTCATGGCGAACTCCTTTCAGCAAATTGGCTGATGCGGAACTCTCTGACCGTTCACGGTGCAGCTCGGCTGTTAGACCCATAAATCAACACTGCCACTCAGGGTGCGGCATATTGGCATAAATATTCCGGGGTGGATATAGCAAAACATAACATCGCATAACTATGGGCAAACGGGCGGAGGCGAACGAGATTTAATCAGTATCGGCAGGTGCTTGCCGCGGCGCGGTATAAGATCCATCGTTCTAGCTACGCAGTGATTGAGGCGTAGCCACATCATGACCAATCCTCTCCGACGAGACGCTCTGCTCCGGCTGAAGGTTGAGACCGATCTCGCCCGAGCGGTGGAGATCACAGCCCGCCAGCGCGGCCAGACCATGAGCGAGTTCACGCGGCAGAGCCTGCGCGCGCATCTCGCCCGTCACGGTGTTCGGCTCAGCCCGGATGACGGTCCGCGGACCCCGCCGGCTGCTCCCGCTCTCGCTCGTGCAGCTTGAGGGAGACCGGCATGAACACGATCTCCAGCTTCAACCTTCGCGACGAACGCAACCTTGCCCCGGTCGTTGGCCTCAAGCCCAGCAAGGTCGTGTTGTACCCGGTGCCGCCCGCGCCGCGGACCTCGACGCAGATCAGCGCCGAGCGTGAAGCAGCTCAGGCCGAGCGCGACTCTCTAGAGGCCAGTCGTGCCGGTGTGCTGCTGAAGGGTGCCGCCGACGACGTGGCGGCTCTCGATCACCGCATCGCGGTCGTGAAGATCAAGCTCGACCAGCTGGAAGTGCAGCACGCCGCGGCGGCAGCTGCCGAGGTCGCAGCGCAGGCCACGCACGAAGCCGAGCAGAAGCGCCGTAAGGATCTGTATCGCAAGGCCATAAAGGCCAGCGCCGAAGTGGCGACCTTGGCTGACCAGTATGTCACCGAAGCGCAGCGCTTGGTGCCGTTGCTGGAGAAAATCCGAGAGCGGGCTACGCTGATCGCGATGGCCAACGCCGCGCTGCCGGATGGCGCTGAGATGGTCCCGGCCGGCGAGCCCCGTTGCAGTTGGGAAGGCCGGTCTGATCAGCCCCACAGTTCAATCGCCAGCCGTGTGAAGCTGCCCGCCCTCGGCACTGACGCTGGCTACATCTGGGGCGAGGTCGCCCCTATCTACGGAAGGATCGTCCATGAACCGCACTGAGATCGAGGACGGTGCCGCCTGGGCTCGTCGCGCCCTCCGCAAGCCTGAGCCGGGAAAGCCTGAGCCGACCAAGGCCGAGCGCCGAGCGACGTGGCTGACGGAGCGTAAGGCCGAACGCGCGGTGGATCAGACTAGGGCGTCTCTGCAAACTCATGTGAGCCAGAGCATGGTCATGCCGAGGGTGACCATGGCGAGGTAGTTGGCAGCCCGCTTCTCGTAGCGGGTGGCG
>NZ_LMPY01000073.1:0-3806 GCF_001424445.1 Methylobacterium sp. Leaf361 | reverse complement strand
AGGATCGCGTCAGGGATGCGGGGTGCTTTGCGTCGTGCCATCGGGAACCTCCTTCGGGTCCACTATGGCCGCCCCCACACGAAATTCCTGACAGTCCCGGTTCGGCGCGACGAAGACCCCGCACCCGGTCGAGTGGCTGTCCGACAACGGCGCCGCTTACATCGCCAAGGAGACAGCGCAGACGGCCGCCGCGCTTGGTCTACGGCTGCTGTTCACCCCGGTGCGCTCGCCGCAGAGCAACGGCATCGCGGAGGCGTTCGTGAAGACGCTCAAGCGCGACTATGCCCGCTTGGCGATCTTGGTCGACGCCGAGACCGTGATGCGGCTTCTGCCGGCTTGGTTCGAGGACTACAACACGATCCACCCGCACTCCGGCCTGCGCATGCTCTCGCCCCGAGAGTACCTCAGCCGGACTGCCTAAACCCGCCCCGCTGCCTGTCCGGTCAAACAGGGTGCACTCCACCTCCTTCGCGGGGAATTTGACCGTGAATTCGTTCGGATCAGACCTAGCACGCGCTTAGCAACCTGCTACATCTCACCCTCACGCGAGTGGGTAGCAGGCTTGATAGAGCATCCGACATATGCACATCCGCAGCTGGCGGAAGCAATATGCGAGCTTCGGTTCGCATTGCCAGAGAGCACTGTCTGGCATGCCGGAGTGCTGGGTGAATTTTACAAGGCTGCGCAAAACAAATTTCCAATTTTGGAGCCAATTTCGGAGCAGTCGCTCGAACTAACAGTCGGATCGGACGGCGCTCACACGCAGCGCTCTGGTGCGCCCAAGACCAAATTCAAGCTTACCGCTGAGGACAAGCCATTCATTATCATTTTTGGCGAAGGTTCAGTTAGTGTAAGCGCCACTCCACCGTACTCCGGGTGGGGGAACTTTGAGGCGGAAATATCTAAAGCGTGGGAGCTTGTTAATCAAATTCTTCGGGTGTCGCATGTTCAACAAATAGGCATGCGATATATAAACCGGATTACACGTTTATCTGAAGATGAAGCTCCAGGCACTTGGCTTGAGCAAGGTGACTTCGTTCCTTCGGCGCTGCGCAAATCTAAGAGCGGATTTTTGTCCCGAACCGAGGTTCAGATTGACGCCGCTAACCGGCATATGGTGACAATTGCCCATGATCGAAGCTCAAGCCCGGGATCCTTGATATTCGACATCGATTGCATTTATCAGGAACATATAGATCCGGCTTGGGAAGGTATTGGTAGTAAAATAAACAATATTCATGAGGAGATTTGGTCGATATTCCAGCAGTCAGCAAGTGTTAAATTAAAACGGCTTCTTGAAGAAGGCGTAGCGGAATGAATTATGTCTCGCCGTTCAGCACCAGCTCAGCGCTCAAGATGGGAGCTGTCGACACCAACATGGCTGAATTCACCGATGTTCTTACCTATCGGTTCGGCTGGGGGTCGCCGTCTGCATCAAAGGCTGGGCAGATGACCGCACTTTTGGTTGCTTCGGGGCTAAACACTTCTCAAGAGTGGGGCATTCATCTGCGTGCGCCTGTTGTAAGAAATCAAAAACTCATCGATCTTCTACAGAGCTGGATTGATGAAGACGGAAATAGAGAAGCAGAAGATCTTCAGGAACAATTCAACGATCTGAACTTAGCTCGCGTCCGAATTGGCGGCCGGTGATCTTTTTAGATACGAACCTTCTTTGGTGGGTAGCACATCCTGCTGGAGGGCCAGATGCTGAGTTGCTTCGAGAAAAGCTCAAGACGCGCCTCAATGCGGGTGAGGTTCTCGCCGTTGCCGAGATCTGCGACTATGAAGCTCGGCGAGAGCTGTTAAGGAAAAATGCCACGGGCCAGCTCGGGCGCTTAGATCGGTTTATAGGCCTGACTACATATGTGCCGATAAACACGGCAGCTATGAGAACTGCCGCCATCTTGTGGGCCAATCTCCGCAATGCAGGCCGTCAATTATCTCCCGATGATGCACTCGACGGAGATGTAATACTTGCCGCACAGGCTGGGCAATACCCTGGTCATGTTGTGGCGACTAAAAATTTGAAGCATCTAACTCAGATTTGCAACGCCATCGATTGGCGTGCCCTATAGTTAAGGGCGACATTGCCTCGCGCAAATTTTCCCATCCGCCTTCGCCATCTGCCGCCCGCGGTTCTGGACCGCGTCGCGGAAGAGGGTTCCGGTGATGGAGGTCGGGGCCTCTGGCTCAGGTAGCCAAATCGAAGGAATGCGCTACGCCTGAGCGGCTTGGACAGCCGGGAGGCGATCCATGTACCGCGACGTTCAGCAGTGGCTCTACATCCGCAGTCTCGTGCTGGAGCAGGGCAAGTCCCGCAAGCAGGTTGTGCGCGAGACCGGCATCAGCCGGAAAACCGTGCGGAAGATGCTGGCCAACTCGTTGCCGCCGGCATGGCAGCCACGAAGGTTGCAAGCACCGAGGCCAACAAAAAGGGAAGAACGTGACGAGAGCCGTCGAGAGCGGGCTCTAAAGCGTCAGGCAGATAAAGCTGCCGCGCAGGATTGGATGCGGCGCCTGACGCACGGTCGTCTCGACCAACAGGCTCTTCGGCACGAACTTCAAACCGTGCCGGATCTCGACCGTCTGCTTACCCGTACGCGTTCAGGTACGCCGGCACAGCGCCGCCGCGCACTCGCCATCCTTGGGCTATGGCGCGGCTTTCCTGCGCGATGGGTATGCGCCTGTCTCAGCCTGTCGAAGAAGACGCTGCGCAGCTACCGCGAGAGGTTCAAGCAGGGAGGTGCCAAGGCGCTCTTTGCCCCGCAGGTTCGCTCGACGCGCAAGACCGAGGATGAAGCAACGAAAGCGGCCGTGTTCCGCACCTTGCACGAGCCGCCAAGCACTCACGGTTTCAACCGCACTTCGTGGCGCATGGCTGATCTCTGCGCCGTCCTCGGGCGACGCGGCACACCGGCTTGCCCGCAGGTCGTGCGCGCGATCACGAAAGCCGCCGGCTATCGTTGGTGCAAGGCACGCACGGTGCTCACATCGAACGACCCGGAGTACGTGGAGAAGCTGGCTCACATCCGAGCCATCCTCGCCGCCCTCCAACCTGACGAGGCGTTCTTCTCAATCGACGAGTTTGGGCCGTTCGCCGTCAAGATGCGGTCGGGACGCAAGCTTGTGCCGCCGGGTGAGGTGCCGACGGTGCCACAGTGGCAGCAATCGCGCGGCAGTCTGATCCTCACGGCCGCGCTGGAGTTGTCGAGCAACCAGATCACCCACTTTTACAGCGAGGCCAAGAACACCGCCGAGATGATCAGGATGCTCGACCTGCTGGCGGTGCGCTACCGCGACCGGCGGCGCATCTTTCTGTCGTGGGATGCCGCCTCTTGGCACGTGTCGAAGAAGCTGAACACCAAGATTGCAGAAATCAACGAGTTGGCAGCGATGGGAGGCGGTCCGCTCGTGGAAACCGCGCCGCTACCGTCCGGCGCGCAGTTCTTGAACGTGATCGAAGCGGTGTTCAGCGGCATGGCGCGGGCCATTATCCATAACAGCGACTACGCTGACGTAGGGGCCGCGAAGGCGGCAATTGATCGCTATCTCGCCGAGCGCAATGCCGGATTTCTGCACCGTCCGCGCCGGGCCGGACAAAAGATCTGGGGCAAGGAGCCTGCGGTCACTGCCTTTTCAGAGGCGGGCAACTTCAAAGACCCTCTGTTCCAGTGACCATTACCCACCCGCCGGAGCCATAGTCCGCCCCTGGCCTGCCCCCTGAAAAGTGGTCCTCCCTAAGGTATGGCTTTGAGCCATGTGGAGGATGTCATCATGGGACGGAAGAAGCATACGGCTGAAGAGAT
>NZ_LMPY01000072.1:0-3957 GCF_001424445.1 Methylobacterium sp. Leaf361 | reverse complement strand
GGGTTCCCGCGGCGTCCCGCGTCCCTCGTGCTCGCCTCCCGGGCCATGCCCCCGGCGCCACGCGCGCGCGGGGACGATCACGCGTGTCCGGTGCCGGCCGCCGCGGAGGATCGCCGTCGCGCCCGCAGGCGGCGACGGTTGCGTCCCGGCGCCGGCCGCGCGACAACGCGGGCAGCTTCCCGCGCTCATCCGGAACACCACAGACGTGACGTCCAACGCCCCGGCGAATCCCCGAAAGACGTTCGGTCTCTCGACCGCGATCTCCTACCCCAACGGCGCGCCCCATATCGGCCACGCCTACGAGGTGATCGCCGCCGACGCGATCGCGCGCTTCCACCGGCTCGACGGCTACGACGTGCTGTTCTCCACCGGGACCGACGAGCACGGGCTCAAGATCCAGCAGGCCGCGACCCGGGCCGGCACCACACCGCGCGCCTACGTCGACGGCACCGCCGCCCGGTTCCAGGCCATGGCCGACCGGATGGACTGCGCCTACGACCGCTTCATCCGCACCACCGAGCCCGGCCACTACGCCGCCGCCCAGGAGATCTGGCGGCGGATGGAGGCCAACGGCGACATCTACCTCGACAAGTATGCCGGCTGGTACTCGGTCCGCGACGAGGCCTACTACGACGAGTCCGAGACCCGGCTCCTGGAGGATGGCAGCCGCCGCAGCCTCGCCACCGACACGCCGGTCGAGTGGATGGAGGAGGAGAATTTTCTTTTCAGACTGTCCGCCTACCAGGACCGGCTGCTGGAACTCTACGCGGATCAGCCGGACTTCATCGGGCCGGACACGCGCCGGAACGAGGTGGCGAGCTTCGTGCGCTCCGGCCTCAAGGACCTCTCGGTCAGCCGCACCAATTTCGACTGGGGCGTGCCGGTGCCGGGTCATCCGAACCACGTGATGTACGTGTGGGTCGACGCGCTCACCAACTATCTCACCGTCACCGGCTTCCCCGACGCGGAGAACCCCCAAAAAAGATTCTGGCCGATGGACCTGCACGTGATCGGCAAGGACATCGTCCGGTTCCACGCGGTCTACTGGCCGGCCTTCCTGATGTCGGCCGGGCTGCCGCTCCCGAAGCGCGTCTTCGGCCACGGCTTCCTGCTCTCCAAGGGCGAGAAGATGTCGAAGTCGCTGGGCAACGTCCTCGACCCGTTCGAGCTCGCCGACACCTACGGGGTCGACCCGGTGCGCTACTTCGTGCTGCGCGAGGTGCCGTTCGGCGGCGACGGCAGCTACAGCCACGAGGCGATCATCGGCCGGATCAACGCCGATCTCGCCAACGACCTCGGCAACCTCGCCCAGCGCTCGCTCACGATGGTCGCCAAGAACTGCGACGGCGCGGTGCCGGATCCGGGCAGCCTGGACGCGGCCGACACGGCCCTGCTGGCCCAGGCCGACGCCCTGCCGGCACGGGCCCGGACCCTCATGGGCGAGCTCGCGCTCCACACCGTCCTGGCGGAGATCTGGGCCGTGGTGGCCGAGGCCAACCGCTACTTCGCCGCCCAGGAGCCGTGGAAACTGCGCAAGTCCGACCCGGCGCGGATGAACGCGGTGCTCTACACGACGCTGGAATCCCTGCGCGTCTTCGGCATCCTGACCCAGCCCTTCGTGCCGGGGGCGGCGGCCAAGCTCCTCGACCTGCTGGCGGTGCCGGCCGACCGGCGCGGCCTCGCCGATGTGGGGGAGGGGGGCCGGCTCGTCCCCGGCACGGCGCTCCCCGCCCCCGCGCCGATCTTCCCGCGCTTCGAGCGCCCCGAGACTCCGTCCGCCTGAAGGACCTTGCCGCTTGAAGGACCCTGCCGCCCGACGGCCCCGAGACCCGATGCTCATCGACAGCCACTGCCATCTCGACTTCCCGGACTTCGCCGCCGACCTCCCGGGCGTGATCGCCCGCGCCAAGGCCGCGGGCGTCGCCGGCATGCTCACGATCGCCACCCGGGTCGCCAAGGCCGACACCTACCGGGCGATCGCCGAGGCTCATCCCGAGGTCTGGCACACGGTCGGCACCCATCCCCACGGGGCCGCCGAGGAGCCGGACGTCGCCGCCGAGACGATCGCGGGCCTCGCCCAGGCCAGCCCGCGCTGCGTCGGGATCGGCGAGGCGGGCCTCGACTACCACTACGCCGACGCCGCCCCCGAGGCCGTGCAGGAGCGGGTGCTGCGCGCCCACATCGCGGCGGCCCGGCTCTCCGGCCTGCCGCTCGTGATCCACGCCCGGGACGCCGACGACCACATGGAGCGGGTGCTCGCCGACGAGATGGGCCGGGCGCCGTTCCGGGCGGTGCTGCACTGCTTCTCGTCGGGGCGGCGGCTGGCGGAGGCCGGGGTGGAGCTCGGGCTGTACGTGTCCTTCTCGGGCATCGTCACCTTCCGGCGCTCGCACGACCTGCGCGACATCGCCAAGGCCGTGCCCCTCGACCGGATCCTGGTGGAGACCGACGCACCGTTCCTGGCCCCCGAGCCCCACCGGGGGCGGACCAACGAGCCGGCCTACACGGCCGACACCGCCCGGTCGCTGGCCGGGACCCTGGGGCTGACCGCCGAGGACTTCACCCGGACCACGACGGCGAATTTCTTCACCTTGTTCGACAAGGCCGCCGGAACGCGCCCGGGCGCTGCGTGACGAGTCGGAGCGGGAGATCCGGATGGCGAGCCTGACCCTGCGCATCCTCGGTTGCGGCTCGTCCGGCGGGGTGCCGCGGGTCGGCAGCGGCTGGGGCGCCTGCGACCCGGCGGAGCCGCGCAACCGCCGGCGGCGCTGCTCGATCCTGGTGGAGCGCGCGTCGGGGGCGGGGCGGACCACGCTCCTGGTCGACACCTCTCCGGACCTGCGCGAGCAGCTCATCGACGCCAGCGTGACGCGCCTCGACGGGGTGCTCTACACCCACGCGCACGCCGACCACACCCACGGGATCGACGACCTGCGCCCGCTGGTGATCGCCATGCGGGCCCGCATCCCGGTCTACGCCGACGCCCTGACGCGGTCGCTGCTCACCGCCCGGTTCGGCTACTGCTTCGAGACGCCCCCCGGGAGCGCCTACCCGCCGATCCTCGACCTGCGCGACCTCGCCGCCGGCCGGGACCTGATCCTGGAGGGGGAGGGGGGCGCGATCGCCGTGGAATCGCTCCCGGTGGAGCACGGCAACGAGGCGGCCCTGGGCTTCCGCTTCGGCGCGGCCGCCTACATGCCCGACGTCAGCCTGATCCCGGAGGCGAGCCTCGCCCGGCTCCGCGGTCTCGACCTGCTGATCATCGACGCCCTGCGGGACACCCCGCACCCGACCCACTTCTCGGTCTCGGACGCCCTCGCGCTGATCGAGTCGGTGCAGCCACGCCGCGCGGTCCTGACCAACCTGCACACGGACCTCGACTACGGCGCCCTCGCGGCACGCCTGCCGGAGGGCATCGTGCCCGCCTATGACGGCATGACCCTGAGCCTCGAGGCCTGAGCACGCTCAACGGGAGGGCGAATCGGGCGTCACACGCCTGTCGTCCGCGGAGTCCAAGAAAATCGGCTTCCCGGCCAACAAGCCTGTTGACGGCCGGGAACCGTGGATCTATACCCCGGCTCATCGGCGCCGGCCGCGGAAGTGGACCGGGCGCTGAGCCATCTTCTGACAAGCGGGCGGGCTGGCCGGCGGGATTGCCGGGCGGTCTTCTGTTTGCCTCTGATGAGCCTCAGGCGACTGAGGCGCTCTTTGACAAGTTGGAATGAGGAAGGGAGACGCGGGCGGCGTTTGTCCTTGCGGCCAGGTCTTAGGACCTGGCGTGAGTAGACTTGTGCCGATCTGTTGTTCTTCTTTCTGAGCTCACCGACGGGTGTTCTGGCGCTGTGAAGCGTCTGGCACTTGGTCGATGTGAGGCTCCGTCTGAGAATACACGTGATCGGCCAGATCAATCTCTTCAACGTGAGAGTTTGATCCTGGCTCAGAGCGAACGCTGGCGGC
>NZ_LMPY01000071.1:0-4037 GCF_001424445.1 Methylobacterium sp. Leaf361 | reverse complement strand
CCACCCGCTACGAGAAGCGGGCTGCCAACTACCTCGCCATGGTCACCCTCGGCATGACCATGCTCTGGCTCACATGAGTTTGCAGAGACGCCCTAGGCTTTCATCTCGGCGAGCATCTTCGCGCCCTCGGTCAGAAAGAACGCCTTGATCTTCGGGTTGCGGACCCGCAGGGCGCAGTGTCTCGCGATCTCGCTCATCGACCGGTTCTTCGGATTGTTGAGGAGATCGGTCAGGTACGTCTGAGCCTGGGCCTCGGTGTCGATGGTGAATGGCTGGGGGTCCACGAAGCACCTCTCGCTTTGACCTGCCCGGCGCGCCGTGGCGCGCCTCTCGATGCCCCGCCGACCGATGAATGGCGAGTCCGTGTCGAGCGCCCCTAGCGCGTCGCCTGCAAATCGATGATCGGGCCGCCGATGTCGAAGAATTCGTCGTCGGTGAACTCTGCCAACTCGATCTCCTCGCGCGGACGCTGAAACGGCATGAACGCGGAGATCATTCCGAGACACAGCGCCCCGGCAATCAGGACGGCCAACAGCGCGAGGGTCATGGTCAACATCGGAACGCAATGCGATGTCAGACATATAGAACGGTAATCTTAAAACTTGCTTTCGGTACATGGGATACCGCCCGGTAACCGCGGGCCGCGAACCTGCCGCCGGGCCGCGTTGCGTATCGGCTCGGCTCACACGCTGGTGAGATCAGGCGCTCCCCCGCCCCGTGAGCAGATCGGGGCGGGGCCGAGCGGGCTTACCGACCGAGTGACGGGCCGCCCGACGTGCCGCCAGTGCCGGGCGGCCCACTCGTGGGGGTGCCGCCAATGTTGACGCCCGGCGTCGTGCCCGGGATCGACGAGTTGCTCGAGTTGGCCTCATTTCCACGGGTGACCGGGCTTGGTCCAAGATCCCGGGCACCCGGGCCGGCACCTCCGGTTGTCGCCGGCGGGGCGACCCCGGTGTTTCCAGCGCCGCCTGTCACCGTTTGCGCTGAGACCGGCGCGGCCAGGGCGATGGACAAGGCTCCTGCGAGCGCCGCGAGCGTGCGAGTCATGAAGTCGTCCCTGCGATTGCTGTGGCACAGGAACGGTTGATGTCGAGGGAAGTTCAGGGACGGGCGCGTCCATCACCCGCGCGCCGCTCGCCAGCCCGCGGCCTCGACCTCGCGGCAGAGTAAGCGCTCGCCGGAGCCCGTGTCGATCACGGTCCGGTCGTAGTCCCTGCTTCCGGGAAGCTGGTCGATCTCGTCGTCCTTGCGCGGGATGTCGCCCTCGATCCCGCAGACAGCCCGCGTGAGCGCTGCCGTGGGCGCCACGGGCTTCTCCATTTCCGAACGGTCTCGACGCCACTGGCGCACTCGGCACGCTTCCAGTCCGACGGCGGATGCGGGTCCCGCAGATCACCCCGGTGTCGCCGTCGGTGACCGAAACACGGCCGATCGGTAAACGCTCGGATCAGCCCGCAGCGATGAAAACCGGTCAGCCTGACCTCACCCGCAGCCTGTTCCCTCTGCGACAGCGCTATCGAGGGGGGCAGCAACGGCGGTGCGCATTCCGGTGCACCCAGAGGGTGACTGATCTGAGCAGGCGTCTCGCTGGTCCAGAAATGGAGAGTTCGTCGCGGGACCGTCGAGCATTTCGCCTGTGCGAGACCACCATTCGCGCTCGAATGTATCACCGCGGGAACGTTATTTAGTTGCATGCCCGCGCATTGGCCGCGATTTCAGCTCAAGCAGACAATGTTATATCATCATCGATGGGTAAATTATTACTGAATTATCATCTGGCCGACATCGAGGATCATCGTGTCGAAATATAGATCCAGCTCGTCCGGCTGAATTCTGCAGTGGCCCCTCACTGCTGCCGGAGGGAGCCGCATTCCATGTGTATCGTGAGACAAAAGTGCAAGTGCTCGACCCGCGTTCGGTATCAAATCGGGCAATCGCTTAATTCACGCAACAAGTGCGCGCATCCGGTCGTGCGCTGGATCGGCTTCTCTAAGAGTCGACGTAGTGAGATATCTCGGAGACGATCTGTCGGACAAGAAAGAATCAGCGTCATTCAGTTGAGTTGGGCACAGACATTTGGTCGACCGGTCGATGTAGCGACGACCGGAATCGTTCAGCCTATGGCGACGGTGGTGCCGTTCGAATCGCCCTCGCGTTGACCGGCTCGAAGCCGATCGCGAGACGAAGAGACCGTTCTCGAGACGGCCGGTCTGGGGGTTCGCGGCCAAGGGGCGCGGCTAACGATCAGCCCTGCAGGCTGTCGGCGACGTCGTCGGGGATCTGCACCCCACTGACCGGAAACCGTGACGCTCTCCGCCTCGCCGGTCTACCGCCGGCCACCACCTTCGGCGCCGCTGCGCCCGGCATCCGGCGTCCGGCATCCGCTTGGCCAGATTCTCGGCCTTCTTCGCCACCCCGCTCCCGGCCTGCGCCGGCGTCCTGTCCGCGGCCGACGCTTCCTCGAAGGCGCGCTGGAACTGCCCCGCTGGCGCGTGCCGAACCCGCCCGCCACCTTCCTGCGGCGTAGCGCGGGCTCGTCAGGGAGGGCGCCGGCAAGTTCGCGTTGCGCACCCCGCGTTGCGCGACGCAAGTGAGCGAACTGCCGGTTGCGCACTTACAGGGTGCGCACCGTCCGGCTTCGCGACTGCCTGGGGTGGAGAGCGGAAGCCACCTCAGGCCAAGGGTCGACACTGGACAGGCGGTCTCGCGCAGCTGAACGTCAAGATTGACGCGGATCATTCTGCGGATCCCGTCGTATCTTCTCTCTCGCCGTTCGACGGGGCAGCGCAAGCGTCGCCGTCGCGCTAGGATGGTCGAACGTCGTGATGAAGCGATCATGAAAGCGGATCGACCGGACGGTGTGAGGCCGCGCCGTGTCCTCTTCCTGGGAGCGACCGGCACAATCGGCCGGGCAACGGTTCGGGCACTGGTCTCGCGCGGCCACGAGGTCGTCTGCCTCGTCAGGCGCCCTGCCGAAACCGCGATCCCGTCAGGCGCTACCGCGCGCATCGTGGATCTGACCGACACGGTGTCGCTGGCGCGCGACGGTGTCCGCGGCGAACGCTTCGACGCCCTGGTGTCGTGCCTCGCCTCGCGCACGGGGCTGCCCGACGATGCCTGGGCGATCGATTACGGCGCGCAGGTCGAGGCCTTGCACGCGGGCCGGACGGCCGGCGTCACGCATGTCGTGCTTCTGTCGGCGATCTGCGTCCAGAAGCCGATCCTCGCTTTTCAGCACGCCAAGCGCGCCTTCGAGGCAGAGCTGATCGCATCGGGGCTCGACTACACGATCGTTCGGCCCACCGCCTTCTTCAAATCGCTCTCGGGACAGATCGAACGCGTGAAACGCGGCAAGCCATTTCTGGTGTTCGGGGACGGGACCTTGACGGCCTGCAAGCCGATCAGCGACGACGACCTTGGCCGCTATCTCGCGGACTGCCTCGACGATGGGGACCGCCGCAATCGCGTTCTGCCGATCGGCGGCCCGGGCGAGGCGATCACGCCACGCGCGCAGGGCGAGCGGCTCTTCGCCCTTCTGGGGCGCGAACCGCGCTTCACGCACATTCCGGTCGTGCTGCTGGACGCGATCGTCGCCGTTCTGACGACGATGGGCCGATGGGTGCCGGCCCTGGCCGCCAAGGCCGAACTCGCGCGGATCGGGCGCTACTACGCGACGGAGTCCATGCTCGTCCTGGACCCGGCGACCGGGCGATACGATGCCCAGGCCACTCCGTCGACGGGATCGGAGACGCTCTTCGACTACTATGCGCGCGTGGTCCGTGGCGAGGCGGTCGCCGAGCGCGGCGACCACGCGGTGTTCTGACGACGCGCGACAGGAGGTGTCGGCTTTTCTGGCAGTTTCACTCCGGAGCAGACCGGCATCTTTCGGCCAGCTTCTACCGCCGCGCATGGCTCTCCCCAACGTCTCAGATGGATGGGTGAACGAACCCGCTCGCGCGGGAGGGGTGGCAGCGTCGACGTCGGCGGGTTGAGCCGAAGGCCCTGCGCCGATTGAGCGTCGCCCGGCCCGGGCGGAC
>NZ_LMPY01000070.1:0-4053 GCF_001424445.1 Methylobacterium sp. Leaf361 | reverse complement strand
GGCGTATCGCTCTCACTGAGAGGTTCTGGCAGGCTCGACACCCGCCTCGATACGCCGCCTTCAACACACCGTCGTCACCCAATCTCCCGCATAGCTCCTTGCCAGCAGCTCAAGCCCTCGGCGTCATGGCCTGCGCCGTGATCGCTTCCGCCATCTACTTGGCTACCCTCGTACAAGGCGTCAGGTCCGAGAGTAGCGGCCCACGCTAGGAGAGCGCGGCTGCGACGGAGAGGCCGCACCCGCGATCACCCTCATCTACTCCTCTGGCCGAGCGGTTTCAGCGTGGGGGTCTGTCTCACAAGCGGGGGTGGAGGCGCTACTTGCCCCCACCGCCCTTGTAGGCCGTGATGGCGCGACGGCAGTTCTCTGAGAGCTTGTCCATGTTCGCCTTGAAGCAGGCGTCCATTTCCGGACTGTCCGGATCCTTGCCGCTGCAGAACGTGACGGCATCGCCGGAACAGTAAGTCTTCAGATCTTTGTTGCCACGCTCTGCCGCCGACGCGTCTGAGGCCCCAAGAACAGGAGCCGCGACGGCGATGAGGCCGACTGCCAGGATGATGCTTCGCATATTGGATGCCTTAACGGGGGAATTTGCTGATGCGCAAACGGCTCGATTCGGTGATTTATCCCTTCCGCCGCGGAGCTGAGGTTCGCCCCCCCTTCGCGGCAGCCGGGTTGTGACCGAGTTTCGAGTGGCTACTTACCGCCAGCCTTCTCGTAAGCATCAATCGCGCGGCGGCAATTCGGGGACATCCTGCTCATGTTCTTCTTGAAGCAGGCATCCATCTGCGGACTGTTTGGATCAATGCCAGCGCAGAATTGAAGAGCGTCACCTGCACAGTTGGTCTGCAGGTCCGCGTTCCCGCGTCCAGGCGCCTGCGCTGAGGCGGGGGCGGCGATAGAGACGAGGCTGAAAACAAGGATGAGACTGCGCACGTTTGGTCCCTGAGCGGAATGGTCCGACGACGCACAACGAAGCTGGCGCCAGATTGGTCCCTTCCGCTTCCGAAACGCGATCCCGCCCTGCCGCCGTTGTCAGGGACGGGATGGCCGGCGGTCATGCCCGTAGATCTACGGCCACCACCACAAAGGCTGCCGTGAAAGCCGCGACAGGGCAGTCCTCGAACGCGTACTCCAGGCCTGCAGCCTCCAGCACACGTTCGACGCTCACGAGCACCACCGCGACATTGATCGCAGCATTCGGCCCTTAAATCGCATTCATCCGATCGGCTCGGCAGTTGCGTCGGCTCCTTGGATGCCAAGCCGCTCCAGTGCCGCTTCGCGCATCCCGAAGGCGTGCCGCTGCGCCGTGAAGGGTACCGACAGCTCAGCTGGTGACGTCTCATGGAAGAGCCCGACCAGCCGTCCGCGCACAGCGTTGTTGCGGCCGACCTCACGCACCAGAGACGCGATGGGGGCGCCGTCGAGTATCACGCTATCGCTGCCAGAAGCGAACTGCTGGATGGTCACGGCGGCCTAACAGCGGACATGGACATATCGACGCCCGGCGCCAAGGAAGACCTGCGCGACTGGACCTAAGGGAGGACGGCCGGCGATACAAATCAGAAATATTCTACGAAAGAGCTTGCTATCCGCCGCATTCTCCTAGGAAATCACAAATATCCCTTGACTAACGCTCAAATCGGCATCGTTCGTTGCGACTGCACATTGAGGAGATGCAAATGGACGAGAGCAACCAAGTTTCGGCAGCTGACCGCACCGATTTGATCGATCTGACTGCTAACATCGTCGCAGCCTACGTCTCGAATAATTCCGTGCGGCCGGCTGACCTCCCGGCCCTGCTGAGCGAAGTCCACGCTGCGATCACCGGGCTCAATGGGACCTCTGCTTCCGCCGAGCCTACGGTGGAGAAGGCGACGCCCTCGCAGATCCGCAAGTCGATCACGCCGGATGCGCTGATCAGCTTCATCGACGGCAAGCCGTACAAGACGCTCAAGCGGCACGTCACCGGCAACGGCCTGACGTTCGAGGAGTACCGCGAGCGCTTCGGCCTGCCGCGGGACTACCCGACCACGGCGGCCAACTACTCAGCTCAGCGATCCGCGCTCGCAAAGAGCGCGGGCCTGGGCCAGCAGCGCCGGAACGCAGCCCCGAAGGCTGCTGCCGCCGACGAGACGGTTGCAGAGGCGCCGAAGCCCCGTGGGCGGAAGAAGGTGGCCGAGCCTGCTGCGGCACCGGCCGAGAAGCCTGCCCGCGCCCGTAAGCCGAAGAAGGCTTCTGTCGCAGCGGAGTGAGACTGCCAGGCGCGGGAGCGGTGTGGAACCGCGCTGCCTCCCGCGGGTCTACCAAGCATCACGATGAGACCACCTCGCACCGCCCGGCTCTGGCCGCGGCGGCTTTTTCGTGCAGATGGCCCGCGCCTTGCGACCACCCGGCATTCCCTCCAGGGATTCACTCAGCCCCGCCGGCGCGCCGCGCGGGGCTTTTTCGAATCTGCCTAGGCGTCGTAGATATCGAACCAACTCTCAGGCGAGCGCGTTTGTCAGCCTTCAACTCAAGGAAGTTTCTTATGCGCCATCGCGTTCTCGCAGCCGCCGTCTTCAGCCTCCTCGCAGGCGGGGCCTCTGCACAGGCTCCCACGGCGACCCCTGTTGCGCCCTCCGCTCCTGGCGCTTCGGGCGTAGTTGCGCCGCAGAACAGCACCACCGGTAGCAACGGCGCCGTGACGGCGTCGCCGACCGGGCAGCCGGCCGACACGATATCCAATAGCTCGTCGTCTGCCGGGAATGCCAATCAGCCGGAGCGCGCCGTGCCCCAGGGCGGCGGCGGTGGCGGCAGCAGCAAGTAGCCCCTAAGCGCCATCATCTGAGTGCGCCTACTTCAGCCCCGCCGGCACCGCCGCGCGGGGCTTTTTCGCACTCTGCTCTGCTATTCAGATGCGCTCTAATTGCAGGTCAACTTCCGACCTTCGGCCATCCCGACCTTGCGGTAGTGTTCCAGACCGGACTTGATCGCTCGGCCAATGACCGCTCGGCGCACGTCCGGATTGCAGCGCAGATACTCCTCCTCGTTGAAAGCGTAGTCGCCGCGTCCGCCCCGCGAGCCTCGGTCATAGTCCCGATCGTAATCGCGGCGATCACGATCTCCGTAGCCCCGATCTCCGTAGCCTCGGTCGCGGGGGCCATAGTCGCCGCGATCGTAGCCGTAGTCGCGACCGCCGTATGGCTGTGCGAAGGCCGGAGCGGCTCCGCCGAGTAGCGCCAGGCCAAGGACGGTCGCTGAGATCACCTTCATGTCGTGCTCTCCGTTGTTGCGGGGCGTGAACGCTTTCAACGGTGGGTGGTTCGATTTGCGTCGGCAGATGCCGCGCCCTTGCTCCCAGCGTCACTACCGTTGGAGGGCTTGTCTTCCCCTGCTCCTCACCCACTCTCAGTGTCAGGTTTGGCGGGATTCCTCCCTTGTCGGTGCCGAGCCTGAGAAGCCCGCCCGGTCCGCCGGCGCGGGCTTTTTCGTCTCGGAGCCTGTTCCTGCACCAGCCCCAAGCCCGGGCGAGGTTTGCGTCATCGGCTCGTCGCGAGAATCGCCGATAGGGCGGCCCGAGCCATTGCTCGGCCTGGTCGTTCCTACGGCCGCTCATATTTTCATAGCCCGCCCGGCCAAGCGCCGCGGCGGGCTTTTTCGTGCAATGTTATACTCAGTGCTGCACCGACGGTCTCCGACCAGCGAATATCGCCATTCCGTCCGCTTCGACCGCCGTGATGAAGGCATCATAGGCCTCCAGGTCCGTCGCGAAGGTTTCCTGCCAAGCGGTGCAGCCGCCGGACGACAGATCGATCACGACCAGCTGCCAAGGATCCAGTGTGTCGGCATAGCGGTAGATCTCGACGTCGACGGTCTCGCCATCGCGGCTGAACGAGCCAGACAGCTCGGAATGCTCGAAGTCGCGGTCCTCGTCGTCCATCCCGGCTGTCCCATGTCGCGATGCGGCATGTAATACCAAGTCTCGTTGAGCAGGACTCACGCTGGGTAGCGGTGGCGAGCGGGTTGTGATTCTGTCCTCTGGTTTGGAGCCTGAGGAGGATGGGATGGCCG
>NZ_LMPY01000069.1:0-4090 GCF_001424445.1 Methylobacterium sp. Leaf361 | reverse complement strand
GAACCGAGCACTTCAGCGCCGCTCGCTCGCCCAGCCATCGTCACGCGACCGACGATGCACTAACTTCGAACCTGGGCCACCGCATGGGGGCAGGCCACCACGGGCACAAGCGAACTCGATCTCGGCACATGCCGGATGGCTGGCGATGGTGGAGCGGCGACCGGGCTTCTGACGGGTAGGTGCGTCGGGCGACATGCGGGCGGGCTCCACCGGTTGATCCGGATCGCAGGGCCCGCGGCCAACCCTGTCTCGGGTAGCCCAATGGCATGTCGCAGCGTCGGCTAAAGCCGATGACGACGTGAGAACATATCGTGAAACTCCGTCCCGAATCAAGAGCCGGGTCTTCGTTCAAGGCGTCCAGCCCGTCGTAGTATCGGAAGAATTCGGCAAGGCCACTGTGAGAGCGATCGCGACCGCATGACCTAACCGAGCTAATTGCCGCATCTCACGACAAGACGCATGCGGCTAAACGTAAACGATCTCTAGCATTCTACCTTACATAGCAATCTAACCGAGGACCACCTGGCTTCAATAGGCGCGATCGGGGCGAAAGGGCAATGATTTCAAATATTAATATCTTCCGTGCACTCACTAAAACTGTATCTCCATCGAAAGTCATCTCATGAGCATGCTTTGCCATCAGGGAGAATGACCTCATTGTAAGAGGATTTAATTGCCTGTCCGCCTCTTACAGGCCAGGGCACACTCGCCTTGAATGTAAATTGATTATTTGCCCCTCCAACAAACCGCATCAAATTACCTCCAAACATTGCCGGATATGGAACAGTCACTTCGGCTAGGACATACCGCATTCCGGCAAGTTGGAAACCCTCCGGCACTTTGAGGTCGGACGCCGTTCCTACCGTCCTCGCTGTACCGTTGCTGGTGGCGTAACTGGAACACACTCGCGGTTGGCCAGCCCCATCAGCTGCGACTCCCAGGGCGCTAATCACAATCTTAGCTCCGCTGATCGGGTACGGGCTCAACACGAGCTTGGCCGAGGCGAGGATATCGGTCATCGTCGCCGCCGTCATCGGGCTCTGCGTGTCGCCTTGGGAAGTAAGATCCGCCACAGCGCGGGCCAACATGGTGACTTTGCGGTAGTGGTCGATCGCCCGCCCAAACTCCGTCGTGCCGAACAACAAAGCCAACATCACCGGCAGAACGAGAGCAAACTCCAGAGCGGCCACGCCTCTGGTGTTGCCGGAGAAGTCCGACGCCACCCAGATGCAGCAGACGGCTTTGTGCATCAACCGCTTCATAGATCAGCAGCCTTGGCCCGATGATGTGTCATAGGGCTCGGTTCGGAACACTGCCGTCGACTGTAGCAGCCGGGATCCGTCACTAAAGCTCGGAATGCCAGCATACAGAAAGCTGAAGACGACGCGGTATTTAACTGCTGCTGTGACGACCACGATCGCGCCGGGTTGTGCGCAGCTGTAGTTCGTGCCGAAGCCCTTTGCCCAGTCGCCAGTCTTGCCATCGACGGGCGTTGGCACGCTCCCATTGGCGAAAGAGCTGCTCAGAGCCACGTTCAGTTTCAAGGCATTGCAGTCGAATACGGTTGCGACGCGGCTCGAACTCGCACCGCACATCGTGTTCTTCATGGCGGCGAGCAAAGCGCTGGTGTCAGTCTGGCCCGTGTTCGCCTTCTGGAACTGCCCCGTGTAGATCGTCCGGCCTGCACGCTGGAGCGCATCGTCCAAATTGCGGCCGGCCCACACCAACAGGCTGGTCTGAAGGATGACTGCCAGCATCCCCAAAAACGGGAAGGCGACCAGCGCGAACTCGACAGCGGTCGCTCCGTCCTCCAAGTCGGCGAGACGGTAGATAGCTCGTGCACCTCTGTTCTGCATGGATCGTGAAATCGATGAGGGAGAAGGCATCCAAGAGGCTCGGGTAACGCGAATGGTGCTCCGGGCGGATCACTCAACAATCCGGAGCTTCTTGTCAGACACCTTGATCAAGGTGGGGCAGGAGACGATCACGCGGATGTCGTCATAGTCTCGATCACTGCCCGCATTGGGCGGCCGGTCTTCCCAGCCAAAATACATGTATTTGCCGTCGCTACAGCTAGCAGTCGACGTGGCCGGATTGTGCGTAGTATGACTGTTAGGCAAAATGCCGCCGTCTGATTTATTTTTACATTGCCTTAGGGTATCGCATACAATGGTCTCCAAGATTGGATTGGATACCATGTTTATGGGAGACAAAGCAGTTCCATTGTAAACTCGATACCCACTCATGCTCATTGACTGTACGCGCGAGCCGGTATCGATAACTGTATCAGTGTAATACTGGTACACTTCCTGTTTTGGATCGTCCCATGTAGATTTGTTGTTTCGACCATTTCGAACGTTGCGAAGCATGTAGCTGGGCGCTTCGTTTGCGCCGCATGTTGGCAGCTTGTACTTGGAGTAATCGCTAGGCGGCGTCGCGTTGTCGGCAATTGGCACGGGAGCAGTTCGCCCTTTGGAGCTGCTAGCCTGTTTTGCGGGATCCGAAGAATAGCAATACATATATATGCGATTGTAGTCGTCGGCCTCGGGCGACAATTGGCTAAAAGTCGGCGGGCTTGTCTGGTATACTGGAGCAACTCGGTTGACGGTGGTGGCTGTCCCCACCGTGATCTGCCGGGGCATTCCAGGGAGAAGGTGAAGCAGGCTTGTCTTCAAGGTCGTGGAGATCGTCACACGGTAGTTGGCGCCATCTATCCAGGTGCCGTTGACCTGAAAGCCGCCAGCGGTGCTCGAAGTGCCAAGACGGGAATTGAGTTGAGCGCTGGCAAGGCGGAGGCCCTCGGTGGCAGCCGCTACTGTGTCTGCGTTGGCTACGAGCAGCGCAGTTGCGTCGGCGACGCTGGCCTCGACAGCGCGAATGCGGATTGCATTGCTATAATCGATGACGAGCCCGCTTGCACCAAGTAGCAATGGCAGGCTGAGGCCAAATATAAGAATTACATTTCCGCGCCTGTCTTCGACAAACGGCCGCAATCCGTTTGTCATGTCGAAACGCATTTGGCCTCTCCCTGCGCAAGCGGCCCGCAGCAGCAACCGAGCGGCAGAATGCACACAATCACATGAATGAGACCAGCTTTAAATACGGCCTTTAGAGCCAATAAATCCCTTATTAGGCTGACATACTATCATTATTTACGGGAATAAGGTTAATTAATTCTTAATATTCAATTGAGTAAGACATATGCCCTACTATTCGTCACGCGCTAAGATGAGCTTTTGAGCGGCCTGTAGTGCGCAAATCACGTCGTTGAGCCGCTCCAGTGGTATCCTAATACCCTTTGGTGTCTCAGCCATGATGCCCCGGCCGTTCAAAGCAGCGATGCGGAGATCCAGGCCCATATCGCCGCGCTTCTCCCGCAGGGTGGCACGAATGGACTCGCGTCCGCTCTTTCGGATCTCAGCGACGAGGCGATCAGGCCGATCAGGCATTGGCTGCCTCGGTGCGACGGCCCCGCGTGACGCATTGATCCGCGATGGCGCGGCATGTGGCTGGATCAGTCAGCGCGCCAAGAAGGGCGGCCTGCTGGTCTGGAGAGAGGTGAGCCAGGGCGAGCCCGGCAGCCAGCACCTCGGCCGGATCTCCAGACACCTCGTTGCGACCGACGGCGCGCACAAAGGCGGGACCCCGTTCCTGGAAGGTGCGACGGAGGCCATCGAGCGTCAGCCCTCGATCATGCAGGAGGGTGCGAATGCCCTGCAGGACCTCGATGTCCTCCGCACGGTAGTACCGCCGACCATTTCGGCGCACTGGCCTCAGATACCCGAACTCCTTCTCCCAAAAGCGGAGCACGTGCTGCTGTAGAGCTAGCTCTTCGGCCACATCGGCAATGCCGCGGAGGATCATGCTGCCACCCGCCGGCAAGCCAACGCCGCAGCCGCCGCATCGATATCCGCGAAGGTCCCAATAGGAAGCCCGGCAGGATTGTAGGCGTACACGCAGCGCGTTCCGCCTCGCACGACGCTGCTCATCAGTAACCGATCGGCTGGCACCACGCCCGGTCTGAGCGCGGCGTGCTAAACTGCGCGGATGGCGGTCGACGAGGAGCGCATCGACGAGGCGGTACTCGCCC
>NZ_LMPY01000068.1:0-4877 GCF_001424445.1 Methylobacterium sp. Leaf361 | reverse complement strand
GGGCGAGTACCGCCTCGTCGATGCGCTCCTCGTCGACCGCCATCCGCGCAGTTTAGCACGCCGCGCTCAGACCGGGCGTGGTGCCAGCCGATCGGTTACATTACAACAAGACATGAGACCAATAGATCTGCCATGGAAGAAGCCCGCGAATACCTTCGTAAAGGCTACCATGATGTTTCTCTGGTAGATCTCGGAACTGGGAAACGCAGCGACGAAGGGGAAATCAAGAGAAAATTGGACCGTGTCGACGAGTTTTATCGCGATAGCTGGTCGAGATAGGGGTTGGGATCCGAAGCAGCCGATAGCAAGTTGGGATGAGGCTACTGAGACCGCTCGCGCGCCACACCCCGCTGACGTATGCTTAGCCTCAAACAGGAGCAAAGTTCGCCGATGGCTGAAACGATCGTCATCCGACTGTTCTCGGTCAAGATTGGCGACCTTGGCCTAGCCGACGAAACGGTTCCGTTCTTCGGGATCGGAGCAGCCTGCGATATGGCGGCGGAGCGACTTGAGGCCTATTCGGATGGCAAGGGCCGGTTGGATGNTAGCCGACGAAACGGTTCCGTTCTTCGGGATCGGAGCAGCCTGCGATATGGCGGCGGAGCGACTTGAGGCCTATTCGGATGGCAAGGGCCGGTTGGATGAGACCAAGCCGTCGCACGTTCAAGCGGTAGGTGAAGATGGAACCATCCTCGCGGAGTACAAACTGACGCCCAAGGGGGTTGTCAGGGTCACCAAGCCCACGACTGAGGGCGGCCGAACCTGAAGCTCCTCGAGAGCGAGGGCGGCGAGGGCTATGCGCATGGCGGCAGGATAACCGGTGAGATGGCAGTCTCCTAAGCTATGTTGGCAGCAGAAGCTCATCCCCGCTTTCTCCCCTTCGCTCGGGGAAATTCTGGACCCGGACCCCATTCCACTTTCGGTCCCCGCTCATGTGTCGACGTTCTTATAAGAATATTTCTTTTGACCAAATATTTTATTATGTCTCTAGATTTAAAAACGCCAACATCTAGCATATTCTGAATAGTTCTGTTCGTAATTCGTCCATATTCCTGAACGTGCAAGGTGATTTTTTTGTCAATCTCGTCGGTTGTACGTCTCTGATATACAACCGCTGATCCAAGTCCTTTAAGTGCCTCACTGCGCAATCTAAAAATTGCTCGACTTCGGCCAATCGTAGCGCGTGTGGTTTCAAGAATGCCAACACCATCACCTGCAAGACGGCGCAAAACCATTTCAGCTTCTTCAGTCGATTTTTGGAGCCATCCCGCAATGGTCGAGGCTGAGATTGTTCGTGAAGCGCAAAGTCGAAATATGATGAGCATCGTGTCTGTATCGCTTTGCTCATGCTCAGGAAGCACGGCAACAAACTTGGCAATATTTGTATCTGGGCCTCCGCCAACTAATACAACTCGAACGCTATCGAAATTTGTATCTATCCTTGGAACCTGACGCCCAGAACGTATCATTTCTCTATACATTCGATCTACACCGCGGCCAAGTTCCTCAGCTAGCCCAAGTATCCGTGCTATATTCGAAAGAGTAGCATTCCTCGGCCTAGAACTTGTTGTTATAATATTGTCTGGAGTTACGCCTGACACCAACGGCCCGGGCGAGCTGACAACAAATGCAACAGGTGAGTGTTCGACTATGACCGAATTAGATAAATGGTAATCGCGATGACATATGCCGTTCGATAACGCCTCGCGAACGGCTAGAGAAGGAAAATCTTCGATCGTAATTTGTTGCCCATTCGGAAGAGTCAAGGGCGTCAACGATTGACGTGCCGCAACTAGCTCCATTGTTCGCTGAAATGCGCTTATCAAAGGAGTGCCAAGCCGCTGTACTGCTGTAGGCTCCCCACCCTGAGTGGGTCTATATTGGTATACAAGAGCAGGATGCAGTCTTTCATGATCGGCGCAGAACATAAGAGCAGCCGCGCGATTCAATTCTACGCCTGAACTGAACCCATCCATTGCCGAAATGATATCATTTATGCTTAGAGTTCCAAGCGCCCTGCGATTGTCATTAAATTTTAGCAAGGTTGATTTGGTCAGCGCGATAACATCTGCGCTTATCTCAGAAACATATCGACCACTTGGTTCTGACGACCAGTCTATGCCCCGCCTTTCTTCTCGAAGACGAGTAAGCTGCATTGGATCGAGGGTGACGCAATCCTTATTGATGCGTTGCGTGGCCCTGCCTTGGGTATCGGAGTGTATATCAGGGCTTTGCGGCACTAGTATTATTCGCAGACTAGGATATAGAACCGGAATATGTACATCGACTACTAAGTGCGGAATTGATAGCTCGTATACTCTCTGCTTAATGCGATCTATGCTTATATTTTTTCCCGTAAAAGCTTGAACGCCCTTTGTCTTATCGTTGACCCCGAGAACTATGGCTCCGCCGTTGCTGTTGGCGAAACATATCGCAGCGGCAGCCACAAGCTTTTCTGTGTCTGCTGAGCTTCCCCGATCTTCCTTAAAATCAAGCGTAGGGCCTTCGCACTCGTCCGCGATAACTCCGCCAACTATGCGGCTCAACGCTGTTTCGGCATCAAGCAGTGCTCGGCGCATGAACGCTCCGATTTGATCGAGGCCTACAGCCGTAGGGTATCGTCAAACTTGTATCAAATCTGCCTGAGCTAGCAAAGGCAGCGACAGTTTGAGCCGAGTTTGAGAAGGCCGTACAGCCGTAGGGCAGCATCAAACTCTGCTCAAAACCCGCTTGAGTTTTCCGATTATCTTGGTTGCATCGTGCGTAAAAACTGCAGTTTTGATAGTGACTTACCTAGTTTCACCCTTCCTTCGCCGCACGCCCGGCCTCTCGCCGTTCTCGTCGATGAAGATGACGCCGGCGGCAGTCATTTTCCGGCGTCGAAGTACGGGTGATCTGCGTCGGCCAAGGTGCGATCCACGGCCTCGATTGCCAGAAGCACCTTGCTCAGATCATCGGCCATAGAGACTGGCGCCAGCTCAATCCCGCCGATACGCTTGGCGAGCAGGTCGCGCTGGCGCACGAGCGATCCGCGGGCCCGATGCATGTCTTCAACTTGGTCGGTGTTCATGGCGCCCGCCTTTCGTGATGTGTGCGCCTGCCTACTGTTGTTGCCCCCTAAAGACCGGACAGGGTCTCCTGGGTTGATCGGGTGATGAACTCGCGCGGCGAGCGGTAGCCGAGCGCGCGATGAGGATGAAGGTCNTGTTGTTGCCCCCTAAAGACCGGACAGGGTCTCCTGGGTTGATCGGGTGATGAACTCGCGCGGCGAGCGGTAGCCGAGCGCGCGATGAGGATGAAGGTCGTTATAGTGCGCCAGCCAAACGGGGAGCTGGCGCAGCACGCTCTCGGCATCCGGTAGCACCGAGACACGCACGTAGTCGCGTTTCAAGGTTCGCACGAACGCTTCGGCCATGCCGTTGCTCTGCGGGCTCTCCAGCGGCGNCCACGGCGGTCGAGAGGCGTTCGTCGAAGAAGACAGCACGCTCTCGGCATCCGGTAGCACCGAGACACGCACGTAGTCGCGTTTCAAGGTTCGCACGAACGCTTCGGCCATGCCGTTGCTCTGCGGGCTCTCCAGCGGCGTCGTCTTCGGTATCAAGCCGAGTTCGCGGGCGAAGCGGCGMGTGTCGCGGGCGACGTAGCAACTGCCGTTGTCAGTCAGCCACTCGATCAGGCTCGGTAGCTGGTTGACCGCCCCGAAGCGATGCTCGACGGCCGCCACCATCAGGTCGCGGACGTCCTCGCCCGTGATGCCCGCCGTGGTCGCCACGTAGCTCATCGCTTCCCGATCGCAGCAGNAAGCGATGCTCGACGGCCGCCACCATCAGGTCGCGGACGTCCTCGCCCGTGATGCCCGCCGTGGTCGCCACGTAGCTCATCGCTTCCCGATCGCAGCAGTCGAGCGCGAAGGCGACCCGCACACGCTCACCGTTCTCTGCCGCGATCTCCAGCCCGTCCGAGCACCAGCGTGTATTGCGCGTGGCCACCGCCACCTTGCCCTCGTGACGGCGCGTCTCGGCTCCGCCCACATGTCGCTGCAGCAGGAGGCCGTGCACCTTCATGACCCGGTAGACCCGCTTNTTGCGCGTGGCCACCGCCACCTTGCCCTCGTGACGGCGCGTCTCGGCTCCGCCCACATGTCGCTGCAGCAGGAGGCCGTGCACCTTCATGACCCGGTAGACCCGCTTGGCGTTCGGCGCAGGCCGCCCATCCCGCTCGGCCTGCCGGCGCAGAAGGGCATGGACGCGCCGATAGCCGTAGGTCGGCAGATCGGCGATGAGCGCCTGGATCGCGCCGAGTAACGCGGTGTCGGGTGCAGGCGGACGGCCGCGTCGGCCCCTGGGCTTCGAGGCGGGGGAGGCCTGCCTGGACGAGGCGAGGTGCGGGCGCGACACGCTCAAAGCTGCGGCCACAGCGCTCACCGGCCGTCACGCGCGAGGGCAACTTTTTGGGGGCGGCGACCCGCTCCATCGCCTCGCGCAGGATCTCGGTCTCGAGCGTCTTCTTGCCCAGGAGCCGCTGCAGYTCACGGATCTGCTGCTGGGCAGCCCGCAGCTCGGAGGCGGGCACCACCTCTTCACCGGCMCCGGCGGCCGTGAACGCGCCGCGCTCCATCAGCCGACGCCACGTGAATAGCTGATTGGCGTTCAGCCCGTGGCGGCGGGCGACGAGCGAGACGGATTGACCGGGCAGATAGSTCTCCTCGACGAGGCGCACCTTCTCCTGCGTGGTCCAATGCCGACGCCGCTGGACGGAGGTGATCACCTCGACGCGTTCGGCGCGGGGCGGGTCGTTAGAACTCACCATACGGTCGGTCATAGGCACACACTTCCATAAGCGTGAGCCCCTGTCCGGTCATTTTGGGGGCTACTTCA